>JAVWVS010000011.1:0-65979 GCA_036666555.1 Lachnospiraceae bacterium | reverse complement strand
TTCCGATTTTTTTATCTTTATTTTTTTCTTGCTAAAAGGTGTACTTTTTAGTAAGGGAAAGGTATAATATGGAGCTATTGGAGATGATATTAGAAAAGTCAGGGGCACAGTATATATCCGATTTAAGCGGAATGATACAGGAGAAGGAAGTGGTTGGCGCATTAAAAGAAATTAATATTTATACTTATGAGTTAGTGGAGTGGCAGGAAGCTATTTTATATCTGACAGGTGGAAAAACAAAGATTACTACAGAAAAGGATTTGCAAGACTTAATACATCAATTATAAGGGAAAAGATATGAATTGCTAGCAAAGGGCTGATTCATATCTTTTGTATTTCTCTTTAGAATTCGGGATTGTGCATCACATTCTGTTGGGGTATAATGGATGTAAGATACGAACGGAAGCTGAAACAGAGCGAATTTCAGAGAGTGATAATGAGGATAAAAATGGATAAGATGAGTAAACAAGATGGCTTAAAACAAGGGATTGCTATCGATATGAAGAGGATTAGTGATGATTTAAGAGAACAAGAACAGATTTTCGGGGCGTTTTGCCAGAGCTACGAAGAATTTAAGACGGTTTATCGTTTTGTGGAACGTAGTTTAAAACGATCAGAGAGCAGTTCGTATATCATACTATTTACACTTACGGATATGAATGGCGATTTCCCACCACTTGCGGAAAGGGAGAAACCGATGGAGTCCCTAAGTCAGGTCATTCAGATGTCTTTACGCATGGGGGACGTCTTTTCACAATATAGTAGTTGTCAGTTTTTAACTATGGTACCGAATACGACAGAACAAGATGCAGACAGGATTGCAAAGCGTATTCAAGAACTATTTTATCAAAAAAACCCAGAAAAGAATGAGAGAATACTTTTACATCATAGTTATCCTGTGATACCGGCAAATGCAAAAAAGATATAAAGTGAACATGAAAAGATTGGTGTATTGCCAATCTTTTTTATATAAAAAGGAAATGAACAAGTCATGCAGAATATATGTGGTAGAGAGAAAAACGGAAGTGGCAGTGAAAATTGAAAGGAAGGTTCCATATGACAATCAGAGAACAGGTAGAACAAAGGGAAGTTGAATACCTAAGCCCGTACGCAACATTAAGCAAAGATTCAAAAGGAAGAGATATAGAAGAAGCTCAATGTGATATACGTCCGGTGTTTCAAAGGGACCGAGACCGCATCTTACACTGCAAGTCTTTTCGTAGATTGAAGCAAAAGACCCAGGTGTTTTTACTTCCGAAGGGAGATCATTATCGGACAAGATTGACCCATACCCTGGAAGTATCACAAAATGCCAGAACCATTGCAAAAGCATTGCGTTTGAACGAGGATTTAGTAGAGGCAATTTGTCTGGGACATGATTTGGGGCATACGCCCTTTGGTCATGCAGGAGAAAAAGTTCTAAATGAAGTGGCACCACAAGGCTTTGAGCATAATGTACAAAGTGTGCGTGTAGTAGAATGTTTGGAAAAACAGGGACTGGGTTTAAATCTAACAGTAGAAGTACGAGATGGAATATTAAATCATAAAACCAGTGGACATCCATCCACGTTAGAAGGGGAAATCGTAAGGCTTTCAGACAAAATCGCCTATATTAATCATGACATTGATGATGCCATTCGAGGCAGTATCCTTTTGGAAAAAGACCTTCCAAAGGAATTTCGCGAGATTTTGGGAGGAAGTACAAAAGAACGTTTAGATACCATGATTCACGATGTGATTACCAATAGTATGGAACAGCCGGCAATTAAAATGTCAAAAAGCGTAGCGGCAGCAACTATAGGATTACGCACATTTATGTTTGAACAGGTATATCGAAATCAAGTGGCAAAAAGTGAGGAAAACAAAGCAATGCAGCTGATACGTAATTTGTATGATCACTATATGCATCATTTGGAATTACTTCCAAAACAATATCGAAATAGAATGGAAATGTATGGGGATACCAGAGAGAGAATTGTGTGTGACTATATTGCAGGAATGACAGATACCTATGCAGTAAAGAAATTTCAAGAATATTTTATCCCAAAATCATGGAATATTTAAAAATAAAAAAAGGAAATCAGAGAATCTTGTCGAATAACAGTATATAGGGGCATTACAAAGAGAAAGGACGGGAAGGAATGTATTATTCAGAAGATCTGGTGGAAGATATCCGAATGAAGAATGATATTGTAGATGTCATCTCCGGGTATGTGAAACTTCAGAAAAAGGGCAGTTCCTATTTTGGACTTTGTCCATTTCATAATGAAAAATCCCCATCTTTTTCGGTGAGCCGTGCTAAACAGATGTATTATTGTTTCGGTTGTGGAGCAGGAGGAAATGTATTCACTTTTATTATGGAATATGAGAATTACTCTTTTGTGGAAGCGTTAAAATATTTGGCCGGACGTGTAGGTGTGGAACTGCCGGAGATAGAGTACTCCAAAGAAGCAAAAGAAAAAGCAGACTTAAAAACAGTGCTGCTGGAATTGAACAAATTGGCGGCAAAATATTTTTATGCGCAATTGAAAGCACCACAAGGCGCAAGTGCTTACGAATATTTAAAAAATAGAGAACTCAGTGATGAGATGATAACGGGATTTGGCTTGGGCTATTCGAATAAATATAGTGATGATTTATATAAATATTTGAAAACAAAAGGCTATCAAGACGATATCCTTGCAAAAGCAGGACTGATTAATATGGACGAGAAACATGGTGCTTATGATAAATTCTGGAATCGAGTCATGTTTCCAATTATGGATGTGAATAATCGAGTCATCGGTTTTGGCGGTCGCGTAATGGGTGAAGGGAAACCGAAATATTTAAACTCACCGGAAACACCGATTTTTGATAAAAGCCGAAACTTGTATGGACTAAATAAAGCAAGAACATCTAGAAAGCCATATCTATTGCTGTGTGAAGGCTATATGGATGTCATTGCCCTTCATCAAGCCGGATTTCAAAACGCGGTGGCATCTTTGGGAACATCCCTTACGACGGGACATGCCTCTCTTATCAAACGATATGTACAGGAAGTGTATCTGACCTATGACAGTGATGAGGCGGGAACCAAGGCGGCGATTCGAGCAGTGCCGATACTAAAAGAAGCGGGAATCAGCGCCAAGGTAATTCGGATGACACCTTATAAAGATCCGGATGAGTTTATTAAGAATCTGGGAGCAGAAGCATTTGAAGAACGAATTCAAAAGGCGGGAAATGGATTCTTGTTTGGTCTGGAAATATTAGAAAGAGACTACGATTTAAATTCGCCGGAGGGAAAGACACATTTTTATAATGAAATGGCAAAACGGCTATTAACTTTTGAAGAAGAATTAGAACGAAATAATTATATTGAAGCAGCAGCCAATCGCTATCATATCGGTTATGAAAATTTAAAAAAACTGGTGGAGAAGACGGCGGTACAAAGTGGTCTTGCAACGCCGGCAACAAAACCCCGTTCTACTGCTAAGCGGGAGGTACATCGTGAAGATGGAAATCTAACATCTCAGAAGATATTACTTACATGGATTATTGAAGGGAAAGCGATTTTTTCACAGATTCAAAAGTATATTTCACCGGAAGATTTTACAACAGAACTTTATCAAACCGTTGCGAAACTATTATATGAGCAATACGAAAGTGGAACAGTGAATCCGGCCAAGGTTATGAATCATTTTACGGAGGAAGAAGAACACCGGGAAGTTGCAGCTTTATTTAATACAAGAATCCGCAAACTGATAACGAAAGAAGAGCAGGAAAAAGCGTTAAAAGAAACCATCATTCGTGTGAAGAGCCATAGTGTCGAGCAGGCCGGAAAAACTTTAGAACCTACCGATATGAAAGGACTTCAGCGTCTGGTTGAGGCAAAGCGAGAATTACAAGACCTAGAGAAATTGCATATTTCTATTGATTAAGGATAAAATATAAACAAGCCTATGAGAGGAAGGAAACTACATGGAAGAAAACACAGTGAAATTTGAAGAGAAACTCAAAGAACTCCTAGTAATGGGGAAAAAGAAAAAAAGCATTTTAGAATTGCAAGAAATTAACGATTTTTTTACGGATATGGAATTGGAACCGGATCAGATGGAAAAGGTATTTGATTGTCTGGAAAGCAATAATATTGACGTACTTCGCATTAGTAGTGATGAAGATGCAGATGTGGAAGCAGTGATTACAGATGAGGATGAAGTCAGTGTAGAAAAAATCGATCTTACGGTACCAGATGGGATTAGTATTGAAGATCCGGTTCGAATGTATCTAAAAGAAATCGGAAAAGTCCCACTGTTAAGTGCAGAAGAAGAAGTGGAACTTGCAAAGCGAATGGCAGACGGAGATGAAGAAGCAAAAAAAAGACTGGCAGAAGCCAATCTTCGTTTAGTCGTCAGCATTGCAAAACGCTATGTAGGGCGTGGAATGCTTTTTCTTGATCTGATTCAAGAGGGAAACTTGGGACTCATTAAAGCAGTTGAAAAATTTGATTATCAAAAAGGATTTAAGTTTAGTACCTATGCAACTTGGTGGATTCGTCAGGCAATTACAAGAGCTATTGCAGATCAGGCACGTACGATTCGAATTCCGGTGCATATGGTAGAAACTATTAATAAATTAATTCGGGTTTCCAGACAATTGCTTCAAGAGCTAGGACGCGAGCCTACGCCGGAAGAAATAGCAGGGGAACTGGATATGACGGTGGAACGTGTTCGGGAAATTCTTAAAATCTCACAAGAACCGGTTTCTTTAGAAACGCCGATTGGAGAAGAAGAAGACAGTCATCTTGGTGATTTTATACAGGATGATAATGTACCGGTTCCGGCAGAAGCTGCAGCACAAACATTATTAAAAGAACAGCTAGACGAAGTTCTTGATACATTAACGGAGAGAGAACAAAAAGTATTACGGCTACGTTTTGGTATGAATGATGGACGTGCAAGAACACTAGAAGAAGTAGGTAAAGAATTCGATGTAACACGTGAACGAATTCGACAGATTGAAGCAAAAGCGTTGCGCAAATTGCGCCATCCAAGCCGTAGTAGAAAACTGCGGGATTATCTGGATTAGTAAGAGGCGGTTATGGAATTATCAAAAAGATTACAGGCAGTTGCATCCATGGTATCCAAAGGGAACAAAGTAGCTGATATCGGAACAGACCATAGCTATATTCCTATTTATTTAGTAGAAGAAGGAAGTTGTCCAAGTGTGATTGCAATGGATATTAATGAAGGACCTCTGGAAAGAGCCAAGGCGCATATTACCGAGCACCATCTTGGTAATTACATAGAAGCCAGACGTTCCAATGGATTGCAGGCATTGTTACCGGGAGAAGTAGAGACGGTTATCGTTGCAGGAATGGGCGGCGCATTGATTATGGATATTATGGAAACGGGAAAAGCCGTTGCAAAAGAGGTACGGGAATTTATTTTGCAGCCACAATCGGAAGTCGAAAAGGTTCGCAGATTTTTACAGAGCAATCAATATCAAATAATAGAAGAAAATATCATAGAAGAAGACGGAAAATACTATCCCATGATGAAGGTCATTCATGGGGAGGACACTACTTATGATTTGGTAGAATTCCGTTATGGAAAATGCTTGTTAGAAAGTAAACATCCCGTTCTGCTCCAATACTTAAAAAGAGAAGAGCGAATCAAACAGCAGATTCTAGATCGTATTGCTTCGTGTGGAAACAGGAGAACAAAAGAACGGGAACAAAAGGTACAGGAAGAATTACAATATATCCAAAAAGCACTGGAAAGGTTCTAAACGAGAGGAGGCAGTCATATGCTTTGTAAAGAATTGATTACATGGATGGAACAGTCCTATCCTACAGATGCAGCTCTTGATTGGGACAATGTAGGATTACTGGTAGGACATGCAGACAAAGAAGTCCAAAAAGTACACCTTGCGCTAGATGCTACAAGCGAAGTGATAGCACATGCAGTATTAAAGCAGGCGGATCTGTTGATTACCCATCATCCTATGATTTTCACACCTTTAAAACGTGTCACACAAGAGGAACCCGTAGGCAATCATATTATTACTTTGGTGGAAAATGGGATTTCTTATTATGCTATGCATACGAATTACGATGTACTTCGCATGGGAGAACTTGTGGCACAAAGACTGAACCTGGAGATGTTGGAAGTATTGGAAGTGACTCAAAACAGGGATGGAAAAGATGTGGGACTCGGATGCTTGACCAGAACAAAACAGCCTCTGACCTTGGAAATGTGTTGTGGGATTGTAAAGGAAAAATTCACCCTTCCTCATGTAAAGCTATTTGGAAACCCAGGACAAGAGATACAAAGAATCGCCATTTGCCCAGGCTCTGGGAAAAGTGTCATAGATGTAGCAGTGGAAAAGAACGCACAGGTACTGATTACCGGAGATATTGGGCACCATGAAGGAATAGAAGCACTGGATCGAGGACTATCTATTATAGATGCAGGACATTATGGATTGGAGCATATCTTTATGGAGGATATGAACCGGTTCCTAAAAGGAAAAGCGAGCAAACTGGTTGTTACAACAGAAACCATTCAGCACCCATTTCGGATATTATAAAAAGAATAGAAATGAAAAGAGGGATATTTTGGAAACAAAAATGTATAATGTGCAAATTGGAAATGTAATCAAACAGTATCAAGAGGGAACTTCTTTTCAGACAATTGCAGAAGAAATGCAAGAGCAATACTCCTCAGATATTGTGCTGGTATTTGCAGACGGAAGATTACAGGAGCTTCGAAAACAATTGCATCAAGATATTTCTTTAAGCTTTATTACCACGGAAGATCCCATTGGGCACAAGACATATAAAAGGAGTATGAGCTTGATGCTTGTGAAAGCAATCTATGATGTGGGGAATCATGAGCATATTCAAAAAGTAAGAATTCATTATTCCTTAAGCAAAGGGTATTATTGTACCATCGCTGGCGATATTAAGTTGAATCAAGAATTTCTGGAACATGTAGAAATACGAATGATGGAGATGGTAGAACAAAACATGCCAATTCAAAAACGTTCTATACATACGGATGATGCGGTCAGCTTGTTTCGGCAACATGGGATGTATGATAAAGAACAGCTCTTTGAATATCGAAGAGTGTCCCGAGTCAATATATACAGTATGAATGAATTTGAAGATTACTATTATGGATATATGGTTCCAAGCGCCGGATATTTGCGGTATTTCAAACTATATTTATATGATGAAGGATTTGTCATTCAGATGCCGGAAGCAGAAAATCCCACAGTGATACCACCCTTTGAACCGCAAAATAAGCTGTTCCAAGTATTAAAGCAGTCTACGAAATGGGGAGATATGCAAGGGACAGAAACGGTAGGAGATTTAGATGACGTGATTACCAAAGGAAATATTCGAGAAGTGATTCTGGTACAGGAAGCACTGCAGGAAAAAACAATTGGAAAGATAGCAGAAACGATTACAAATCGTAAGAATGTGAAATTTGTATTAATAGCAGGACCTTCTTCCTCTGGAAAGACTACTTTTTCCCATCGACTGTCTATTCAGTTACGGACCAATGGTGCTATTCCACATCCTATTTCGGTGGATAATTATTTTGTAAATCGGGAATTGACCCCTATAGATGAAGATGGAAATTATAACTTTGAGTGCATCGAGGCCATTGATGTGAAGCAATTTAATCAGGACATGCTGGATTTACTTGCAGGGAAGGCAGTTTCCATTCCTACGTTTAATTTTAAAAAAGGGAAACGAGAATATTTGACAAAACCGCTGCAGTTGGGAGAACAAGATGTACTGGTAATTGAAGGAATCCATTGTTTGAATCCGGCACTGACTTATTCTCTTGCAGATGAAAATAAGTATAAAATCTATATTAGTGCACTGACCCAATTAAATATTGATGAGCACAATCGGATTCCCACTACAGATGGGCGTTTGTTGCGTAGGATTGTGAGAGATGCCAGAACAAGAGGAACGGAAGGACAAAAGACCATCTCCATGTGGCAGTCGGTGCGACGGGGAGAGGAAGAAAACATATTTCCTTATCAAGAAGATGCGGATGTCATGTTTAATTCGGCCCTTTCTTATGAACTGGCAGTGCTGAAACAATATGCAGAACCTATTTTATTTGGAATTCCGAAAGATTGTGCGGAGTATACAGAGGCAAAGCGATTATTGAAATTTTTAGATTATTTTATTGGAGTAGAAAGCAGTGTGATTCCTACCAATTCTTTACTAAGAGAATTTATTGGGGGCGGATGCTTTGAGGTATAGGAAAAGGTGGAAGACAGGGATATCCCGGTTTTCCACCTTTTTCAATTTGATTATTTGGACTTGACTTCCCGCCATAATTGGTTGTAAAGAGCATCGTTTTTATCTCCAAGGAATCGAAATGTTTCACAATGTTCCAATGCTTTTGCATCTGGGAAAGCAATTTTGCTGTTTCGAATGGAATCCTCTTTAATTAATGCGCGCGCCGCTTCATTGGGCGTGGAGTAAGTAATGTAATCAAAATTCATTTTTGCAATGTCGGGACGGCATAGAAAATCAAGAAATTTCTCTGCATTTTCTTTGTGTTCTGCATTCTTGGGAATGACCCAGGAGTCAATCCAAAGATTGGAACCTTCTTTGGGAATTACATATTCTAAATTGGAGTTCTCTGACTGAGTGAAGATGGCTTCTCCGGAATAAATGACTCCGATTGCCGCCTCGTTGCCAATCATTTTATCACGTACTTGATCTACTACATAGGCCTGAACTAAGGGCTTTTGCTTAATTAGCAAGGCTTTTGCTTCCTCTAATTCATCTCGGTCTGTAGAATTCAGTGAATAACCTAAGTATTTTAGCGTTGCGCCGAAAGCATCCCGAACACTGTCCTGCATCAAAATGTTGTCCTCATATTTGGGGTCCCATAAGACGGACCAACTGTCAATTGGCTCATCTACCATAGTTTTGTTATAAAGAATGCCTACGGTACCCCAGCAATATGGAATCGAATACTCATTTTTAGGGTCAAACTGTTTGGACTGTTCCATATAAGTCTTTCCAATATTTTTTACGTTTGGAATTTTATCAAAATCAATTTTAGCCAAAAGGTCATTTTCAATCATTCTTTGAATCATATAGTCTGAAGGACAGACCACGTCATAGGCGATGGCACCGGATTGAATCTTGGGATACATAATTTCATTGGTTTCAAATTCTTCGTAAACCACATGAATACCGGTTTCTTTTTCAAAGATGTTGAGTACCTGCGGGTCTAAATATTCCCCCCAATTGTAAACAACCACTTGTTTATTGCTGGATAATTTTTCTTTGGAGCCATAGAAAAGCCCACCCCCAATTAAAATCAGAGCCAAACAAGCCGGCAGAATTTTGCGGACAAAAACACGGGGAAAGCGGGGATTCTTCACTTTTGTAATGGCAGCAGAAGAAGTTTTCTTTTCCGGAGTGGTATTAATAATCACAAGCAGAACCAATACAGCCAGAAACAAAAGGGTAGAGAGTGCATACATTTCCGGTTTGATACCTTTTCGTACTTCACTATATATTTTGGTGGAAAGGGTATCAATTCCAGGACCTTTGGTAAAATGAGTAATGACAAAATCATCTAAAGACATTGTAAATGCAAGTAAAAATCCAGAGACTACACCGGGAACAATGTCCGGAAATACCACTTTGAAAAAAGCATATACCGGAGATGCACCTAAGTCTAGTGCGGCTTCATAAGTACTTTTATTGGTTTGCTTTAGTTTTGGTAAGACACTTAAAATGACATAAGGAATATTGAAAGTAATATGTGCCAGTAAAATGGTGCTAAAACCTAAGGAAAAGCGAAAAGCAATGAATAGTAACATTAGCGAGATTCCGGTGACGATGTCAGCATTCAGCATGGGAATATTTGTGACCCCTAAAATGAATGTGCGAAATTTCTTTTTCATACTTTGGATGCCAATGGCGGCAGCGGTTCCCACAATGGTCGCAATCAATGCAGAAACAAAGGCAATAAAAAGAGTAGTGTATAAAGCATTCATAATCTGATCATTTTGAAATAAGGACACATACCATTTCCCGGTAAATCCGCCCCATTTAGAACGAGTCTTAGAATCGTTAAAAGACAATACAATGAGGGTGACAATGGGTGAATAAAGAAGAATTAGAATCAGTGCAAGATAGATTTTTTTAGCAGTATTTTTTATCAAAATGCAGTCCCCTCCCCTTCTTTATCATATTTGGCAATCAGAGCCATACTTAAAATAATAAAAATCATCAGCACAAGAGAAAGACCGGAACCGGCATTCCAGTTACTTCCTTGCTTGAATTCCTGCTCAATGACATTCCCAATGAGCAAAATTTTACTTCCGCCCAATAAATCAGAGATGACGAAGGTAGTCAGAGCCGGCACAAACACCATGGTGATACCGCTGATAATGCCGGGTACACTTAAGGGTAGAATGATTTTGGAAAAAGTCTGTGCATTGCTGGCGCCTAAGTCCCTTGCAGCGAAGATGACATCTTTGTCAATTTTAGACAATACATTGTAAATGGGCAATACCATAAAAGGCAAAAAATTATAAACCATTCCTAGAATAATTGCATAAGGGGTGTTAATCAAAGACTGTCCGGGCAAGTGCAAAAATGCCAAAATACTATTAATGACTCCGTTTTTTTCTAATAAGGTCTGCCATGCCAGTGTGCGAAGCAGAAAATTCATCCACATGGGAAGGATGAAAATCAATACAATAAAACTAGTTTGGTTCACGCTCATCTCAGATAAGAACATGGCAAGAGGATAGGCCAGGAGCAAGCAAATCATGGTGCTGACAAGAGACAGCAAAAGAGCAAGCCCCAGAGCTTTTAAATTCTCAGGGGTAGTGATTTTTGCAAGATTTTCTAAAGTGAAATGCCCATTCTTGTTGGTAAGACCATAATAGACAATCATCAGTAGCGGAATAATGATAAAAGATACCGTCCAAAAAAGGTAAGGACCGGCCAATAATTTTTTACTCTTCAATTGCAACCGCCTCCGCATCTTCAGATTCTGGTTTTTTCATAATTTGAATATCAAAGGGGTCTACCCGGATACCGACCTGCGTCCCCACGGGAAACATGTCGGTGCTGTGTACTAACCATTGATAGTTGTTGGCTTCTACCTCCATCTCATAGTGAACACCTTTAAATATAATATGGGATACGACCCCTTCCATAATTCCCTTTTTCGGTTTCACCAAATCAATATCTTCCGGCCGAATCACTGCATCTACCGGTTTGTTTTTTCCAAAACCGGTATCCACACATTCAAAATTGGTTCCTAGTATTTTTACAAGTTTGTCTTCTACCATAATGGCGGGGAGAATATTACTGTCACCGATAAAGTCAGCAACAAAAGCATTCTCAGGTTCGTTGTAGATGTCTTCCGGGGTTCCAATCTGCTGAATGTATCCCTGATTCATAACTACAATAGTGTCGGACATGGTTAGAGCCTCTTCTTGATCATGAGTGACATAGACGAAAGTAATGCCCAGTTCGTTTTTTAAGCGAATTAATTCATATTGCATATCCTGACGAAGCTTTAAATCCAGGGCACCCAAAGGTTCGTCTAACAAAAGGACCTTGGGTTCATTTACAATCGCACGTGCAATGGCAATTCGTTGCTGCTGACCACCACTTAAAGAATCTGCGGTTCGGTTTTCAAAGCCATCGAGATTCACCAGTCGAAGTGCATAATGAATTTTATCATTAATATAGGAAGTGGATTTTCCTTTAATTTTTAATCCAAAGGCAATATTTTCTGCAATGCTCATATGAGTGAATAGGGCATATTTTTGAAAAACAGTATTTAATTGTCGTTTATTAGGTGGGAGCATATTGATATTTTTCCCACCAAAGATGATCTCACCGGAATCGGGAGTTTCAAATCCGCCAAGAATACGAAGCAGTGTAGTTTTCCCGCAACCGCTTGGTCCTAATAGTGTTAGAAATTCATTTTCCCGAATATAAAGATTGAGTTCATCTAAAACTAAATTGTCTCCAAAAGACTTTGAAATATTTTTTATGTCAATTAATTTATTGGGCATTGCATTGATTCCTCCTATTTGTCATAGTGCTGTTTCGTCGAGTGCTATGTCGCAAGTATTATTATACAGATTTTACAGAAAAAAAGGAATCCTTTTATTCATAAAATTTCACGAGAGAATCCAGCTTTGTCCCCATGTTGATCAGTAGCATATCAATTAAGGTTAGGGCGGTCATAGATTCTACGACCACCACAGCTCGTGGCACAATAACAGGGTCATGACGTCCGGTGATGGTCAAGGTGATTTCTTGGTTCCGATCGGTAACAGTTTCTTGTTCAAAGGCAATAGAAGGGGTGGGTTTTATGGCAGCACGAAAGACAATGGAAGCTCCGTCACTGAGACCACCGAGAGTACCACCAGAATGATTGGATGCTTTTATAATCTGTTCGTTATGAATGCGAAAAGCATCATTATTACTGCTTCCGGATGAAAGGGAAACGTCAAATCCATCGCCCATTTCGAATCCTTTTACGGAACCGATGGACATTACTGCTTTGGCAAGATTCGCATCTAGTTTTTCAAATACGGGAGATCCAATTCCGACAGGCATGCCGGTGACGACACATTCAATGATACCCCCCAAAGAATCCCGCCGCTCCATACAATCAGATACTAGTTTTTCTGCAGATTCAGCATAAGTCAGGTTAGGCATACAAAGTGGATTGGATAGAATTACTGCATAATCATATTCGTTCGCCGGAACCATAACAGAACCGATGGATTTGGTATAAGTGGTGATGCGAATACCCAGAGCAGCAAGCAACTTAGAGGCAATGGCACCTGCAGCAACTCTTCCAATGGTTTCACGACCGGAAGAACGTCCACCACCTCGATAGTCACGGATGCCATATTTCTTATCCAAAGGATAATCTGCATGCCCCGGACGGTAACAGGACTGAATGGACTGATAATCCTCAGAGTGTGCATTTTGATTGCGAACCAGTAAGGAGATGGGAGCACCGGTAGTGATACCGGAAAACACACCGGATAACAGTTCCACATGGTCAGATTCGGTACGTTTGGTGGAATAAGGGCTTTGTCCGGGTCTTCTACGGTTCAGAAAAATCTGAATATCTTCTTCACACAGAGGAAGACCGGCAGGGCAGCCATCGATAACCACACCGATTCCTGCTCCGTGGGATTCCCCCCAAGTAGTAATTGTAAATAAAGTTCCATAAGTGGAACCAGCCATAATATTTGTCCTCCGTTTCATGAGATGTTTTCTATATTATATAGATAAGGAGCAGAAAAAACAAGTAAACCCCATTGTATTTATTGCATTTGCACTTGATTTAGTTTATAATGGAAAGCAGATTGGATAAAAAAAGGGAGTTACATTAAATGAGTGATAAACAAGGGAAACAAAAAACTTCAGAAGAAATTATTGAAGAGACAATGAAGGAGATTCGGGATGAAATGCAAAACGAAGAGACCGAATTCTATGATGAAGAAGATGACCAAGAAATTTTATTGGACAAAGAAGACGCTGAAGATGTGGACGCGAATAATGATGATGACAGCATATATTATAATGATGATGATTTTGATGGAGAATCCAAAGAAGAATTAGTTGTGGATGAGTCGGAAGAAGCTTTTGAAGAAGACGAACATCAAAGTGAAAAAAAGGGCAAAGGAAAGAAAATTGCATTGATTTCCTTAGGGAGTATCGTAGGTCTGCTTTTAACTGCTTATCTGGGATTTTCCTTATTTTTTACCAATCATTTTTATTTTAATACGAAAATTAATGGAGTTGATTTTTCAGCAAAAGGAGTTGCAGCTGTAGAAAGTTATATGTCGAAGCAGGTAGAGGGCTACCAGCTAAGCATTCAGGAACTGAATCAAAAGACCGAAGTGATACGTGGTTCGGATATTGATATGGTATATATACCCGGAAGAGATGTGAAGAAGGCTCTTAAGAATCAGAATCCATTCTTGTGGTTTCAGGCTTTGTATTCCAAAGATGAAGCCAAAGTGACCATTGAAGTGGATTACAATAAAGAAAAACTGACTACCGTAATTAACACGTTAAGTTGTATGAAACCGGAGAATCAGACGGAGTCTGTTTCAGCAACACCGACGTTTGATGGGAATCAGTTTGTGGTTACTCCGGAAGTGGTGGGAACGAAGTTAAACAACGAGCAGTTCCAAAAAGCAGTGATGGATTCCGTGGGTCAGTTTCGACCAACTGTGGATCTTCAAAAAGAAAACTGCTACACACTACCTAAATTTGTACAGGATTCCAAAGAAGTACTTGCAGCAAAAGATGCGATGAATAAATATATGACCGCAAGTATTACCTATGATTTTAGTCCGGCAGTAGAGGTGGTTGATAAAGCATTGATTTCCGGCTGGGTCGGTGTAGATGCCAACATGGGTGTGGTGTTTAATACAGATGCAGTAGGAGCTTATCTGCAAGAATTGGCAGGTAAATATAACACCGTAGGAAAGACCAGAGCCATTACCACACCGGATGGAAAGGCGACTCAGGTATCCGGTGGTACTTATGGCTGGAAGATGGATTATGATGCAGAGCTACAGGCATTGATTGCCAGTATCCAAAATGGAGAAGTAGTGAGCAGGGCACCGGCATATGCCCAGACGGCGGCCACTCATGCGGAAAATGACTGGGGAGATACTTATATTGAAGTAGACTTGTCCAATCAACAGATGTGGTATATATCCGGTGGTGGAGTTGCTTTTCAAACTGCAGTAGTAACCGGAAAACCAGATCCGAAACACGCCACACCGGAAGGTGTTTTCAGTATCTTAGAAAAGATGCGTAACAAAGTGTTGACCGGAGCCACACAGGCGGATGGACAACCGGAATACAAGACACCAGTGGATTACTGGATGCGTGTCACCTATACCGGAGTTGGATTTCATGATGCACCATGGCAGAGCAGTTTTGGAGGTTCACGTTATGCAGATGGGTATGGATCTCATGGCTGTATTAATATGTCTCCATCGGATGCAGCACAGCTTTATGAATTAATTCAAAATGGAGTACCGGTCATTATGCATTACTAGAATCGATAAAAAATTAAAAAGTAAGGAAATAACAGATATGTATGAATTATTAAAACAAGACGGTCACGCAAAGCGTGGCCGTTTCCACACGGTACATGGAGTCATTGAGACACCTGTGTTTATGAACGTGGGAACGGCAGCCGCAATCAAGGGTGCCGTATCTACAGAAGATTTACAGGGAATTAAAACACAAGTGGAGCTATCGAATACGTATCATCTTCATGTAAGACCAGGAGATGAAGTGATTCGTAAACTAGGGGGGCTTCATTCGTTTATGGTGTGGGATAAACCGATTTTAACAGATTCCGGTGGATTCCAAGTATTTTCCCTTGCGGATTTACGAAAGATTAAAGAAGAAGGAGTCTATTTTCATTCTCATATTGATGGAAGAAAAATATTCATGGGTCCGGAGGAAAGTATGCAAATTCAGTCTAACCTGGCGTCCACGATTGCGATGGCGTTTGATGAATGCCCATCCAGTGTGGCCAATCGGGAATATATGGAAGACTCCGTAGCACGGACTACTAGATGGCTGGAACGATGTAAGGTAGAAATGGCCAGATTAAATGCACTTCCGGATACCATCAATCAACACCAGATGTTGTTTGGCATTAATCAAGGAGGCATTTATGAAGACATTCGGATTGCCCATGCCAAGCAGATAGCTAAGCTGGATTTAGACGGCTATGCAGTAGGAGGATTGGCAGTGGGAGAATCCCATGAGGATATGTATCGCATTTTAGATGCAGTCGTGCCACATCTTCCATTGGAAAAACCAACGTATTTGATGGGAGTGGGAACGCCTGCCAATATATTAGAATCCGTAGAACGAGGGGTAGATTTCTTCGACTGCGTATATCCCAGTAGAAATGGAAGACATGGACACGTTTATACGAATCACGGAAAAATGAATCTATTCAATGCAAAATTCGAATTGGACAAGGAACCTATTGAACCCGGTTGTCAGTGTCCGGCCTGTCAAAAATATAGTAGGGCTTATATCAGACACTTGTTAAAGGCAAAGGAAATGCTGGGCATGAGACTTTGTGTATTACACAATCTTTATTTTTATAATACGATGATGGAAGAGATACGTGCAGCCATTGAAGAGGGGAATTTTCAAGAATATAAAAAGCAAAAATTAGCGGGGATGATGCCAAAAGAAGTATAAAACTTTTATGAATATAGGAAAAGCACTTGAAGTCTTATAAGAATTTGTGTATCATAAGCAGTGATAGTTAAATATTAGGAGGAAATAAAGCATGTTTACATTAGCAGCAGGTTCAGGTTCACTTTTTTCAAACCCGATTATGTTAATTCTTTTTTATGCAGTTATTTTAGGAGGATTTTGGTTTTTATTAATGCGTCCTCAGAAAAAGGAACAAAAAAGAGTTCAGCTTATGATTTCGGAGTTAGCACTTGGCGATACCGTTCTTACAACCAGTGGTTTCTACGGAGTTGTAATTGATATTACGGAGGAGGACATTATTGTAGAATTTGGTAACAATAAAAATTGTCGTATTCCGATGCAGAAAGCAGCGATTGCTCAAGTAGAGAAACCAAACGCAGAATAGTAATCAGTAGGACCCTGTCATCGGAGGATGACAGGGTCCTTTTTCGAACATTACCACTTTTACGTGCTAAAGGGTTGAAACGAAATGAAAAATGCGATATGATAACTCTATTATTTATTTTGCAAGGAGGTAAGAAGGCTATGGAATTAAATATCGGAGTGATTCAAGGAGATGGAATCGGACCGGAAATCGTGGAAGAAGCGATGAAGGTATTAAATAAAACAGGAGAAGCATATAGCTATACCTGTTCCTATCAGGAATTACTGCTTGGTGGTGCATCGATTGACGTGCATGGTGTACCGTTAACAGAGGAGACTATTACCAAGGCCAAGGCTTGTCAGGCGGTTTTAATGGGCTCTATAGGAGGAGATGCAAAAACATCACCCTGGTATCAATTAGAACCGAGTAAACGACCGGAAGCGGGCTTGTTAAAGATTCGGAAGGAACTAAATTTATTTGCCAATCTAAGACCGGCAGTGCTTTACGAAGAGCTAAAAGGAGCCTGCCCATTGAAAGAAACCATTACAGCGGGCGGATTTGATATGATGATTATGCGGGAATTAACCGGAGGATTATACTTTGGTGAACGAAGAACTGTGGAAGAAAATGGAGTATGGACCGCGTATGACTCTCTTACATATAATGAAAAAGAAATTCGCCGTATTGCAGTCAAGGGATTCGAGGTGGCAAGAAAACGACGAAAAAAAGTAACCAGTGTAGATAAGGCAAATGTGCTGGATTCTTCCAGACTTTGGAGAAAAATCGTGGAAGAAGTATCCAAAGAGTATCCGGATGTTCATTTGGAACATATGCTAGTAGACAATTGCGCTATGCAGCTGGTGAAAGACCCGAAACAGTTTGATGTCATTTTAACAGAAAATATGTTTGGAGATATTTTATCCGATGAGGCGAGTATGGTAACGGGTTCCATTGGAATGCTTGCATCCGCCAGCCTAAATGAAACGAAATTTGGATTGTATGAACCAAGTGGAGGTTCGGCACCGGATATTGCAGGAAAAGGGATTGCCAATCCAATTGCGACCATTCTGTCTGCAGCCATGATGCTGAAATATAGTTTTTCCATGGATGAAGCAGCGAAAGCCATAGAAACAGCAGTGAACCAAGTGTTGACCAAAGGATATCGTACCATAGATATTATGTCAGAAGGAAAGAAAGAAATCGGAACCAAAGAGATGGGTGATTTGATTACCGCTCACATTGTGTAAACAGATAAGGAGGAAGAAAAAATGAAAAGTGATCATGTTACAAAAGGAATTCAACAGGCACCTCATCGTTCGTTATGGAATGCAGCAGGACTTACAAAAGAGGAACAGGACAGACCACTGATAGGAATTGTCAGCTCTTACAATGAGATTGTACCGGGGCATATGAATTTGGATAAAATTGTGGATGCAGTGAAGATGGGCGTTGCAATGGCAGGTGGAACTCCGGTGATGTTTCCGGCAATTGCGGTGTGTGATGGCATTGCCATGGGACATATTGGAATGAAATATTCACTGGTGACCAGAGACCTGATTGCAGATTCCACGGAAGCGATGACAATTGCCCATCAACTGGATGCATTGGTGATGGTTCCTAATTGCGATAAAAATGTACCGGGACTTTTGATGGCGGCAGCCCGTATCAATGTGCCTACGGTATTTGTAAGTGGTGGACCCATGTTAGCAGGGCATGTACAGGGACAAAAGACCAGTCTTTCCAGTATGTTCGAGGCAGTTGGCTCCTATACAGCCGGAACCATGACGGAGACGCAATTATGTGAAATGGAAGAAAAAGTGTGTCCTACCTGTGGATCTTGTTCCGGAATGTATACGGCAAACAGTATGAATTGCTTGACAGAGGCACTGGGCATGGGACTTCAGGGAAATGGGACAATTCCGGCTGTATATTCAGAACGCATTCGTCTTGCGAAACATGCGGGAATGAAAGTGATGGAGATGTTGGAAAAAGATATCCGTCCCCGAATGATTATGACAGAAGATGCATTTATGAATGCATTAACGGTAGATATGGCACTTGGATGTTCCACCAACAGTATGTTGCACCTTCCGGCAATTGCACATGAGGCGGGAGTGGTATTGAATCTTTCGATTGCCAACCAAATGAGTGCTAAAACACCAAATCTGTGCCATTTAGCACCGGCAGGACATACTTATATGGAAGACTTAAATGAAGCCGGTGGTGTTTATGCGGTAATGAACGAATTATCCAAAAAAGGGTTGATACATACAGAGTGCATAACCGTTACAGGAAAAACCGTGGGAGAAAATATTGCACATTGCAAGAATAAAAATGAGGATGTGATTCGTCCGATTGAGAATCCGTACAGTGAAACTGGTGGTATTGCAGTGTTGCGGGGGAATCTGGCACCCAATGGAGCAGTAGTAAAACGTTCCGCCGTAGTACCGGAGATGATGGTACATGAAGGACCTGCAAGAGTGTTTGATTGCGAAGAAGATGCAACCGCAGCAATCAAAAGTGGTCATATTGTGGAAGGAGATGTGGTGGTCATCCGTTATGAAGGACCTAAGGGAGGTCCGGGTATGCGAGAAATGTTAAATCCTACCTCTACCATTGCCGGAATGGGGCTAGGTTCCAGCGTGGCATTGATTACGGATGGACGTTTTAGTGGTGCATCCAGAGGAGCCTCGATTGGTCATGTATCTCCGGAAGCGGCAGCAGGCGGTCCCATTGCGCTGGTAGAAGAAGGCGATATCATTCGCATTAATATTCTAGAAAACAATTTGGACTTATTGGTTTCGGAAGACGTGCTGAAAGAACGCAAGGAGAAATGGAAACCAAGAGACCCGGAAGTAACTACCGGCTATTTAGCAAGATATGCGGCACTCGTTACTTCGGCAGACCGAGGAGCCGTACTCGAAGTTCCGAAGTATTAGAAAAGGAGAGATGTATATGCAATTAACAGGAGCAGAAGTCGTCATTGCATGTTTGAAAGAACAAGGTGTGGATACGGTATTTGGTTATCCAGGCGGAGCAATTTTAAATGTGTATGACGCACTATATAAACATCAAGGAGAAATCCAACATATATTGACATCCCATGAACAAGGAGCATCTCATGCTGCAGACGGATATGCAAGAGTGACGGGAAAGGTGGGCGTATGTTTTGCCACCAGTGGACCCGGTGCAACCAATCTGGTAACTGGTATTGCAACGGCCTACATGGACTCTATTCCCATTGTAGCCATTACTTGTAACGTAGGCGTAGCACTTCTGGGAAAAGATAGTTTTCAGGAAATTGACATTGCAGGAATCACGATTCCCATTACAAAACACAATTATATTGTAAAAAATGTGGATGAATTGGCACAGACTATTCGAAAAGCTTTTAAAATAGCAAAGACAGGACGTCCGGGACCGGTTCTCATTGATATCCCCAAAGATGTAACAGCGAATACCACAGAATATCAAACAGAGGAGATATTTTCGGTAACAGCATCAACGAATATCAATGAAGAGGAGCTTCGCACGGCGGTAAAGCTAATTGAAAAAGCCAAAAAACCATATTTGTTTGTAGGTGGTGGAGCAGTATTGGCAGAGGCAAGTGAGGAACTGATGGAATTTGCCCATAAGGTAGATGCCCCGGTAGCGGATTCTCTTATGGGGAAAGGTGCCTTTTCAGGAACGGATTATTTGTACTCCGGAATGTTGGGGATGCATGGCACTAAAGCATCTAATTTCGGAGTAAGTCAATGTGACCTTTTAATTGTAATTGGGGCTCGTTTTAGTGACCGTGTTACAGGCAATGCAAAAAAATTTGCAGGCAATGCAAAAATCCTTCAAATGGATGTGGATCCGGCAGAAGTGGATAAAAATATTATTACTCATGCAAGCATTACCGGAGATATTAAAGAAATATTGAAAAAATTAAACACCATGTTTACCCAGCAATCGCATCCACAATGGGTTCAAAAAATTGAAGAATATAAAGTGAAGTATCCCCTTTCTTACCATAAGGACATATTATCGGGACCCTCTATTATAGAAGAAATTTATCGTCAGACCAAGGGGGAAGCAGTAATTGTAACGGAGGTAGGGCAACACCAGATGTGGGCAGCACAGTTTTATAAATATACCAAGCCAAGAACTTTTTTAACTTCAGGAGGTCTAGGAACTATGGGATATGGATTGGGTGCAGCGATTGGAGCCAAAATCGGAGCGCCACAGAAATGTGTCATCAATATTGCAGGTGACGGATGTTTTCGTATGAACATGAATGAGATTGCAACCGCAGCCAGATATCAGATTCCGATTATTCAAGTGGTGGTGAATAATCATGTGCTTGGCATGGTTCGCCAGTGGCAGACATTATTTTACGAAAAAAGATATTCGGCAACGGTGTTGAATGATGACGTGGATTTTGTGAAATTGGCAGAAGCATTAGGAGCCAAAGGAATCCGCGTGACTACCAGAGACGAATTTGAAAAAGCATTTGCAGAGGCACTATCTTATGACAAGCCCATTGTAATCGACTGCCAGATTGATTGTGATGAAAAGGTATGGCCCATGGTAGCACCGGGAGCACCTATTAGTGAAGCATTTAGTGAAGAAGACTTTGACAACCAGCAATCGTAGAAAGGAATCACATGAGTAGAATATATAATTTTTCAGCCGGACCGGCAGTACTGCCGGAAGACGTTTTAAGAGAAGCAGCAGAGGAAATGCTCGATTATCAGGGAACTGGAATGTCGGTGATGGAAATGAGTCATCGATCGAAAGCATATGAGAAAATTATCAATGAAGCAGAAGCGGATTTGCGGGAACTCATGAATATTCCGGATCATTATCGAGTATTATTTTTACAAGGTGGTGCATCCCAGCAATTTGCTATGATTCCTATGAATTTAATGAAAAACAAAGTGGCAGATTATATTGTCACGGGTCAGTGGGCCAAAAAAGCATATCAAGAGGCGCAAAAATATGGAACAGCCAATCAAATTGCATCTTCGGAGGATCACACATTTTCATACATACCGGATTGCTCAGATCTTCCCATTTCTGAAAATGCGGATTATGTATATATTTGTGAAAACAATACTATTTATGGGACTAAATACAAAGAATTGCCGAATACCAAAGGAAAAACACTGGTGTCAGATGTTTCTTCCTGCTTTTTGTCGGAACCCGTAGATGTGAGCAAATATGGAATTATTTATGGAGGCGTTCAAAAGAACATCGGACCGGCAGGTGTCGTCATTGTGATTATCAGAGAAGATTTGATTACGGAGGATGTGCTACCGGGTACACCCACCATGCTTACCTATAAAATACATGATGATGCAAAGTCTCTTTACAATACACCACCGGCATATGGTATTTATATTTGTGGAAAAGTGTTTCAATGGCTGAAAAAACGAGGCGGATTGGAAGCAATGAAAACATACAATGAGAAAAAAGCAAAAATTTTGTATGACTATTTGGATACAAGTAAACTTTTTCATGGAACGGTTGAGAAAAAAGATCGTTCTTTGATGAATGTTCCCTTTGTTACTGGAAATGAGGCGCTGGATGCTGCATTTGTGAAAGAAGCAAAGGAAGCAGGGTTTGAAAACTTAAAAGGACACCGGTCCGTAGGTGGCATGCGTGCAAGCATCTATAATGCAATGCCTATGGAAGGTGTGCAGGCATTGGTAACATTTATGAAGAAATTTGAGGGGGAGAATGTATGAGCTATCAATATCATTGTTTGAATCCCATTGCAGATGTGGGATTGGAACGTTTTACAAGAGATTATGCACCTACGAGTCATTTGGATGAAGCGGATGGAATTATGGTCCGAAGTGCTTCTATGAAGGAAATGGAGTTTGGAGAGCATTTAAAAGCCATTGCAAGGGCAGGTGCAGGCGTTAATAATATTCCACTGGAGAAATGTGCAGAAAAAGGCATTGTGGTATTTAATACACCGGGCGCCAATGCAAATGGGGTGAAAGAATTAGTGATTGCAGGATTATTACTTGCATCTCGAGACATTATTGAAGGAATTAGCTGGGTACAGGAATATGAAGAAGACGGAGATATTGCAAAACTAGCTGAGAAACAGAAGAAAGAATTTGCAGGGTGTGAAATAGAAGGAAAAAAACTAGGCGTCATTGGATTGGGTGCCATAGGAGTATTGGTAGCGAATGCTGCGGTACATTTGGGCATGGATGTGTATGGATACGATCCGTTTGTATCGGTAGACTCCGCGTGGAAAATATCACGGAGCATCCATCATGCAAAAACGGTAGATGAGCTTTATAAAGAGTGTGACTACATTACCATTCATGTTCCGGCTATGGAAAATACAAAAGGCATGATCAATAAGGATACCATTGGTTTAATGAAAAAAGACGTAGTGATTCTTAATTTTGCCAGAGATGTATTAGTAGCGGAAGAGGACATGGTGGATGCGCTTGTGACAGGAAGAGTGAAGCGATATGTGACGGATTTCCCAACGCCTGTGATTGCAGGTGTGAAAGGAGCAATTGTAATTCCACATTTAGGAGCGTCTACAGAAGAGTCAGAAGATAATTGTGCAATGATGGCCGTCAAAGAAATGATGGATTTTTTAGAAAATGGAAATATTAAAAATTCAGTAAATTATCCTAACTGCGATATGGGATTGAAGGAAGAGGGAAAAACAAGAATTACCATTTTACATCATAATATTCCCAATATGCTGGGACAGTTTACAGCAGTGTTAGCGAACCGGTCCATTAATATTTCAGATATGGTCAATAAAAGTAAAAAAGAGTATGCTTATACCATGTTGGATATGGAAGGTGCAGCAACGGAAGAACTTTGTAAAGAAATTACTAAAATTGTTGGCGTTTTACGTGTAAGAGTGATTGCATAACTACAATATCTGCGTTATAATAATGACGAGATACTAAATGGTGTGTTATTATTGCAGAGGAGAGTCATATGCAGAAGATAAATTCCAGAGCGAAAACTCTGAAAAAAAGAAAAAGGATGATAGGATTGGTTGCAATCTGCTTGATTGCTGTTTTACTATTTAGTACTGCAGCGGCGGCAAGCAAAGACAAACACGGACTGATTAACATTAAGGTGAAATCAGAAACCATGGTACAAGAGCAGGCAATGCCCACGTTGACCGTGGATGTTAGCTGTAAAGAAAATCTGGATGTAATGCTGGATGTAGAAAAAAAATATACGGTAGGGGATTTAGTGAAAGACTTAAAAGCCGGGACAGCATACACATTGGATTGCAAAGCAGATGGTATTACGGAAGGTGTATTCCCGATTCAAGTAACATTTTCTGATACTGTGAAAAAAGCACTGGATAGTGACTGGCTTGGAAAAGTTCGAATTGATGTAGAGAATGGAACATTGACCGTACAAAATAAATATGGCACCTGGGATGGAAATAAATTCAAAAGAACAGATGGTACATATGTAGTAAGCGACTTTATTGTATCCATGGGAAAGACCTATTATTTTGGAGCAGATGAAAATAAAGCAATTGGATGGCAGGATTTGAATAGCACCAAGTACTATTTTGATAAAGATGGTGTTATGCAGGTTGGATGGTTTGAAGAAGACGGTGCAAAATATTACTTTAATCCGGATGGAACGATGAAGATCGGATGGCTGGAAGAAGAAGGTACCAAGTACGCTTTTGGCAAAGATGGAAAGATGTTGACCGGAGAGCAGCAAGTAGGGTCAAAAAAATGTGTATTTGCAAAAGATGGTAAAATAGAATCCGAAATTGATTCTATTGATAAGACAAAACCAATGGTTGCGATTACACTGGATGATGGCCCAGGTAAAAGAACTATGGATTTGCTAAATGTGTTAGAACAAAACGGAGCTCATGCAACCTTTTTCATGCAAGGTATGAGTGTAGCAAATTATCCGGAAGCATTGACTAAGATGAAAGAAATTGGATGTGAACTGGGGAACCATTCGTGGAATCATCCACAACTTACCAAACTAGATCCGGCAGGAATTCAACAGCAGGTAGGAGATACCAATGCAGCAATTAGTGCAGTTGTGGGAGAGAATGCTACCGTGCTTCGCCCACCATATGGTGCGATTAATGATACGGTAAGAGCTAGTGCAGGAATGCCTTTGATTCTATGGTCGGTAGATACGTTGGATTGGAAGACAAAGAGTAAAGATGCAACGGTACAGTCCATCTTAAGTGCTCAAGATGGGGATATTATTTTACTTCATGATATCCATGATTGGTCGGTAGATGCAGCGATTGAAGCAATACCACAATTAATTGCAAAAGGATATCAATTGGTGACGGTAAGTGAAATGGCAGAAGCAAAAGGCACCCCATTGCAAAATGGTGAAAAATATACAGACTTCTCTGTGCGAGTAGAATAAGATAGTATTAGAGTCAAAAAAGGAGCTCAATGAGCTCCTTTTTTGTATGCTGTTTAGAATTGCTTTTTTGCATGTTTCGCTAAAAGTGTATGGATACGGTCGGTAGGATTCATGACAGAACCAATGGTAACATCATGATTCAAAGAATCAATAATGAGTGCCACGAATTTACTCATATCGGCAACGGTAAAATAAGGTTTGGATAAGACATTCGGCGGTAGATAAGTAAGATTCGTTGTAACCACCCGAGTAATATATCCACGTTGATAATATTCGTCAAACTCTTCTAGGCCGTTGGTGAAGAGACCAAAGGTAGCACAGATAAACACGCGTTTGGCGCCACGGTCCTTCATTTGTTTTGCCACATCAAGGATGCTTTCACCAGAGGAAATCATATCATCTACGATTAAAACATCTTTCCCAGTGAGATCATCTCCAAGAAATTCATGGGCTACAATGGGATTTTTCCCATCAATGACCGTAGAATAATCACGACGTTTGTAAAACATACCCATATCAATACCCAGTACATTGGAAAAGTAAACGGCACGGTGCATGGCACCTTCATCCGGACTGATAATCATTAAATGGTCTTTGTCCACCTGTAGGTCAGGCTCCGCACGAAGCAATGCCTTCATAAACTGATAGGGAGGATTGAAATTATCAAAGCCCTTTAGAGGAATGGAATTCTGTACACGTGGGTCGTGAGCGTCAAAAGTAATAATATTCGATACACCCATTTCTACCAATTCTTCTAACGCAAGAGCACAGTCGAGAGATTCCCTTTTTTCCCGTTTGTGTTGACGACTTTCATAGAGAAAAGGCATAATGACATTGGTTCGATGCGTTTTGCCGGTAGCAGCGGAAATGATGCGCTTCAAGTCTTGATAATGGTCATCTGGTGACATGTGGTTTAAATGACCATTGAGATTATAAGTGAGACTGTAATTGCATACATCTACCATTACGAATAAATCGGAACCACGGATGGTATTTTTTAGTACTCCTTTTGCTTCACCGGAACCGAAACGAGGACAGGAACTATTAATTAAGTAATTGTCAGATTGATAATGAGAAAGAATGATAGAGCTGTTTGGATTCATCTTGGAATCTTTGCGGAATTTTACAATATAGTTATTTACCTTCTCCCCAAATTCTTTACAGCTGGCTAGAGCAGCTATTTTTAGCGGTGCAACAGGCAAGGCTTGTTCAATTAATGTTTTATTTGGCATAATGGCCTCCATGAATTTGAAAAATCTTTACTACTTATTTATATCATTAATTGTAGGACAAGGTCAAGAAAGGTACGTAAAAAATTGCAATTTATGTGAAAATTTAGTATGATAGAAGAAGCATTAGGAAAAAATGGAGTGGAATGATGAAACAAGAACATGTAATTCGCCAGGTGGATGGCGGAAGTATTGCAGATGAAATGGGGATTGAACCGGGTGATAAATTGCTTTCCATCAATGGAAAAGAAATCGAAGATGTGTTTGACTATCAGTACTATGTCAATGAAGAAGAGCTTTTCGTGTTGATTGAAAAACCGGATGGAGAACAATGGGAACTGGAAATAGAAAAGGAATATGAAGATAGCTTGGGACTTGAATTTGACCAAGGACTGATGGACGAATATCGATCGTGCAAAAATCAATGTATGTTTTGCTTTATCGATCAGATGCCAAAGGGAATGCGGGATACTTTGTATTTTAAAGATGACGATTCCAGACTTTCTTTCTTGCAGGGGAATTATGTTACGTTGACCAATATGAGCGAGCACGATATCAATCGAATTGTACAGTATCACTTGGAACCGATTAATATTTCGTTTCATACGACCAATCCGGAACTTCGTAAAAGAATGCTTCATAACCGATTTGCAGGGGAGTCCCTAGCAAAAGTGCAGACACTTTATGAGGGGAAAATTACAATGAATGGGCAGATCGTGCTTTGTAAAGGAATCAATGATGGTGAAGAGCTGGATCGCAGCATTCGTGAAATGTCCCAATATCTGCCTTATTTGCGAAGCGTTTCCGTAGTACCGGTAGGACTTACAAAGTATAGAGACGGTTTAGAACCACTGGAACCATTTGAAAAAAAAGATGCAAAGAATGTTCTTTGGATGATTCATCAGTGGCAAGACAAGCTGTACAAAGAATATGGAACACATTTTATTCATGCGGGAGATGAGTGGTATATTTTGGCAGAAGAGGAAATGCCAAAAGAAGAACGATATGATGGTTATTTGCAGTTGGAAAATGGAGTGGGAATGACCAGACTTTTGATAGATGAATTTCATGAAGCATATCAAGCATGTATAGGAGATAATCGAAAGAGAGAACTTTCCATGGCAACAGGAAAACTGGCATACGGTTATTTAAAGAATTTTTTAGACCTTTTAAAACAGAAATATCCAAACGTGCAGGTTCATTTATATGAAATTGCTAATGAATTTTTTGGAGAGAGTATTACCGTTGCAGGACTTATTACAGGACAAGATATTAGGAAGCAGCTAAAGGGAAAACCAATGGGCGATAAACTATTACTTCCTAGTAATATGCTACGAAGTGGAGAGGATATCTTTTTAGATGATATTACCGTTTCGCAGTTGAATGAGTCTTTACAAGTAGACATAGATATTGTAAAATCAAGCGGACAAGATTTTATAACAGCAGTGATTTCATAAGGAGTAAAATATGAGCAAACCGATAGTAGCCATTGTAGGAAGACCAAATGTGGGGAAATCCACACTATTTAATGCATTGGCAGGAGAAATGATTTCCATTGTCAAAGATACACCGGGTGTTACCAGAGACCGTATTTATGCGGAAGTATCCTGGCTTGATAAGGAATTTACGTTGATTGATACTGGGGGAATTGAGCCGGATAGTAAAGATATTATATTGTCACAAATGAGAGAGCAGGCACAGATTGCCATTGATACGGCGGATGTGATTATCTTCATTACAGATGTGAAGCAAGGACTGGTAGATTCGGATTCTAAAGTGGCGGATATGCTGAGACGTTCCGGAAAACCGGTGGTATTGGTAGTGAATAAGGTAGATAGTCCAACCAAATCCATGCCGGACGTATATGAGTTCTACAATCTGGGAATCGGAGATCCGGTACCAATCTCTGCAGCATCCAGACAAGGGCTTGGAGATATGTTGGATGAGGTAATTAAAGATTTCCCACCACAGCTTGTTGAGGCAGAAGAAGATGAACGTCCAAGAATTGCCATTGTGGGAAAACCGAATGTAGGAAAGTCATCGATTATTAATAAACTTCTGGGAGAAAACAGAGTCATTGTGTCAGAAGTGGCCGGAACTACCAGAGATGCTATTGACACGGCGATTACCTACAATGGAAAAGAGTACGTGTTCATTGATACCGCAGGACTTCGCAGAAAAAGCAAAATCAAAGAAGAGTTGGAGCGCTATAGTATTATTCGTACTGTTACGGCGGTGGAACGTGCTGATATTGTCATGGTGGTTATTGATGCTATTGAAGGCGTTACGGAGCAGGATGCCAAAATAGCCGGAATTGCCCATGAACGCGGAAAAGGCGTTGTCATTGTGGTGAATAAATGGGATGCCATTGAAAAAACAGATAAGACCATTTACGAATACGAGAAAAAAGTAAGAATGGTACTTTCTTATATGCCTTATGCAGAGATTATGTTTGTATCGGCACAGACCGGACAGCGTCTTTCCAAGTTGTATGAGATGATTGATGTGATTATTGAAAACCAGACACTTCGCGTGTCTACTGGTGTGCTAAATGAGATTATGGCAGAGGCCATTGCAATGCAGCAGCCACCATCGGATAAAGGAAAACGATTGAAATTATACTATATTACGCAGGTTGCAGTAAAACCGCCAACGTTTGTTATTTTTGTGAATGATAAAGAGTTGATGCATTTTTCTTATACCAGATATTTGGAAAATAAAATCAGAGAAGCATTTGGTTTTAAAGGGACGTCTTTAAAATTCTTTATACGAGAAAGAAAGGAAAAGGATCAATAATGGAACGATTGATTTGCGTAGTAATCGGATATGCATTCGGTCTTCTACAGACAGGATATTTTTATGGAAAAATACACCATGTGGACATTCGTCAACATGGAAGTGGTAATGCCGGAACCACCAATGCGCTTCGCACACTTGGATTAAAAGCAGGAGCAATCACTTTTTTCGGAGATTGTTTTAAATGTATCGGGGCAATTGTTGTGGTACATTTCATTTATCGAAATACGTATCCACAGATTATGCCTTTATTGGTGATGTATGCAGGAATGGGAGCGGTGATAGGACACAATTATCCATTTTATTTAAAATTTCAAGGTGGAAAAGGAATTGCAGCTACGGCAGGATTAATTGTTTCTACAAACATATGGATGGCAGTGATTTGCATGGTTGCATTTGCAATAATTGTTGGAGTCACCAGATACGTTTCTTTGGGTTCATTGGTAGTTGTGGTACTATTTGCTATAGAAGTAGTGATTTATGGTCAGGGAGGTCATTTTGGGCTTGCACAGGGGCAGTTGTATGAGATGTATGCCGTAGTTATCTTTCTGATGTTATCAGCATTTTATAAACACCGTGCAAACATCCAACGCTTAGTAAACGGAACCGAAAATAAGTTTGGAATGAAAAAAAAAGGAGAATGAAAATGGCGATTGCAAAAATTGGCGTACTTGGCGCCGGAAGCTGGGGAACAGCACTTGCTATGTTGTTGCAACACAATGGTCATGAGGTAACGGTATGGTCCATTCATCCGGAAGAAGTTGAGATGCTATCGACGAAAAGAGAGCATATTCACAAACTTCCGGGAGTGAAGATCTCAGAGGAGATTATGTTTACCAATCAATTAGAAGAAGCCATTGTAGGAATGGACTTTCTTGTACTGGCAGTGCCATCTCCATTTACCAGAAGCACTGCACGTAGCATGAAGCCTTATGTAATCCAAGGGCAGAAGATTGTAAATGTGGCAAAGGGGATTGAAGAAAGCACATTAATGACTCTTTCCCAACAAATTGAAGAAGAACTTCCCCAAGCAGATGTAGCGGTATTATCAGGACCAAGCCATGCGGAGGAAGTCAGCCGTCAAATGCCAACGACTTGTGTCATCGGTGCGAGTACAAAAGAAACAGCGGAGTATCTTCAAAAATTGTTTATGAGTGAAGTGTTTCGTGTGTATACCAGTCCGGACATCCTGGGAATTGAATTAGGAGCTGCGCTGAAAAATGTGATTGCGCTGGCAGCAGGTATGGCAGATGGATTGGGATATGGGGATAATACCAAAGCGGCATTAATTACAAGAGGGATAGCAGAAATTTCAAGGCTTGGAGTAGCAATGGGCGGGAAAATCCAGACCTTTTCCGGACTAACGGGAATCGGCGACTTGATTGTTACTTGTGCAAGCCAGCACAGCCGAAACCGAAAAGCCGGATATTTAATAGGCAAGGGGAAGAGCATGCAAGAAGCAATGGATGAAGTCCAGATGGTTGTAGAGGGCGTATATTCTACGAAGGCGGCAGTAAAACTGGGTGAAAAATATCACATCTCTTTGCCAATTGTTGATCAAGTCAATAAAATATTATTTGAAAATAAGAGTGCCAAAGAAGCAGTCAAAGAGCTGATGCTTCGTGACAGCACTATTGAACACTCTGATCTTCCATGGGCATAATCTGAAAAGGATATCAGGCCTCTACGCTGCTTTCACCGGAAAATTCTATCTCCGGAAGAAGTTCAAAGTAGAAATCCTGGTATTCTTTTTTTAATGCCTGAATAACAAAATTTTGAACGATTCGAAAACGGGAAATGGATACTTCATCCTGGTCAAAGGTAATATAGACGCTAATCCAGAGCTTTCGTCCGGTTCTTACAATATCAAAATATAAATGTTCATACCCATAAGCATAGAGAATGGGGGTAATGATTTCTTTCAGATTGGTAACGGTTTCCTCTTCCGGTGCCAGCAAAAATAAATCTCGAAGGCCGGTTACTACAGCGCAAACCGGGGTAGGAAGCATAAAGAAGGATAAGATAATCGCAACTATCTGGTCAAGGTAAGGGGTCACAGTATGAAACCAAGAAGCTTTGATGAGCAAAGGAGAGAAAAAAGCCACGGCCATGCCAAGAGAAGCAATGGTATCAATGCGCCATTCTAAAAGTTCCATCTGAATTAGTGGAGAATCTATTTTTTGATTGAAACGTCCCAACATAAAAAGAATGAAAACACTAAAGAAAAAGGCAAACAATTCAAAGTAAGCAATCAAAGAAAAAGAAACATGACGTCCCCCGTGAAGGGCAATCTGAATATTATTAATAATTAGACCTACGGTTACCGCAATCATAGTAAACCCTTTAATGACAACAAAAAGGGATTCTATCTGTAGATAACCGAATGGCCTTTTTTCACTTGCAGGTTTGTAGAGAAGGGGAATGATTACAATAGATATCACAATCATAAGCAGCTCCACCCCATCGTAAGTGGCATCTAACAAGACGGCCTGAGAACTTGTAAAGACTGCCATAATAATCTCTGCCAAGACGAATAAGACACTTCCCCAAAAAGAGACATTCATTGTTGCTTTTTCTAATTTTAAATTTCTATAATCTGCATGCATGATTTTCTCCTATCGTGATATTAGTATACCATTGTTTGAAACATAAAAAAATAGAAAATTTGATTCTAAAGCAGGGTCTTGCCAGCATACATTATTATCAGCATAGCAAGGGGGTATTTTATGAATACGTTTCATTTATACAATGATATAAAAGCAAGAACGAATGGGGAAATTTACATAGGCGTGGTAGGTCCGGTCAGAACAGGGAAATCCACATTTATCAAGCGGTTTATGGACTTGTTGGTGCTTCCGAAAATGGAAGATGAACATGCAAGAGATCGCACCAGAGATGAACTTCCTCAATCGGCATCTGGAAAAACGATTATGACTACCGAACCAAAATTTGTTCCTAAAGAAGCAGCAGAAATTACGCTTGCAGAGGATGTCAAGGTGAAAGTACGGCTGATTGACTGCGTGGGTTATATGGTAGAAGGAGCTTCCGGTCATGTGGAAAATGACGTGGAACGACAAGTAAAAACGCCTTGGTTTGATTATGAGATTCCATTTACAAAGGCAGCGGGAATTGGAACGAAAAAAGTCATTCACGACCATGCAACCATTGGTATCGTTATTACAACAGATGGAAGTATTGGAGATATTTTAAGAGAAAATTACGTAGAGGCAGAGGCGAAAACGATTCAAGAACTAAAAAATATTAAGAAACCATTTCTGGTATTAGTAAATTCCCAAAAGCCTTATGGGGAAGATGCTAAAAAAGTCGTTACCCAACTACAGGAAACTTACGGGGTAACTGCCATGGCGGTTAATTGTGAACAACTAAGAGAGGAAGACATTCATCATATTATGGAGCAGGTTTTATTTGAGTTCCCCATATCCGAAATCCAATTTTTTATTCCAAAGTGGGTGGAAATGTTACCAAGAGATCATAAAGTAAAAACAGACCTTTTGGAGCATATCAAGGAAGTGATGAAACACATGGGAGAAATCAAAGATGCAACAAAGGGAATTATCCACCCGGAGAGTCCTTACATTGAAGAAATGAAAGTGGACGGGATTGAAATGGATACGGGGTGTGTGAAAATACGTGTGGGGATTGCATCCCAATATTATTATGAGATGTTAAGCGAATTGACCCAAACAGATATTAGTGGAGAATATGAGTTGATTGGAACCATGCAGGAACTTTCTGCACTTCGAAGAGAGTATGAAAGTGTGAAAGATGCCATGGAAAGCGTAAAATTAAAAGGGTATGGAGTAGTGAGCCCTATGAAAAGTGAAATCACACTGGAGGAACCGGTTCTGATTAAGCAAGGGAATAAATACGGTGTCAAAATTCATTCACAGGCACCATCTATCCATATGATACGTGCTAATATTGAAACGGAAATTGCGCCTATTGTAGGCAATGAACAGCAGGCACAGGACCTGGTCACCTATGTAAAAGAAGCAGGAAAAAGTAAGGAAGGAATGTGGGCAACTAATATTTTCGGGAAATCTATTGAAGAACTGGTCATGGATGGAATGAAAAGTAAACTGATTGCGATTAATGATGAAAGCCAAGTGAAATTGCAGGATACGATGCAGAAAATCGTAAATGATAGTAATGGTGGACTTGTCTGCATTATTATCTGAAAAGAAGTAAAAATTTCCGCTGTTTTGTGCTATAATATTTACACAAACGGATTAAGGACGTAAAAGGGTTCTTAATCCGTTATGAGACAAATCGGCGAAAGGAAGTATGAAAATGATTAGATTAAATTGTGACTACAATGAAGGAGCACATCCACGAATTATAAAAAAATTAACAGAGACCAATATGGAGCAGACTCCAGGATATGGAGAAGATGTCTATTGTGAACAAGCAGCAACTTTGATTCGAGAGGCATGCCAGGCACCACATGCACAAGTTCATTTTTTAGTAGGAGGAACGCAGACGAACTTCACGGTGATTTCGGCCATACTACGTCCTCACCAGGCAGCTCTTTGTGCGAAGACTGGACATATTAATGTACATGAGACAGGAGCGGTAGAAGCTTGTGGCCATAAGGTGATGGAGCTTGACAGTCCAGATGGGAAATTGACAGCAGCACAAGTGTTAACAGAGTACAAGCTTCATTGGTCAGATGAATCCCATGAACACATGACACAACCTAAGATGGTGTACATTTCCCATCCTACAGAACTTGGCACCTTGTATACGAAGGCAGAATTAGAAGCTCTCAGAAAAGCCTGCGATGAATGTCATATGTTCCTATACTTAGATGGCGCGAGATTAGGGTACGGACTGCAGACGCCGGGAACCGATGTGGATCTTCCGGTGCTGGCTCAAAATTGTGATGTGTTTTATATTGGAGGAACCAAAGTGGGTGCTTTATTTGGAGAGGCAGTGGTTATTTGCAACCAGAATCTTCAAGAAGATTTTCGGTATATGATCAAACAAAAAGGCGGAATGCTGGCAAAGGGAAGATTGTTAGGAGTACAGTTTCTAGAGATGTTTCAAGACGGACTTTACTATGAAATGGGACAACACGGAATTGATATGGCACAGTATTTGAAAAAAGGATTGTTGCAAAATGGCTATCAACTTTTTATAGAAGGAGATAGTAATCAACTTTTTGTAATGGTACCGGATTATAGATTGGATCAAATCAAGGATAAATATGCATATACCTATCAACAGCGATATGATGAAACAACCAGTGTGATTCGACTTTGTACAAGCTGGGCCACAAAAAAAGAATGGATTACTGCATTCTTATCAGATATGAAAGGCTAGTGGTGAAAGGAGCAGGAATATGATTTTTATAACGGGTGGAGCGAATCAAGGAAAAAGAGAGTATGCCATGGAACATTTCCAGGGGAAGTTAGTGATGGCAGCTTATCAAATAACCATAGAAAAATGTTTAAGAGAAGGAAAGGATCCCATGAAACAGACCATTGCGATGTTACAGATGAATCCGGAAGTGATTATCGTAATGAGTGAGATGGGGTGCGGAGTAACTCCGGTGGACCCCTTCGCAAGAAAACTTCGAGAGGAAGTGGGGAGTATCGGATGTTTTTTGGCAAGTGTGGCAACCCAGGTTTATCGAGTAAGTGCGGGGATCGGAACTAGAATTAAATAAAGATGGTACAATGAAACCATACAAAACACAATGGGAGGACAAATAATATGAGAGTAGCAATTATTACAGTAGATACATTAGAGTATAACGGAACACATGAAGATCACAATGCACCGATTGTAAAAAGGATGATGGAACAAGTGGGATTTGAAGTCAGTTTTACAAAAGTGCTGCCACAAGATCAAGAAGTGTTGACAAAGATTATGTCTGTGATTTCGGATGAACACGTGGCAGACTTAATTCTCACCATAGGGGGAATCGGTTTTACAAAGGAAGATTGCACTGCTCAGGCTACCACGGATATGTTAGATCGAGAACTGCCGGGAATTCCGGAAGCCATGCGGTTATATAGTATTCGTTATAATAAAAGAGCTATACTGACTAGAGCAGCAGCAGGAGTGAGAAAAGACACTTTAATTGTCAACTTACCGGGAAGTCCTAAATCTATGAAAGAAAATTTGGAATATATTCTTCCAGAGATTGTACATGCAGTAGAGGTATTGACAGGAGCCATAGAAAATCCGGATAAATAGATACCAGGAGGTGATTTTATGTCAGAATTAGGAATTCCATACTTCCCTATGTTCGTCAATTTAGAATCCAAGCAGGTAGTGGTGTTTGGGGCAGGTAAGATAGCCTTCCGCAGAATTCAGACATTGTTGCTTTTCCATGCGTCTATTGTAGTGATTGCAAGGGATATTAGTAAAGATGCTCAAGAAGGAATGAAGCGCCTGATAAAAACGGGTCAGATTCGTTTTGTTCAAAAAGAATTTGAGGAAGAAGATCTGACTATGGGAATCGATATTGTCATTGCGGCTACGGATGACAGCGGCTTGAATGAGGTCATATATGATTTATGTAAAGAACGAAAAATCATAATCAATGTAGCAACAAATCCGCAACTGTGTGATTTTTATTTTCCGGCAGTGGCAATGCAAGATGGCATTATTATTGGAATTACGGGAAATGGACAAAACCACAAGAAAGTACTGGAGACAGCAAAGGAAATTAGAAAATATTTGGAGAATACAACAGATGAAAGTGACTTACCTATATCATAGTGGATTTGTAGTGGAATGGGATGAAGTAGTATTTATTTTTGATTATTTCAGAGGAGAACTGCCTGATTTAAAGGATGCAAAGCAAATATTTGTATTTTCCAGTCATCGCCATTATGATCATTTTAAACGAAAAATATTCGAATGGAAGCAGAACTATCAGAACATCACCTATTTTTTATCGGAGGATATTCCTAAAAAGGCTTACATGCAAGATGCTATTTTTATGGGACCGAATGTTTCCAAGGAGTACGGGGATTTAAAAGTGCGCACTTTAAAATCTACGGACGAGGGTGTGGCATTTTTGGTACATTACAAAGGGAAGAGCTTGTTTCATGCAGGAGATTTGAACTGGTGGCACTGGGAAGAGGAGGGAAGCGTCTTTAATGAGATGATGAAACGCAACTACCAGTATGCAATCAGTAAAATCGAAGGTGAATCTATAGACATTGCTTTTATTCCCGTAGATGCAAGGCTAGGCGAATACTGCTATAACGGAATGGATTGGTTTATGAAGCATACCTGTACAAGGTATGTATTTCCTATGCATTTTTGGGGGGACTATTCTGTTTGTGAACGACTATGTCAACGAGAAGAAGCAGAAGAATATAGAGATGCAGTGATGAAAATCAAAGAAGAAAATCAAATATTTTATCTGGAAGATGAAATAGAATACATATAAAAGTGGGAGAACAAAATGGATGGGAATATAAAAATCATTATGATTATTGCAGCAGGCATACTTCTTTTTGCAGTCTTTTTTTTCATGAGTGCCAGAGAGCAAAAACAACAGACCCGCAGACGAATTATCAGCATGTGGGGAAAGATTCCCGAACGGGAATATGAATATGAAGAATTTGAATGCATTTCCCATTATTTTCGTAAACAGATTCAAAAAGAGAGTTTTCAAGGTGTTTCTATTGATGATATTACGTGGAATGATTTGGATATGGATACCATATTTTGCATGATGAATAATACCTATAGTTCTATTGGACAGGAATATCTGTATTATATGCTTCGAACACCGATGACAGAGCCTTCCGTGCTTTTAGAGCGGGAACGTCTTATGAAGTTCTTCGAGGAGCACGGCAAGGAGAGAGTGGAATTGCAGACGTTATTCCACCGAATCGGAAGAAGTAAGAAGTTATCAATTATGGATTACATTAGCAATTTGGATGGGGTACCCGTGGAAAGTAACCTAAGACATTACCTTTTACTGGGAAGTTATGTGGTCAGCCTTTTGCTTATGAATGTCAATGTAGGAATGGGTGTAGTAATACTTGTTTTGAGTATTTTTACAAGCTTTACTCTTTATTTTAAGCGGAAAAGGGAGATTGAACCTTATATCGTTACCTTTGAATATATTTTGAAATTATTACAGGGAGCAGATGGCTTTGTAGGAATCAAAATACCGGAAATAGCTGCTTATACCAATCAGATAAAAAAGGCGAAATCCCAATTTAAAAAATTTAAGGCCGGCTCCGTTTTTTTAACATCCAGCGGAAGTATGGGCGGAGAATTTGCAGATGTATTGTTGGATTATATACGAATTCTATTTCATCTGGATTTGATTAAATTTAATGTGATGCGATTGGAACTCCAGAAACATTATCAGGAAGTCGAAGAGATATTGGAACAGTTGGGAATCCTGGAAAGTACCATAGCGGTAGCCTCTTTCCGAGAGAGTATTCCATTTTATAGTTGTCCTCATTTGACTAGTCAGAAACAGGCATTTCTTCGTGTCAAAGATGAATACCATCCATTGATTGCCAATCCGGTGGCCAATTCTATTTCTGAAGAGCGAGGAGCTTTGATTACCGGGTCAAATGCTTCCGGAAAATCCACTTTTTTAAAGACAGTGGCCATCAACGCTATTTTTGCCCAGACGATTTATACTTGTCTGGCGACCCATTATGAATCTTGTTTTTTCCAATTGTATTCCTCCATGGCACTTACTGATCATTTGGAGAAACAAGAAAGCTATTACATTGTGGAAATCAAATCACTCAAGAGAATATTAGAACATGCAAATGACCAGTTACCCATTCTTTGCTTTATTGACGAAGTGTTGCGAGGAACGAATACCGTGGAACGAATTGCAGCCTCTGCACAGATATTGAAAAGTCTTGCAAAAGAACATATCTTATGTTTTGCAGCCACTCATGATGTAGAATTAACCCATCTTTTAGAAGCAGATTATAGCAATTACCATTTTCAAGAAGAAATTAAGGAAAATGATATTTTGTTTAATTATCAATTGCAAAAAGGAAGAGCAATTTCAAGAAATGCCATTAAACTTTTAAGTATTATTGGGTACGAAGAGGATATTATAGAAAAAGCGGAACAGACAGCCGGACATTTTATAGAAACCGGGCAGTGGAGATTATAAAAAGACAGGAGTGAAAACCATGCACGTAAAAATATATACAGATGGATCCGCAAGAGGGAATCCAGACGGACCGGGTGGATATGGTACGGTGATGGAATATGTGGATGCGAAACAAGAACTGCACAGGAAAGAATTGTCTTGCGGATATCAAAAGACAACGAATAACCGTATGGAACTGATGGCGGTTATTGCAGGTCTAGAGGCACTGAACCGGCCATGTCAGGTAGAGATTTATTCGGATTCCAAATATGTGGTGGATGCATTTAACCAAAAATGGCTGGAGGGATGGGTAAAAAAAGGTTGGAAACGAGGAAAAAATGAACCGGTCAAAAATATTGACCTTTGGAAACGATTGCTGGTAGCAAAAGAGATACATCAAGTCACGTTTCATTGGGTGAAAGGTCACGACGGACATTTCCAAAATGAACGTTGTGATGTACTGGCTACTACAGCGGCAGATGGAAAAGAATTAATCATAGATGAGGGAGTCCTGTAAGAAATGCTTTACATTCATACACTCCCATGTTAGAATCGTAACAGTATTGAAGTAAGACAGACAATCGCGGCTGCAGGTGCCGAAAGGCCGCAGACGAGGAAAGTCCGGGCTTCGTAGGGCAGGATGCCGGATAACGTCCGGTGGAGGTGACTCCAAGGCAAGTGCAACAGAAATATACCGCCGGATATTTAGGTATCCGGTAAGGTTGGAAGGGCAGTGTAAGAGACTACCGCCTCTTTGGTAACAAAGAGGGCATATGTAAACCCCATCCGAAGCAAGGCCGAAGAAAAACGATATGGTTGCCCGCCATGTTTTAGGTAGGTCGCTTGAGGCTGCCGGTAACGGCAGAACTAGATAGATGATTGTTCAATGACATAACCCGGCTTATCGTCTTGCTTCATATGAATGAAAATGATAAAAGAAGCAATCACATTCCTTTAAAAGAATGAGATTGCTTCTTTTTGCTATTTCATTTGATATTTTTCTTCACAATATTTGCAGCGGTAAGTTTCATGTTCTGGATCCGTGAGAACAAAAACATGGTCTAACTCCTGCTCAATGGAAGTAATACAGCGTGGATTTTTGCATTTGATAATATTAACGATTTCAGTAGGCATCTTCAGAGGCTTTTTATCTACAATCGTTTCATCCTGAATAATATTGACCGTAATATTATGATCAATGAAACCAAGAATGGTCAAATCCACAAAATCAATGGGGCATTCGATTTTGATAATGTCTTTCTTTCCCATTTTATTGCTTTTGGCATTTTTAATAATGGCAACACAGCAATCTAATTTATCCAGATTCAAATAGCGATAAATGTCCATACTTTTTCCGGCTTGAATATGATCTAATACAAATCCTTCTGAAATCCGACCTACGTTCAATGTACTTTCTACCATAGTAGAATTCCTCCTTATGAAATTTTGATTTCCAACAATGTGAGTATGAGTGCCATACGGACATAAACACCGTATTGAATTTGTTTGAAATAAACTGCACGAGGATCTTTATCCACTTCTACAGAAATCTCATTCACACGGGGAAGGGGATGGAGCACCAGCATATCTTTTCCGGCAAGTTCCATTTTTTTCCCATCTAAAATATAAAAGTCTTTCATTCTAACATAATCTTCCTCGTTAAAAAAGCGTTCCTTTTGGACACGTGTCATATAGAGCAAATCAAGCTCCGGCATGGCGTCTTCCAAACGAACCACTTCTTTATAAGGAATTTCTTGTCGGTCAAGAACATCTTTGCGCATGTAATCCGGCAGGCGAAGTTCTTCCGGTGAAATTAATACAAAACTTATATTTTCGTAGCGAACCAATGCATGAATGAGAGAGTGGACGGTTCTCCCAAATTTCAAATCACCACAAAGACCAATGGTCAGATGATCCAGACGGCCTTTTAAAGAACGGATGGTCAGCAAATCGGTCAAAGTCTGTGTGGGATGTTGATGTCCACCATCCCCTGCATTGATTACCGGAATCTGGGAATGTTTACAAGCGACCATTGGAGCACCTTCTTTGGGATGACGTATGGCACAGATATCCGCGTAACAGGAAATCATTCGGATGGTATCGGCTACACTTTCCCCTTTGGAAGCGGAGCTGGAACTGGCAGAAGAAAAGCCAAGCACATTCCCACCCAAGTTTAACATAGCTGCCTCATGGCTTAAACGGGTACGACTGCTGGGCTCGTAAAATAGCGTAGCCAGCTTCTTTCCAGCGCAGGCGTGTGCATATTTCTCCGGATGCAATTCAATATCATTGGCCAGATTCATTAGTTCGTCTAACTCCTCTGTAGAGAAATCTAAAGGACTCATTAAATGTCTCATAGGAACCTCCCTTTTCTTTTATAGTAATAAAGGTAGTGGTTACAAAACCTTTCCATATATCATATAATAAATGCAGAAGTTTTTCAACAAGAATAATTTATTTAAAATCATGGCGGAATATGATATACTTTTTTACGAAGTGGCGGGAATATGGAGATTCAAGCTAATCAAACAAAATAAGGAGTAGGAAGATGGAAGTACTACAAGAATTAAGAACACAATTAGATGACATAGATGAACAAATCATAGCACTGTACCAGCAGAGAATGGACATTTGTAAGCAAGTAGGAGAAGACAAGGTAAAAACCGGTGCAAATGTATTTGATAAAAAAAGAGAATTAGAAAAGCTTGCAAAGGTATCTGCAAGCGTTGAAAATCAGGTCTATCAAAAGGGAATTACAGAGCTTTTTGAACAATTGATGTCTGTGAGTCGAAAACTACAGTATCAACTTTTAAGTGAAAGAGGTTTATTGGGAAGCCCACCATTTATCCCAGTGGAACAGCTGTCCCCAAAAGAACCACAAGTGGTATTTCAAGGGATGGAAGGGGCATACAGTCAGGCAGCTATGCACAACTATTTTGGTTCGGACGTTCATGGATTTCACGTAGATACCTTTCGCGGTGCAATGGAATCAATCAAGGATGGAACGGCAGATTTTGCAGTCCTTCCCATTGAAAATTCTTCGGTGGGAGCGGTAGACCAAGTGTATGATTTGCTGGTAGAATTTGAAAATTATATTGTGGGAGAAGTGATTATACCCATTGCACATACGCTATCTGGACTCCCAGGAGCAAAAATAGAAGAAGTGCAACAGGTCTATTCACACCCACAGGCATTGATGCAAAGTGCCGGGTATCTTAGCAACCATCCCAAGTGGCAGCAAATCAGTGTGGCGAATACAGCAGTGGCAGCAAAAAAAGTATTGGAAGATAAAGATTTGAGTAAAACAGCTATTTGCAGTGAACATGCCGCCGCGATATATGGATTGGATATTTTAGAACGGTGTATCAGTGATGATGCGCTTAATTCTACCCGATTTATTATCGTGACCAATCAAAAAATATTTCAAACAGAAGCGTCTAAGATTAGCATCTGTTTTGAAGTTGCCCACGAAAGCGGAACGCTGTATCATTTGTTATCTCACTTTATTTATAATGGGTTAAATATGACCAAAATTGAATCCAAACCTATTGCAGGACAAAAATGGGGATATCGCTTCTTTGTGGATTTCGAAGGAAATATGGCAGATGGAGCAGTTAAAAATGCAATTCATGGATTACAAGAAGAAGCCAGACACTTAAAAATACTAGGAAATTATTAAGAAAAAAATTAAGATAAGAAGGAAAAAAGATGAGAACAAATGAATTAATGCTGTATAAACACATGGAACACGAAGAACCTTTGATGGACATGACTTTTTTAATGGAACATTGTAACAATGAGTATTATAACCAGGAAGACTTGCGAGGACTTTTATTCGAAACGGTCAATAAATTGCTAGAACTATCGGCAAGCCATGGGTTTGAGGGAAATTTATGGCACACTTACCTTACTTTTTTAATGGTAAATGATGAAAATGCCTATAGTACCTCTTGTGAAATCGTAGGAAAAACAGAAGGTACCATCAATCAAGTGGCATTGCATGATTTTCAGATATTTAAGGAATTGTTTGAGTATGACTTAGAGGTGTTAGATAAAAAATTACAGACCAATTGTCTGGATATGTTGGAAGCGTATCAAGGGAATAGTGGAAAAAGTAGTGTGTTTAATAATCGAATCCGGGATCGCATCTGTGAATTAAGCAAAAAATTAGGAGCCACGAAAGATGCTCTGGAATTTCAAAAGACAATGACGGAATTTTATAAAGATTTTGGAGTGGGGAAATTAGGGCTTCATAAGGCGTTTCGGATAGAGCATACCGGGGAAGGCGCAAAAATTGTACCTATTACGAAAATTGCTCATGTACAGTTAGAAGACTTGATTGGATATGAGATTCCCAAACAAAAACTAATTGCCAATACGGAGGCTTTTGTGGAAGGTCGAAAAGCAAATAACTGCCTATTATTTGGAGATGCAGGAACCGGTAAATCTTCTTCTGTAAAGGCAATATTAAACCGATACTATGATCAGGGTCTGCGTATGATAGAAGTATATAAACATCAATTTCAAGACTTGAATGACATTATCGGACAAGTGAAAAATCGTAATTATAAATTTATTATTTACATGGATGACTTATCTTTTGAGGAATTTGAAATTGAATATAAATATTTGAAAGCGGTTATTGAAGGTGGATTGGAACGAAAACCGGACAATGTATTAATCTATGCAACGTCTAATCGCCGGCATCTGGTACGGGAAGAATTCAGTGATAAAGAAGGAAGACGAGATGACCTTCATTCCTCAGATACCGTACAGGAAAAATTATCCTTAGTTGCCAGGTTCGGAGAATCCATCTTCTTTGTAGGACCCTCTAAAAAAGAATTTCAGCAGATTGTAGTGGCTCTTGCTAAGAAAAATGAGATAACGATTTCGGAAGAAAACCTTCTTCTAGGAGCGAATCAATGGGAATTAAGTCATGGGGGATTATCTGGAAGGACGGCCCAGCAATACATTGATCACTTGCTGGGGACTGCAAAAGCCAGCTTGTTAAAATAGCAATCTGTAATCATGGCTAGGGTATTTTGACACACTAACCAATGTTATATAGATATATATAAAAGGTAGGGATAGGTGAATGTATTTATGGAATACTTTGTTGGTGCCTTTTTAGAAATGATTAAGTTCTATTTGTTTTTTAAATATGGAGGAAAAATTCAAGTCAGAGAAAAAAAGCATATCTGTACTATACTGTCAATTTTCTTGTGGCTCTTATATTCATATCTATGTTGGAAAAATGGTGGAGAAGAATTATTACTTTACTTATTTTGGGCAATTCTAGAGGTAAGCATTATATTTAAATACCAAATCGTAAAACTAGTAGCACTTGCCATAGGGGCTATGACATTGATTGGAATGTTGGACGGGCTGTCAGTGATGGGAATAGAACTTGCTCATATAATATTAAGAATCAACATAGGAAAACAGACGGGAAATCTTCTTGCAGATGTGGTAACGTTAATCTTCTTTTTAATATTATATGAGTTTATTTTAAAAAAAGGAGACATAACTTTTCGTGATATTGGTATTATACGTTTGCTTTATATTTTTGTTATTGGGCTTCTTTATACGCTGATTCTTGCTATTATATGGAATGAGGTGGGTGGTTGGGAAATGCAAGAAGTACAGATGAAAGTATATGTGATATTTTTTCTCATTGTAGGAAGTGCATATTATCAAATTGCTATTCTTTTGGCATTAGCTGTTTCAAACCAAAATTTGAAAAGTAAAAATATGAAAAATCGTTATTATTTAGAACTTCAAGAAAAACAGTATATTTATTTGAGAGATACAGAACAGAAAACAAAAAAGATTAGACATGATATGAAACAGCATATCTTTATTGTATTTCAACTTTGTCAGACAGGTGATATTGAAAAAGTTAAAGAATATATTATAAAAATATGGGGAAAGTTAGAAGAAATATCCACCGATTGTTATGCGAATAATAATATAGTAGATGCAATATTAAACCAATATGTGGCTTTATGCAAAAAAGCAGGGATTCAGTTTACAATAAAAGGGTATCTTCCATCGGAATGCAAACTAGATTCTTATGATATTTGTACTTTGTTTTCAAATATTCTTCAAAATGCATATGAGGCAACAATATTATGTGAAACAAGAAAAATAAATTTGGTTCTTCGCCATGATGAAAAGAATATATATATACAGCAATGCAATACGTATAGTGGAACTATATTGGTAGAAGACGGTAAAATCCAAACTAATAAAAAAAACAAATTATGGCATGGATTTGGAATGGAAAATATTGAAAATTGTATTCGAAGGTACAAAGGAACGCTTGAATTTAGTGAAATGGATTTTGAGAAAGAAAAGTTAATTGTTATACAGATTATGCTGTGCAATAAAACACCAAAAGGAGAGCAGTGATAAAATGAAAATAGCTATTGTGGAAGATCAGCTATATTGGCAAGAAGAGATAAAAAAAATATTAAATCAACGGTACGGCTCAGAAGTGGAAGTACAATGTTTTGGTACATCAGCCCAATTCCTAAGTGAATTAGAATATTATGATATTATATTTATGGATATAGAATTGGAGTCAGGAAAAGAGGATGGTTTTTCTATTGCCCACAAATATAAATTTTATTACCGAGATACCATTCTAATTATACTTACATCACACACTGAATTGTATAGCAAAGGATATCAAGTTGAGGCATTTAGATATATTGATAAGGCAAAGCTGAAAGAAATAGAGGAAGCACTGGAAAGTGCAGAATTAAAATTAGTTCAACAGAAAAAAGTTAAAATCAATATAGTATCAACAGGTCAAATCGAGGTGAAAATTCGAGATATGCTATACTTTGAAACGTATGGAAGAAATTTGAATTTACATACTGAAAAGGGAGTATATGAGTGCGTAGGGAACATTTCGGCACTTGCAGATAATCTGAAAGAGTATGGCTTGTTTTTGATTCATCGTTCATATTTAGTGAATTTAGATGCAATAATATCATTGGAGAGAAAGACAGTTATATTAAAAAATGGTGAAAAATTGGAATTAAGCGTACATAGATATAAAGAGTTTAAACACTGTTTCTTTGAGTGGAAATTTCAAAATGGAAATGGATAATTAAAACAAATATTCATTTGCGCAAAAAGAGAATCATTCGCACAGATTCTCTTTCTTTGATGGAAAAAAAGTGTTATATATAACTAAGACAAGGAGGTGATTAAATGCAGATGTTAGATGTGAATTGGATAGAATGGATTAAGAAAGCATTAGGACTGTAAAGATTGTAATTTTAATGCAGTAATGAAGTTCCCGAGACTACTCATTTATTTAGATAGACAAGGAGGTTTTAACGTGAATAAAAAATATCTTAAAAGAATACTAAGTATATTATTAACACTTACTGTATTATTTACTAACTCTTTTATCGTATTGGCAAGTAATCAAGATATGCCGGTTCAAAACAACAATGATATTCAGTTTATAAAAAATGAAATAGAAAGCCAGCCTGGTTTATATTTTAGGTTATCCACAGATGGCATAGCTGAGATATATACGGATGAAGTAAAAAGGATTGAAGCTAATCTAAATTCGCGTTCTGGACTTACTTATGGTCCTTGGTTTGGTGGATATAGTTTTTCGCGTTCTTTAAACTTAAAGGAGACCATGAAGTTATCCGGTTATTTTTTGTTAATATATGGAGCTTTCCTTTCAGGCAATGCCAGCGCAATTGTGGCAACATCATTTGGCACTCTTTTCACCGCTGATATACCAAAAGGTACACTCGTACAAAGTGACACTAGGAAACAGTATCGAGAAGTAAAATACTCAAATGGTTCGTTTGCATACTGGCAAACGTTAGTCACGGTAACCAATGTAAAAAAAGGAAATAATTATTTGGGAAGTAAATCGGTTATAATTTCAGGCGGACAATGGTAATACTGTAGGAGGGCATTATGGTCATAATTTTAATGATAGGTATTTTTCTTCTAATTGATGGATGCTTTCATCTCATAAAGGGAAACTCTCTTTTTATAAAAACAAGTGCAAGTATTAAAAAACCAATTTTATATGCACGTATAACTGGGTGTATGAATCTCCTTTTAGGGGTCATATATACTACATATTATTTCTATAAACTACCAGTAGTTTTTATGATAATTTTTCAGATTGTAATATTTTACTCAGTAGCCTTCTGCATATGGCTTTTTAAAATTAGAGAGTAAAACATATAGAGGTGCGAAACCGGTATAAGCCAGCTTGTTAATCAAGCTGCTTTATACCAGAGATATCAGAGTCTGCAAGAAGAGAATAATTGGTATAGTAGATAACGAACCCAGGTTTCCCACCACTGGGTTTTTTGACTTGTTTTTTTTGTACGTAGTCAATTTCTACTTTTTCATTTTGGCGTCCTTTGGAGTAGTAGGCGGCTAGTTTTCCTGCCTCTTCAAAGGTTTTGTCCGGCAGTGTACCATCAGGGGCTTTGACAATGACATGAGAACCGGGCATGTGTTTTGCGTGGAACCACCAGTCATTACCAGTAGCAAAATGAAAAGTCAATTCATCATTCTGTAAATTATTTTTGCCAATATAAATATCATAGCCATCACTGGAAACATAGTGGAAAGGACGGCTGGTGATTTTCACCTTCTTTTTGGTGAATTTTCGCTTCATATAGCCGGAACCAATCAATTCTTCTTTGATTTGTGCCAGGTCATCTTCTCCGGTGGCAATATCAAGTGCATTGCTGCAAGTTTCCAGATAAGCAATATCTTCTTTGGTTTCTTGAATCCAAGAAGAAAGGGCTTCAAAGGTACGTTTTTGTTTGTTATATTTATCAAAATAGCGCTGTGCATTTTCTCCAGGGGTTTTCGTAGGGTCTAAAGGAATCGTAATCATCTCATTAGTATAGTAATTTAAGGCTTTCAGTTCTTTTGCATTCACATCCAGACCATATCCATAAGTGTGAATCAGTTCTCCATACACTTTATATTTGTCACGTTTCAAGGTGTCCTTCAGTTGCTTTTCTTGCAAATCATATTTTTTGCGGTTTCGTTCCAGAGCAGTTTGCACAATATGACGAAGGTCCGTAGATTTTTGACGGACACGAGTAAGAGCGTTCTTGGAGGCATAGTAAGTTTCCAATACTTCAGAAATGGTTGAAAATTCCTTCTTGGTGTAATTATGATAGTGAATCAAATCCACCGATTCGAAATCTTTGGGTTCATTCCCGTCATAATAGATGCAGGGAGTGAAATTTCCTAATGTTACCGTTTCGAAAAAGAGTGTGAATTGATGATAAAGATGGGTCTGTTCATCTGGAGTTAAGTCTTGAAAAGTCATGGCAGATTCAATACCTGCAATATCGCAAATATCTTCGGCGACCACCGGACTTACACCGGTAAAGCTGGTATAAATTGCCTTTGCAAGAGAGAACGGCTTGGAACGCAGCACTTGCGCAAAGGCTTCTGAAGTAACGGATAGTGGATTTGACTTTTCCATGGTGTCCGGAATAAAATAAGGTCTTCCCGGAAGCACTTCCCGGACAGAACTCATTTGTGCAGATACATGTTTAATACTATCGATGATGGTATTTTGTTCGTCGCAGAAGATAATGTTGCTGTGTTTGCCCATAAGCTCCACAATGAGTTGTTTATGACGAATGTCACCAAGTTCATCTAGATGTTCAATCTCAAAGCAGATAATACGTTCTAATTTGGGTTGTGTAATTTGGGTGATGCGTCCACTGCCGATATGTTTGCGAAGCAACATGCAAAATCCAGGTGCAGTCATGGGACTTTGTTTATTTATATCAGTTAGATAAATCAGAGGCAAAGATGCACTTGCAGAAATGCAAAGCCGTTTTTGTCCCTGTTTTGTTTTTAAGGTCAAAAGCAATTCATCACTTTCCGGCTGGGCAATTTTATTGATACGTCCATCCATCAGATTTTGATTTAATTCTTGTACCATATTTGCAATGGTAATACCGTCTAAAGCCATAGGTCTTATTCCTCCTTCACCAGTGTTTTTCATTATAGCATAGGCATCCAAAAAGGGAAACGCAAACATTGACATTTTCCGGGGATTCTTCTATAATCAATCTAGTTTGATACTTACAAAAAAGATAAAATGACGTTTAGAAAAGGAAGACAAACATGATTAAAAGTATGACAGGGTTTGGCAGGTGCGAAACCACAAAAGGAGAACGTAAGTTTACGGTGGAGCTGAAAGGAGTGAATCATCGGTATTTGGATGCGAATATTCGTATGCCGAAAAAATTAAATTTTTTTGAAGCTGGGATTCGGACCTTATTAAAGCAGTATGCGCAACGTGGGAAGATTGACATTTTCATTACCTATGAAGACACTTCGCAGGGGCAGGTTTCACTGAAATATAATGAGACATTGGCAGAAGAATATCTGCAATATTTTCAAAAGATGTCCGAAACGTTTTCACTGGAAAACGATGTCCGTGTTTCTACGTTAGCCAGATATCCGGAGATACTTTCTATGGAAGAGCAACCTTTGAATGAAGACGAACTATGGGAGGAATTACAAGCAGCGCTGAAAGGTGCATTTCAGCAGTTTGCAGAGACGAGAGCGGTAGAAGGAGAAAATCTAAAAAAAGATATGCTTTTCAAACTTCAAAACATGCTGGATCTGGTCACACAGATAGAAGAACGTTCTCCTCAAATCATTGACTCTTATCGTAACCGGTTAGAAGATAAGATGAAAGAGATCCTAGAAGATACACAAATAGAAGAAAGTAGAATTGCTTCCGAGGTGATTCTATTTGCGGATAAATTGTGTACGGATGAGGAAGTCGTGCGTCTGCGAAGTCATATTCTGCATATGCAGGATACGCTTTTATCAGAAGAAGGAATGGGACGAAAACTGGATTTTATTGCACAAGAAATGAATCGGGAAGCCAATACGATCCTATCAAAGGCAAATGATCTGGAGATTTCCAACTATGCTATTGAGTTAAAAACGGAGATTGAAAAAGTGAGAGAGCAGATTCAAAACATAGAGTAATAGATGCTGATATTGTATAGAAAGGTTAAGAAGATGACGAAAAGAGGAATTTTAATTGTGGTATCCGGTTTTTCAGGAGCGGGAAAGGGAACGCTTATGAAAGAACTACTAAAAAGATACAATAATTATGCGCTGTCTATTTCTGCAACTACGAGAAAACCACGCAAAGGGGAAGAAGATGGATGCGAATATTTTTTCAAAACCGTAGAGGAATTTGAAAAAATGATTGCGAAAGAAGAACTGATAGAGTATGCTAGATATGTAAGTAATTATTACGGTACGCCAAAAGCGTATGTAAGAAAACAACTGGAATCCGGAAAAGATGTGATTTTAGAGATAGAAATACAAGGTGCTTTAAAGGTAAAAGAAAAATTTCCGGATACATTATTATTATTTGTCACTCCGCCTAATGCGGGGATTTTGAAGGAACGTTTAGAAAAAAGAGGTACGGAAACTATGGATGTCATAGCATCCCGTATGAAACGTGCAGTACAGGAATCAGAGGGAATGGAGCAGTATGATTATCTGGTCATCAATGATGATTTAGATATTTGCGTGGGACAGATGCATCAGATTATTCAGGGGGAACACCAAAGATGTTCACGGAATATTGAGTTTATGCAGTCCATCCGAGAAGAATTAAAAGAAAATTGGAAAGGGGAATAACAGATGTTACATCCATCATACACAGATTTAATGAAAGTAGTAAACCAAGATATTGAGGAGGGCGATACTAAGATTGTAAATAGTCGTTACTCTATTGTACTTGCCACTTCCAAAAGAGCAAGACAGTTAATTGACGGAGGCAGCCCATTAATAGGAGCGAAAGACGGAGAAAAACCGCTTTCAATTGCCATTGATGAATTAAATAGCGGGAAGATTAAAATTATCGCTGAGGATGAAGAAGAAAATTAAGCAAAATAAATGGGGGCAGGTGCCAAGTGGTATCTGCCCCATTGAATATAGGAGAAATAGAAGATGAATATATTATTTATATCTCTTGGTTGTGATAAAAATTTGGTGGATACCGAAGTCATGCTGGGCATACTTGCCAGCAAAGGATACCAGATGATTGACGATGAGACCGAGGCGGATATTATTGTAATTAATACCTGTTGCTTTATTCATGACGCCAAAGAGGAAAGTATTAACACCATTTTGGAAATGGCTTCTTATAAAAAGACCGGGAAGTTGAAAGCGCTGGTAGTAACTGGATGTCTGGCACAGCGGTACCAAGAAGAGATTCAAGAAGAGATTCCGGAAGTGGATGCAGTTCTTGGAACAGCATCTTACGATCATATCCTAGAGGTGGTAGAGGAAGCATTAAAGGGACATTCCTGTATGGATATGGAATCCCTTGCATTATTACCCCAAGTAGAAACCAAGAGACTGGTAACCACAGGTGGACATTATGCTTATTTAAAAATAGCAGAAGGTTGTGATAAACATTGTACCTACTGCATCATTCCTAAGATACGTGGCGATTTTAGAAGTGTTCCCATGGAACGAATCGTAAAAGAAGCAGAAGAATTAGTGGAGCAAGGTGTCAGGGAATTAATTCTGGTTGCACAAGAGACCACACTTTATGGAAAAGATTTAGACGGAAAAGAATCCTTGCCCCTCTTGCTTCATGAACTATGTAAAATTGAGGAACTTCGCTGGATTCGTATTCTGTATTGCTATCCGGAGGAGATTACAGAGGAATTGATTCAGACCATGAAGGAAGAACGCAAAATATGCCATTACCTGGATTTGCCAATTCAACATGCCAATGATGAAATCTTAAAACGAATGGGACGCAGAACTTCAAAAGAACAGCTGATACAGGTTATTGCAAGGCTACGAGAAGAGATACCGGACATTACTCTTCGTACCACGCTGATTACGGGATTTCCGGGAGAAACCAAGGAACAACATGAGGAATTGGTAGACTTTGTTGATGAAATGGAATTTGACCGGTTAGGGGTGTTTACTTATTCGGCGGAAGAAGATACGCCTGCAGCCACTATGCCGGAGCAGGTAGCGGAAGAAGTAAAAGAAGCCCGTCAGGAAGAATTAATGGAATTGCAGCAAGAAATTGCATTTGCCCGGGCGGAAGACATGATTGGGAACGAAGTTCTTGTGATGATTGAAGGAAAACTAAGTGACGAAGATGCGTATGTAGGAAGAACTTATAAGGATGCGCCTAATGTAGACGGATTGATTTTTGTAAACACGAAGGAAGAACTACTGTCCGGAGATTTTGTAAAGGTGAAGATAACAGGAGCTTTAGAATATGATTTAATAGGAGAGGTGCTATTATGAACTTACCAAATAAATTAACTATTTTAAGAGTGATTATGATTCCGTTTTTTGTGTTTTTCATGCTGACAAATGTTGCGGGATCTGCCAGTAAGTGGATTGCATTAGTGATTTTTATTGTGGCCAGTTTTACGGATACATTGGATGGTTATCTTGCCAGAAAACATGATTTGGTTACGAATTTTGGAAAATTTATGGATCCTCTTGCGGACAAGCTATTGGTGTGTACCGCATTGATTTGTCTAATTGAGATGAAGAAATTATCTGCGATTGTGGTCATTATCATCATTGCCAGAGAGTTTATTATCAGTGGATTCAGACTGGTGGCATCGGATAATGGTATTGTTATAGCGGCTAGCTACTGGGGGAAATTTAAAACGGTATCCCATATGATTATGATTGTGGTACTCATAGCCGATTTGGGTGGAATATTCGACATGATTGGAATGGTACTGGTATGGGTTGCATTGATTCTAACCATTGTTTCCTTAGTGGATTATCTGATTAAGAATAAGCAGGTTCTTACCCAAGGGGGAATGTAAGATGTGTACATTGGAAGATACTGTAGTTCGGTTGTTGCAGGAACAGAAACTGTCCATCACAACGGCAGAATCCTGTAGCGCAGGATTGTTGGCGGGACGGTTAGTGAATGTGTCCGGTGCTTCCGGGGTTTTTCAAGAAGGATATATTACGTATTCCAATGACGCAAAAGAAAAATTACTGGGTGTGTGCCATGAAACCTTAGAAAGATACGGAGCAGTCAGTGAACAGACGGCCAAGGAAATGGCCATCGGTGCCGCAAAGGCAGCCGGAGCCGGTGTGGCACTGAGTGTAACCGGAATTGCAGGACCGGATGGCGGAACAGCAGAAAAACCGGTAGGACTGATTTACATTGGCTGTTATGTAAAGGGTATGGTATACGTGAAAGAATGTCGCTTTTCCGGTACCAGAGAAGAAAACAGAGCCAGTGCAGTGGAACAGGCACTTCAATTATTAGAAGAGCAGCTTACCAGTTAGACAGACAGGAAAGGAGTGGATGATTAGATGGAAACAAGGATACTAAAACAGGAAGAAGTCTTGGATGCCCTTCATCTTATCTGGGCAGTATTTGCAGAAAGTGTTGCCCCAAGTTATTCAAAAGAAGGCGTGGAGGAATTCCAGAGCTTTATTAAATATGAAAACGTTAGGACACAAATGCAGCAACAGAAACTTATTTTTTTTGGAAGCTTTTTAGAAGGGAAAATGTGTGGAGCGTCTGCAATGGATTCTTATGGGCATGTGCGGCTACTATTTGTACAATCCCAGTTTCAAAAGCAGGGAATGGGTAGCCGATTGCTATTGCAGATGAAAAACTATGCATCTCATGAGCTGAAAGTATCCATCGTACAGGTAAATGCGGCACCACAAGCCCTTGCTTTTTATCAAACACAAGGATTTTGTGCGACTGGGGAAGAAACGATTATCCATGGGGTTCGTTTTGTACCAATGCAGTGTGCAGTGATAGCGGGAGAAAAATCCGGCGGGAGCAGCAAAACGATTCTAATCGGAGTGATTGCAGTAGCAGCGGTGCTATTATTGATTATCCTATTGCTTTGTGGCGTGTTGGTGGTGAAAAAAGTGGCGTCAACAGATCTGCAAAGCGGAGCAGTAGGGCGTTTTCGCAGCGAAAATGGAATGGATGATTATATCTTTGGGGAAGAAAAAGAGAATCCCGATTCTGACACCGGAATCCATGGGATTGAAGACTATGAAGGGGAGAATCTTTCTTATTCCATCAAAGAAGAAACATATCAGAAACAGGAACAAAAAGGAAAAAACAATATTGATTTTCAAGTGGCTTACCCAGTGTTGCAAAATCTTCCCACGGATCAAGCGGATGTGATCAATCAAGCCATCCAAGACTGTGCGATGAAGACAGTCAACCAGATTTATTTAACACCATCGGAAGAGATGAAGGGGAAGATTTTAGCACAGAAACAAACTTTTCTGATTAGTTATGTAGAGTATAAGGTGTGCTATGAAGGAGCAGATTTTATCAGTATTGCTTTCAATGATCAATTTTATAAGGGCGAAATAGAAGAGGGTACGGAACTTCGTACGCTGAACATCAACTTGAAAACAGGAAAGATTTACGATATTAAGGAAATAGTGGATTTGTCCGATACATTTATGAAGGAGTGGCTGATTAGCGCAAAGAAGGAAGCACCGCAAGTAACTATATTTGATGAGATGCCTCCCATGGAATTTAAAAAAATATTGACAGGCACTTTCGAAAAGCAGAACTATTCCAATGCGTTCTTTGTAGATGAAAATGGGATTCAAATAGGTTTTTCTTGTTTTGGAGAGGATCAAAATCATTTCAATGGATGGGTGACGGCTCCATTTACTTATCAGGAAATCAAAAAACATCAGACGAATAATGAATTTTGGCACTTAATTGACCCGATTCCAAAAAAAACAGAAAAATAGGTAGACGAATGAAAGAGTTTGTGAGAAAATAAGTAACGTATAAATGATACATATTCGAAAGGAGTTAAAAAATGATCTATTCACATGAAGTAGAAATGATGTGTCCGGTAGCACAGGGCGTAAACCATGGTGCTGCACCGATTCCGGAAGAAGCTAAATGGGTAAAATCAAAAGAAGTAACGGATATTTCTGGTTTAACACACGGTATTGGATGGTGTGCTCCTCAGCAGGGAACTTGTAAATTGACACTCAATGTTAAAGAGGGAATCATTCAAGAAGCGTTAATAGAAACAATTGGTTGTTCAGGTATGACTCACTCGGCGGCAATGGCATCCGAGATATTACCGGGAAGAACTATTTTAGAGGCATTGAATACGGATTTAGTATGTGATGCAATCAATACAGCTATGAGAGAACTGTTTTTACAAATCGTATATGGTCGTACACAAAGTGCATTTTCAGAAGATGGACTACCGATTGGAGCAGGACTGGAAGATTTAGGAAAAGGACTTCGCTCACAAGTTGGAACGATGTATGGAACACTTGCAAAAGGTCCCCGCTACCTGGAAATGGCAGAAGGATATGTAACCGGTATTGCACTGGATGCAGAAGATACGATTATCGGATATCAATTTATCAGCTTTGGCAAAATGATGGATTTCATCAAAGCAGGGGATGATGCGAACACGGCTCTGGAAAAAGCAAAAGGCCAATATGGACGTGTTGCAGAAGCAGTTAAGATTATTGATCCACGAAAAGAATAGGAGGATATATCATGGCTTTATTTGAATCATATGAAAGAAGAATTAAACAAATTGAAGCAGTATTGAATAGTTATGGAATCGCTTCTATTGAAGAAGCGGAAAAGATTACGAAAGATGCTGGCTTAGACGTATATAATCAAGTAAAAGGAATTCAACCGATTTGTTTTGAAAATGCAAGCTGGGCTTATTTGGTAGGAGCAGCCATTGCAATTAAAAAAGACTGTAGAAGAGCGGCAGATGCAGCAGCTGCAATCGGTGAAGGGCTTCAGGCATTTTGTATCCCCGGTTCTGTAGCAGATCAACGTAAAGTAGGTCTGGGACATGGAAACTTAGGAAAGATGTTATTAGAGGAAGAAACAGAATGTTTTGCATTTTTAGCAGGACATGAATCTTTTGCAGCGGCAGAAGGTGCAATTGGAATTGCAGAAAAAGCAAATAAAGTGCGTCAACATCCATTGCGTGTTATATTAAACGGTCTTGGAAAAGATGCTGCACAGATTATATCTAGAATCAATGGATTTACTTATGTAGAAACAGAAATGGACTATTATTCCGGAGAAGTGAAAGAAATCTTCCGCAAATCTTATTCGGAAGGTCTTCGTGCAAAAGTGAATTGTTATGGAGCTAATGATGTTACCGAAGGCGTAGCCATTATGCATAAAGAAGGGGTTGATGTTTCGATTACCGGAAACTCTACCAATCCAACCAGATTCCAACATCCGGTTGCAGGAACCTATAAAAAAGAATGTATCGAACAAGGGAAAAAATATTTCTCAGTAGCGTCCGGTGGTGGAACAGGACGTACACTTCATCCGGATAACATGGGTGCCGGTCCGGCATCTTATGGTATGACGGACACTATGGGACGTATGCACAGTGATGCACAATTTGCAGGATCTTCTTCTGTGCCGGCACATGTGGAGATGATGGGACTGATCGGAATGGGGAATAACCCAATGGTCGGAGCTACAGTAGCAGTAGCAGTTTCCATTGAGGAAGCAGCGAAAGCTGGGAAGTTCTAAGAAACGCAGTAAAATAAGAGAGTACAAGGACTGCACGAACCATTCATGGTTGGTGCAGTTTTTAAGGTATCGAAGAGATGAAAAATAGAAAATCCGTATACAAAATAGGCGAAAAGGATAGACATTTCGGCGTGATTAGCTTATAGTTAGGGAAATTAAAGGCATTATCATTGACGGGAGGGAACCAGCATGAAATCCAAGCGGGTAAAAAAGCTAATGATAAATTTGTTTGTAATCCTGTGTGCACTTGCCATGATTGCGGTGATGATGAGTCTGTATTTTCGTCGCGTGCAAGCTATGGAGCAAGAACGAGTGGATCATGTGGTACATGAAAGTTCTGTTCAACTGGTCGCTCTTATTAACCAGAAGTTGAACAATGATATGGCATATATCGAAGAAATTAGTTATCATTTGGAACTGAAAGATACATCCATTACTTCTCCGGAAACACTGAAAGACATTGAAAACCGTAAAAATGTAAATCAGGCCTTTCGAAGTATCACAACGGCTACGCCGGATGGTAGTTTATATGATTCAAACGGGATTGTAGTCGGAAATATTTCAACGCAGCAATATTTTCAAGAAGCAATGAATGGAAAAAGTGCAATCAGTAATATTGAACGTTCACCGGATGGCAGTAAAAATATTATTTCGGTGGCAGCACCGATTCGAAGAAATGGAAAAGTGATTGGGATTGTAAATGGTAGATTTCAAATGTCGGAACTGACGGAGTTTTTATCGGCGGAATTTTTTGACGGGCAAGGTTATAGTTATATGGCAAATGCAAATGGAAATGTGTTTGTTAGGGCGGACCATGAAGATGCAGATGCGAAGTTTACCAATATCTATAAAGGATTCAAACCGAATGCTTCTGTTTCGGATGCCACCTTGGAAAAAATGATGCAAAACATGCAAGAGGGTAAAGAAGGACAAGTCTTTTATGAATGGGATGGGGAAAAACGTACGTTAAGTTATATGCCGGTTGGAATTAATGATTGGTATCTGCTCTCGGTATTGCCTAATAAAATTGTATCGTCACGTACAATGGAAATTGTCAAACAGGCCTTTATCATGACAGGGGCATTATTAGTAATTATGATGGTCCTATTGTGTTATCTGTATTATCAACGAATCAAAAATCGTAAATCCGTGGAGCGGATGCATGAAGAACTTTTCACGATTTACAATACCATTCCCGGTGGGGTGTTCAAATGTTTGCTGGATGATAATTTCACAGTAACAGAAGCCAATGAAGGTTTTTATAAATTTCTTGGGTTCACGAAAGAGATTTTCCAAACAAAATTTAACAATCAACTTGCTAAAATTATGCGACCGGAAAACTTAAAAGAGATCAAAAAATCGGTAGAAAAACAAGCCCAACGAGGAAAGACAATTCGGGAGGAAGTTCAATTAATTGACGTAAACCATCAGGAGAAATGGCTCTTGATTAATGGAGAAGTGGTACCATCGGCTAAAGGGAGAGACTTGGTCTATTCTTGTTTTACCGATATTTCAGAATTGAAGCGCGTGCAGGAAGAGTTAAGGGAAGCGAAACAACGTTATGAAATGGTTATGGCGCAAACCCAGGATATTATGTTTGAATGGAATCCGATTAGTAAAAAAATTATTCATTCCCGCAATTATGAAAAGAAATTTGGGTATCAATTGGTAGAAGAGGATTTTCCACAAAGTGTATTAAGGGAACATCTTGTTTATGAATCAGATGAAAATAGATTTCTGAATATCTATCAGCGATTGGAAAATGGAGACCAGTTTTCTGCAGATGAATTTCGCATCCGAAAAAAAGATGGGCATTTTCTCTGGTGCCGCATTTCTGCTACAGCGGTACGGGATAAAAAGAACCAACTGTGCCGTGTGGTAGGTATTATTGAGGATATTGATGATTCTAAAAGAGAGCTGGAAAAGGTGATAGCAATTGCACAAAGAGATCCTTTGACAGAACTTTATAACAAAATTACTACTAGGGATTTGATAGAAGACTACCTGCACACATCCGGTCAACCGGCTGCATTTTTGATGCTGGATATTGATGACTTTAAAAACATCAATGATACATTGGGACACGAAAGTGGAGATATGGCGCTAATTGAAATAGCCAACCGATTAAAAAAAATGTTTCGGACATCGGATATTGTGGGACGGATGGGTGGAGATGAATTTGTTGTTTTTTTAGAAGGATTGGGACAGGAAGAAGAATTAAAACAAAAACTTCTGAATATATCAACGGTTCTTGGTGACAAACTGGAAATGAGAAATCAATCCTGTAGCATATCCTGTAGTATTGGAGTGGCATTATTTCCAGAAGATGGAAAAACGTTTGGAGAATTATTCAGAAAAGCAGATGTGGCCCTTTATTATGTAAAGCAACATGGGAAAAACGGATTTAGTACGTATCAGAACAAGGAAAACCTATGATAAATAAGGATTGCTCCCGATTGAGAAAAAAAGTGTTTATGAAAGTAGCAGATAGTGGTATTATAAGAGATAGGAAAGTTTAAGGAAAACCATACATGAAGGAGGTGACCTTATATGGCAACGAAAAAACCGGAAAAAAAGCAGGATAAAAAGAAGAAGGCTGAACTTCCAGAAGGTGTAACCAAGAAAAAAAAGGAAAAGAAGAAATATGAATAGATAAAAGCTACATCGACGTTACAGTTGATGTAGCTTTTATTTTAGACAGACAATCCCAGCGTGGAACACAAATGTTCGTTGACAAAAGACGAACAATTTGATAAAATGAAAAAAATTAAGTGCGACTGTAATTTGATGGCGTTCACTTAGTAGAAAATGGAGATTGCATACCATGCAGGATGTAAGTGAAAAAATAAGAAACTATCGAAAAAAACAAAAGATTACATTAAAGGAGTTGAGTGCCAAAACGGATTTGTCCGTCAGTTTTTTATCACAGTTTGAGTGCAATAAAACATCCATTACGTTAATTTCTCTGAAAAAAATAGCAGAAGCGTTGGAACTTCCTATGAAAGATCTGTTTGATGAGAAAGAACAGAAAGTAAAATTTGTCCATACCAATGGAGATAAAGATACTTTGATGGGATGGGAAAAGAATTATGCCAGTTATGAAAAACTCAGTGGTAAATTTGAGGGAAGAAAATTAGAAAGTTTGATTTTGAAAATGGAACCGATGCGTAGTGATTTTGTGTCGTGCACACATGAAGGAGAAGAATTTATCTATATTTTAGAGGGAAGAGCTATTTTCACCGTAGATGGAGAAGAATATTCAGTAGAACAGGGAGAATCCATACATTATCCTTCTACATTACTTCATCGCATTGTGAATCCGGAACCTAGGGAGTTGGTATTGCTTTGTGTGGTAACCCCTACAGTATTTTAAAGTAAATCATATCATCAGAAAGGTGGGATTGTTTTGAGAATTGCAACAGACATTGGTGGAACATTTACGGATTTGGTGGCCGTAGACGATCAAGGAAGAACTATTTTGACCAAGAGCCATACCACTCCTCCTAATTTTGAAGAGGGCGTTATTCAAGTCATTAAAAAAAGTGGCGTGAATCCAAAGGAAATGAAAGACTTTATTCATGGAACTACAACGATTATCAATGCGTTGACAGAACGAAAAGGTGCCAAGACGGCTCTTTTAACCACAAAAGGATTTCGGGATGTACTAGAAATTGCAAGATGCAACCGCCCGGATCTGTTTAATATGGTGTTTGCAAAACCAAGACCATTTATTCCAAGATATCTTCGGAAAGAAGTGACGGAGCGTATGGACTATAAGGGAACAGTCGTAACGCCACTGAACAAAGAGGATGTTAAGCAGGCAGTAGATTATTTTAAAAAGGAAAAAGTAGAGGCAATTGCGGTTTGTTATCTGAATTCTTATGCCAATGCCGTTCATGAACAGGAGACGGTGGCTTATATTAGAGAACTATGGCCGGACATTTTTGTTACTTCTTCGGTGGAGGTCACCAAGGAATGGAGAGAGTATGAGCGCACATCTACCGTAGCCTTGAATTCTTACGTAATGCCGGTGGCATCTTCTTACATTAATCATTTAGAGTCCCGTTTAAATGAAATTGGCTGTGAAGGTGCAAAATATATTATGCAATCAAATGGTGGCACAACCACATTTGAACAAGCAAAACAGACCCCCATTAACATGGTGGAATCCGGACCGGTAGCAGGAGTCTATGGAGCAGCCATATTAGGGGATGCGATTGGGGAAAAGAATATTATTGCATTTGATGTAGGTGGTACCACTGCAAAATGTTCCCTGATCGATCAAGGTGAGGTGAAAGTGACAACAGAGTACCGGATTGAACGTACGGAAAACTATGCGGGATACCCGATTATGGCTCCAGTAGTGGATATTGTAGAAATTGGAAACGGTGGCGGATCCATTGCCTGGATTGATGATGGCGGTTCCTTAAAAGTGGGACCTCAATCTGCAGGGGCAATTCCGGGTCCCATCGCCTATGGAAAAGGCGGAACCAAACCAACAACTACAGATGCTTGCCTATTAACCGGACGGCTTTCTCCGAAAAATTTTGACAATGAAGTGAATATGGATCACATTCGGGATGCCATTAAAAAGCAGGTAGGGGATGTGTTTGGTATGAATGCAGAAGATGCAGCGATGAGTATCTTACGTGTGGCAGATTCCAATATGCTCAATGCATTGAAACTGATTTCCGTAAGAAGAGGATATGATCCAAGAGATTTCGCTATGGTAGCTTTTGGAGGCGGAGGACCTATGCACTGTGCCTATTTAGCAAAAGAACTTAATATTCAAAAAGTAGTAGTTCCGGTTGCGGCACCGGTATTTTCTGCGTGGGGAATGCTGATGACGGATATTCGTCATGATTATATTCAGACAAAAATCAGTCGTCTTGCAGAAACTTCACCGGAAGAATTAAATGCCATGTGGCAGCAACTTTGCACACAAGCGAAGGAACAATTTGCAAAAGAAGGAGTACCGGAGGATGGGATGGTCTACCAGTTTATAGCAGACATGCGATATATGGGGCAAGAACATACCGTTAAGGTAACGGTTCCACCGATTCCCTGGACCCAGGAGATTAAAACGGAAATTGCCAATCGATTCCATCAAGCGCATGAACATTTTTATACCTTCCGGTTAGAAGATACGCCTACCGAAATTGTGAATTTACATTTGGTTGCTTACGGACGGTTGGAAAAACCATCTTTAGCACCGATTTCGAAGCAACCGGAGAAAGAACAACCGGTATCAAAAGAAATGCGTAAAGTTTATTTTACAGAAGAGGGGTGGATTGACACACCGGTTTATGAACGTTCTACTCTTTTATGGGGTGCAACTTTGCAAGGACCTGTTATTGTGGAAGAAGAGGCAGCCTCTACAGTGGTAGGGGAAGGTCAGAAACTTTCCGTGGATCGCTACGGAAATTTAATTATTGAAACGGAGGTGGCATAATCATGAAAGATATCCATGTAGATTCAGTTACACTTGATATTGTAAAAGATACCTTAATTGCAGTTAGTAACGAAGTATTCTATGCATTTGCCAGAACGTCTATGAGTCCGATTATTTATGAAACACTGGACTATGCAAGTGGAATTGCAGATGTGGATGGAAATTTGCTGACTCAGGGAAATGGGGCCTGCGGATTCATTGGATTGATTTCACCCATGATTCAAGATACGGTAGCGAAATATGGAAAAGAAAATATGAAACCGGAAGATGTTTATATTATTAACGATCCCTATATGGGAGGTGGAACCCATCTATCGGATATTGGGATGGTTATGCCGGTATTTTATAAGGGGGAGTTGTTGGCATTTATCGGAAATAAAGCCCATTGGTCCGATGTGGGTGGTATGGCAGCCGGATCCTTTACCACAGATTCCACGGAAGTATTTCAAGAGGGACTGCGATTTTCAGGTGTTAAACTGGTAGATGGCGGAATCATCAGTCAACAGGTCGTAGATATGATTAAAGGGAATGTCCGATTTCCGGAAACAGCACAAGGAGATATGTGGGGACAGATTGCATCTTTACGCACCGGGTACAAAAGAATCGGAGAATTGTGCGATAAATATACGGTAGAAGTCGTAAAAGAATCTATGAAACGTCTGCTGGAGCAAGGTTCTTTAGTGGCCTATAAAAGAATTAAAGAACTTCCTAAGGGGAGCTGGGATATGGAAGAGTATATGGATGATGACGGCCATGGGAATCCGGTAAAATTGAAATTGAAAGTCACCATTACCGATGACGAATTTATCGCTGATTTTACCGGAAGCAGTCCTCAAGTTGCCAGTCCGATTAATACGGGTTATAGTTCTCTTTGTGCCGGAGTCAAGGTCATTTATATGTCTATTCTTGGACCAGAACTGGCAGTGAATGACGGTGTGTTCAAGCCTATGCGGATTTTTGCGGAAGATGGTTCGGTACTTCGGTGCCATACACCGGCGCCTACTTCCTGCTATTTTGAAAGCATGATTTATTCTTCAGATATTGTGTGGAAGGCATTAGCACCTGTATTTCCAGAAGCACTGGGTGCAGGACATATGCTTTCTGTGTGCTCGGTAGTGCTGGCGGGAACCAGACAAGAGGATGGAGAGGCCTTTCTAATTGTAGAACCCACCGGTGGCGGATGGGGTGCCAGTCGTGGCAAAGATGGAGAAGTAGGACAGTTCTGTGTCGGAGACGGTGAAACTTATAATGTACCGGTAGAAATGGCAGAAAACAGATATGGCATTCGCATCGAGGAATACAGTCTTCATACCGATGGAAAAGGTGCAGGAGAGTTCCGTGGAGGAAGCGGTGCCGTTCGTTCGTACCGTGCAATGACGGACGGACAACAATTTACAGCTTCCTTTGGACGAAACAAATTCCCGGCATGGGGTGCTGCAGGTGGTCAGGATGGGTCCTATAATTATTTTGAATTTCATCATACAGATGGAACGGTAGAAGGACCTATGGGGATTGTGGCAAGAAAGGTGATGAACCGAGGAGATGTGGCTTATATGGTTACTTGTAGCGGTGGCGGTTATGGAGAACCACTGAAACGGGAACCGAAGAAAGTTGCTTGGGATGTAAAAAATGAATACATTACCGTAGCCCAGGCAAAAGAAGATTATGGGGTATTGATAGACCCACAGACATTTGAAGTCAAAGGTATGACGGATGCCAGAAGGGAGGCAATGTAATTATGCAAGTACGTGATATGGCAAAGATAGAGAAAAATGTGCGAAAAGATGGAGTAACGATGGTGGATTTCTTTGGCGAACAAGTACCGGCAGGAGAAAAGGTTTCCATGGGATATGCGGTATTTCCGCCTGGAACAGTGGTGCCTCCGGCCGCACACACAGGAGACGAATATTCCTATGTGATATCCGGGCATGTGAAATGCAAGACCCAGGAACGTATATGGGAAATGGGTCCTGAAATGGCAGGCTTTATTCCTGCAGGAGAAGAACACAGCAGTGTCAATGATAGCAATGAAGAAGCCACATTGATCTGGATGTTAATCGAAAAATAAGGAAAAAGGGGTACAAAATGGTAACAAAAAGGGGAAAAAGTATTGTAACTGGAATGGGGATTGGACAGATTTATCTGTATCGGCATAAGAAATATACTCCTGTTTGTAACTATACGGAAGAGGTTGAAAAAGAAATCACTCGATTTTATCATGCACAGGAGATTGTAAGTGAAAAGCTGAAAAAGCTGTATGAAAGGACATTTCAACATACCGGAAAAGAACAAGCCATGATTTTTGATGCACATCAAATGATGCTACAAGATGTACAGTATACAGACTCCATTCTGAACTGGATGAGAGAAAAAAAAGTGTGTGCGGAATACGCGGTTTTTCAGACCGCAGATAGTTTTGCAAAAGCTTTTTCGGGTATGGAGGATTCTTATATGCAGGAGCGGAGCGCAGATGTACTTGATATTTCCAATCAAGTGATAGATGTACTGATTGGCAGGGAAGAACACATCACGTTTACCGAGCCGGTTATCTTTGTCGCTCAAGATTTAACACCCAGTGAAATCATGGAGATAGATAAGAGCAAGGTGGCTGGCTTTGTTTTCCAAAAAGGATCCTCTTTGTCCCATACTGCAATTTTAGCAAGAGCAATGAATATTCCAACTTTGGTCCATACGGAGATGGAATTGCGAGAGGAATATCAAAATAAACAGGCAGTGGTGGATGGTGAAAAAGGGGTGCTTTACATCCAACCTGATATAGAATTTTTAAGAATGGCAGAAAAATGTCAGGAAGAAGAACAAAGAAAGCGAAAGGAACGAAAACAACTTATAGGAACGAAAAGCAGGACGAAAAGTGGCAAAAAAGTTTCGTTGTACGCCAATATTGGATGCGCAGAGGATGTCGAAAGTGTATTGGAAAATGATGGAGAGGGGATTGGATTGTTTCGCAGTGAATTCCTTTACATGGGAAGAAAACAGCCACCTTCGGAAGAAGAACAGTTTGAAATATATCGATTTATTGTGCAAAAGATGAAGGGTAAAAAGGTGGTGATTCGTACCTTTGATTTGGGAGCGGATAAAAAAGCAGATTATCTGCATATAGAAAAAGAAGACAATCCGGCCATGGGATATCGGGGAATCCGTATTTGTCTAAAACAACCGGAGTTATTGAAAGAACAGCTTCGTGCTATTTACCGCGCATCTTATTATGGAACCGTATCCATAATGTTTCCCATGATTATTTCTGTTTCGGAGATACATCGTATTTGGGATATGGCTAAGAAGGTTCAAACGGAACTTTGCTTCGAACAGAAACCCATGGGGAAAGTGGAATTAGGCATTATGATAGAGACACCTGCGGCGGTGATGATAAGTGATTTACTGGCAAAAGAAGTGGACTTTTTCAGCATTGGGACCAATGATTTGACACAGTATACATTGGCTGTGGACAGACAAAACCCTCATTTGGATTCGCTTTACGATTCTCATCACGAGGCAATTATCAGGATGATTCGCATGACAGTCGAACATGGACATGCACAAGGTATCTGGGTCGGTATCTGTGGAGAATTGGCGGCAGATGAGACATTGACACAGACATTTATGCAGATGGGTGTAGACGAACTTTCCGTTGCACCGGCATGCATTTTGAAAATACGGGAACAAATTCAAGCAATGGAGTAAACTAAAGTTTTTTCTCTATCAGTTGGTTCATCTGTGATAAAAAGCGTTTACTTTTGGTATTGAGTTTATTTTGCTCCCCTTCGGATTTGTAAGTCTGCATACAAACATCGTACATAGGAAATAGAAGATGAAAGTCTAAGTCTCGATTTTGACTCCATTTTAGTAAAAGCCAATTCATGGCATCAGAGAACCAATATTTTTCTGGAACAGAAGCTGCTTTCAGCAAATCCAGATGTGGGATAGCTAAGTGGGCAAGAGAGATTAATTCTTCCTCACAAAATTTGCTTTCTTGCAATCGTTTTTCTGCTTTTTCAGATTGGTGAAGAAAATGATTGCTCAAAAAGCTTTTTTGGGCTCGCTGCTGTTTTGAAAAGAGAGTAACACTTTCTTCTACCAATTCATTTAATTTATTAGCTGCTTCCCAGTAAGGAACAAAAGAAGCGGCAGGGGTCTGTTCTTGAAAATCAGTATAAGTATGCCGGCGGATAGCGCCGGCAGTTTTTTTGTCATATAGTTCTCTGGAGTGGGAATCGGAAAGAACGTGGTATGCCTCTAAGATTTTCTGGATATAGCGTGTGGTGTCAAAGGAATCATCCATAGTAGCATCCGGATGTAAACGTTTGATTAAAAAATTTTTCGCATTGATGATTTCTTGTTTTGTGGCATGAGAAGAAACGCCTAAAAGGTCATAAAAAGTGCATTGTGTCATGAGTTCCTCCTGATTAAATGGGTTTTCATAGTTTAAATATACGCTATGAAAGAAAAGAAATCAATGGGAAATCTTTAAGTACATGACAAGAATATCAATAAATTCACCGATACTTGGTTTGTGACAAAGTGGGTAAGCGGAAATAGAATTTAGAAACTTGCGATTTCCATGCTCCCAACACAAAGTAATGACAGTTCGCAAATTTCGTTCCACACTGGAGGGAGTGGCGTTGTATTTTTTTGCAATGGGGGGATAAAGTGATTTTCCGATACCAAGTAAAATATCCTCATCTCCACACTTTTGCAGCTACTTTTCAAAATGATATAGCTCGATTGCTTTGTTT
>JAVWVS010000010.1:0-68499 GCA_036666555.1 Lachnospiraceae bacterium | reverse complement strand
AATTATTAGAAAATGAGTTCTAAAATGGAAAATCCAAACATAGACTTAGTATTGAGTAAAAATACGAAAAAGAGGAAGGGAGAATTACATTTTATGTCAGATAAGATTATTGAAAATAACCAAGTAACTATTATGGGGGAGGTGGCGTCGGGTTTTATGTTCAGCCACGAAGTATTCGGAGAAGGCTTTTATATGGTAGAAGTACTCGTGAAAAGGTTAAGCAACTCGGATGACCGTATTCCGATTATGGTTTCGGAAAGATTAATTGATGTTACACAAGATTATACGGGGGAATATATTTGCATTAGCGGGCAATTCAGATCCTATAATCGGCATGACGAACAAAAAAACCGTCTTGTATTATCCGTATTCGCAAGGGAAGTACTATTTGTGGAGGAAGAATTGGATGGAGCTAAAACCAATGTGGTATTGCTGGATGGCTATATTTGTAAATCGCCTATTTATCGAAAGACTCCATTGGGACGGGAAATCGCAGATCTTTTGCTGGCGGTGAACAGACCATATGGAAAATCCGATTACATACCCTGCATCTGTTGGGGCAGAAATGCTAGATTTGCTGCAGGTTTTCAAGTGGGGGAACATGTTCAGGTGTTGGGAAGAATTCAAAGCAGAGAATATGTTAAAAAACTTTCAGAAATGGAAACAGAGAAACGGATTGCGTATGAAGTGTCCGTTAGTAAATTAGAATGCCTCGAAGAATAAAAATGGACTTCCATTGACATCGGTGATAATTAATGATAAAATTTTCAATAGAAAAGCGATGTTAAGGAGGAGTTACAATGGCTATTTTTACAGGTGCCGGGGTGGCGATTATTACGCCATTTTGTGCAGATGGAAGTATTAATTATGAAAAGTTAGAGCAGTTAGTCGATTATCATTGTGATAACGGTACAGATAGCATTATTATTTGTGGGACGACGGGAGAAGCGTCTACCATGACGGAAGAGGAACATTTAAGCTGTATTAAAAAGACAGTAGAATTTGCAAAGGGCAGGATTCCGGTCATTGCAGGGACGGGTTCGAATTGTACCCGTACAGCTTGTGAGATGTCAAAAGAAGCATCCGATTATGGAGTGGATGGGCTGTTGTTAGTCACACCTTACTATAATAAAGCAACACAAAAAGGTCTGATTGGTCATTATACAACCATTGCCAATGAAGTGAAGACGCCGATTATTATGTATAATGTGGCAAGCAGAACCGGCTGTAATATTGAACCAGCCACAGCTGCTGCATTGGTAAAGAATGTAGATAATATTGTGGGAATCAAAGAAGCATCTGGAAATATTTCCCAAGTTGCCAAAATCATGAATTTGACAGATGGAAAGATAGATTTATATTCCGGGAATGATGATCAGGTAGTTCCACTGATGTCGCTGGGTGGTATTGGAGTGATTTCCGTATTGTCTAATGTTGCACCCAAAGAGACTCATGAGATGTGTGCAAAATTTCTCTCAGGAGATGTAAAAGGAAGCAGGGATATTCAATTAAGAGCACTGCCTTTGATTGATGCCTTATTTTGTGAGGTGAATCCGATTCCGGTTAAGAAAGCAATGAACTTGATGGGAATGGATGTGGGATCGTTACGGATGCCGCTGACAGAACTTTCCAAGGAACATGTGGAACCACTGGCAAAAGCAATGAAAGATTTTGGAATCACACTGGCGTAGAGCCAATGATAGATAAAAAGAAAAGGGATATCGTATAGCGGATATGAATATATACGTGTATGATATCCTTTCTTTCAATAGGAGGAAAGAGGACATGGTAAAAGTAATCATGCATGGTTGTAATGGAAAGATGGGAAGAGTTATTACCGAATTTCTAAAAGAAGATGGAGAGGCCAAGATTGTAGCTGGAGTGGATCCGTTTACAGGAATTGCCAATGAGTATCCGGTGTTTCAGACTATGGACGAATGTCAGGTAGAGGCGGATGTAGTGATTGATTTTTCCAATGCAGCAGCAGTGGATCCCCTGCTTACCTACTGTGAGGAAAAAAAGATGCCGGTGGTATTGTGTACAACCGGACTTTCCAAGGAGCAGTTGCAGCATGTAAAAGAAGCCAGTGAAAAGACGGCAATATTAAAATCGGCCAATATGTCTATGGGGATTAATCTACTGCTTAAATTAGTGAGAGATGCGGCGAAAGTACTGGCACCTGCAGGATATGATATGGAACTGGTAGAAAAACATCATAATCAAAAAGTAGATGCGCCAAGCGGAACGGCACTTGCACTTGCAGATGCGATTAATGATCAGTTGAATCAGGAATACACCTATACCTATGACCGCAGTCAGAAAAGAGAAAAAAGAGAGAAAAAAGAAATTGGAATCTCTGCAGTGAGAGGTGGCTCTATTGTAGGAGAACATGAAGTGATATTTGCAGGGCAGGATGAAGTCATTGAGTTCAAACATACCGCATATTCCAAAGCAGTATTTGGCAAAGGTGCAGTAGAAGCATCGAAATTTTTGGCGGGAAAACCGGCGGGGATGTATGATATGAGCGATGTAATTGAACTCTAATAAAGTATGTAGCCGTGGGAATACGGCGGGGAGGAAGCGTATGAAAGGGTTAGAAATGAAGTATTTGGAAAGGCTTTCAGAATTGTATCCATCCATTGCATTGGCATCAACGGAGATTATTAATTTACAGGCGATTTTAAATCTGCCCAAAGGGACAGAACATTTTTTGACGGATATTCATGGGGAGTACGAAGCATTTTCTCACGTGTTGAAAAATGGTTCGGGGTCTGTACGCAGAAAAATCGATGACGTATTTGGGAATACTATGAGTAGCACAGACAAACAATCTCTGGCTACTCTTATTTATTATCCCAGAGAAAAAATGGAGCAAATCATAAAAACAGAACCAAATATGGATGACTGGTATAAGATTACACTGTATCGCCTTGTGGAAGTGACAAAGCGTGCAGCCAGTAAATATACCAGATCCAAAGTACGAAAAGCACTGCCAAAGGATTTCGCCTATGTCATTGAAGAATTGATTACAGAAAAGGCAGAAATTACTGACAAAGAATCTTATTACAATGAAATCATCAATGCAATTATTCGTGTGGGTCGGGCGGAACCGTTTATTGTAGCACTCAGCGAATTGATTCAGAGACTGGTGGTGGATCACTTACATATTGTAGGAGATATTTTTGATCGGGGACCCGGTCCTCATATTATTATGGATAAACTGATGGAGTATCATTCCATAGATATCCAGTGGGGGAATCATGATGTGCTTTGGATGGGGGCAGCAGCAGGACAAAGATCTTGTATTGCCAATGTAGTCCGCATTTGTGCCAGATATGCAAACTTAGATATTTTGGAAGATGGTTATGGAATCAATTTACTTCCACTGGCTACCTTTGCACTGAAGACTTATCAGGATGATCCTTGTACTTGCTTTGGAATCAAAGGTTCCCCCGGGTACAATGCTTCGGAAGTAGAGATGGATATTCGCATGCACAAAGCTATTTCAATCATCCAATTTAAATTGGAAGGGCAGGTTATCAAACGAAATCCAGGGTTTGGACTAGACAGCCGTAACCTGCTACATCGAATTGATTATGAAACCGGAAAGATTACCATCGATGAAAAAGAATATGATCTGTTGGATGCGAATTTCCCGACAGTGGATCCGAAACGCCCCTATATGCTCACCAAAGAGGAAGAAGAAGTGATGGAGCGTCTCCAGTCCGCATTTTTAAATTGTGAAAAAATGCAGGAACATATGCGATTTCTTTTGAATAAAGGCAGTCTTTTCAAAGTCTATAATTCGAATCTTTTATATCATGGATGTGTGCCACTGAATGAAGATGGGACATTGAAAAAAGTAAAGATTTATAACCGAGTGTATCAAGGGAAAGCGTTATACGAAGTATTGGAAAGTTATATCCGAAAAGGATTTTCTGCCATTGATCCCAAAGAAAAGGAACGAGGAAAGGATATGATGTGGTATGTCTGGCTGCATGAAAATTCCCCTTTGTTTGGGAAAGACAAGATGGCCACATTTGAACGCTACTTCTTAAGTGATAAGGAAACCCACATGGAGAAAAAGAATCCCTATTACCATCTGTTAGAGGATGAAAAAGTGATGGACGGAATTCTGGAAGAATTTGGACTTTCGGGAGAAAGCTCTCACATTATTAATGGCCATGTTCCGGTGAAGCAAAAAAGTGGCGAGAATCCGGTGAAATGTGATGGAAAAGTATTGGTCATCGATGGCGGATTTGCAAAAGCCTATCAGAAAGAAACCGGAATTGCAGGGTATACGCTGATTTATAATTCTTATGGTTTGATTTTGGTTGCCCACGAACCATTTGAATCTACAGAAGCCGCTATTAAAAAAGGAAGTGACATTCACTCGGACAGCATTGTTGTAAAACGTGCAGTCGCACGTAGAGTAGTAGGTGATACGGACGTAGGAAAAGAACTAAAAGATAGGATTGTAGATTTGGAATCTCTGCTAAATGCATACCGAAGTGGTCTGCTTACTGAAAAAATATAGAAAAGCCAGAAACTTCCATTGAAGGAAAAGGATAGTTTCACCTTTTTTGGTAATAGTATGTTTTGTAAAAGGACATATTACAGAAAGGGAGAATGGAAATCATGAGACGATGGAAGAAAGCGGTTTTATGCATGCTTTGTATCAGCGCATTGGGTCAGATGGCAGCTTGCACGACCTCTAAGAATGATGGAATGCTTGATGATACCACTACGATGGACGGAAAGACAAACGGACAATAGAAGACGCGTACAAGAAAGCATTAACTTTTCGAAGCTAATGCTTTCTTGTAAGGAAGGAAAACCAATGAAATTTAGACCATGTATTGATATTCATAATGGTGCAGTGAAACAGATTGTAGGTGGGACGTTGACCGATCAAAACAATCAGGCACACACCAATTACATATCTGCCTATGAAGCAGATTTTTATGCAAAACTTTATCAGAAGGACCATCTGAAGGGCGGTCATATCATTTTGTTAAATCCACCCACCTCGGATTATTATGAAGCGACGAACATGCAAGCTTTGAAAGCGCTGAAAGCATATCCGGGAGGCATGCAGATAGGGGGAGGCATTACAGCTGAGAATGCACCTGTGTATTTAGAAAAAGGGGCAAGTCATGTCATTGTAACGTCCTATGTATTCCAAAATGGAGAAATTTGCTGGGAAAATTTAAAGAAATTAGAAAGAGCAGTAGGAAAAGAGCATGTGGTACTGGATTTAAGCTGCCGAAAAAAAGAGGATGAATATTATATCGTAACCAACCGTTGGCAAACATTTACTAAGGTTGGCTTAACAAAAAAAATATTGCAGGAGCTTTCCGAATATTGCGATGAATTTCTGATTCATGGAGTAGACCAGGAGGGAAAAGCAGCCGGTGTGGAACATGGACTGGTAAGGCTACTTGGAACTTGTGAATTACCGGGGATTACGTATGCGGGTGGAATTGGCACCCTTGCAGATTTAGAACGATTTCGGGAAGAAAGTGGTGGAATCATAGATTTCACCATTGGAAGTGCACTGGATTTGTTTGGAGGGAAGATCCCTTACGAGGTCGTCAAAAAGTTGTAAACAGGGCGGGAAGAGTTTGTGAACAGTTTATAAACTGGTTGAACTGGATGTTATATAGTGATAGAATAGGGGATAAAGTGAATTTACAGAACAAGGAGTAATCATAATGGGTCTAGTACAGAAAATATTTGGAACACATAGTGAAAATGAATTAAAACGCATCTATCCAATCGTGGATCGGGTGGAGGCATTAGACTTAGAGATGCAGAAATTATCGGATGGGGAGCTAAAGGCGAAGACACCGGAATTTAAAGAACGATTGGAAAATGGAGAAACGTTAGATGATATTTTGCCGGAAGCGTATGCAACGGTGAGAGAAGCGGCGGTTCGTTCTATTGGAATGAAACACTACCGGGTACAGATTGCAGGTGGAATTGTGCTTCATCAGGGACGTATTGCAGAGATGAGAACCGGAGAAGGAAAAACATTGGTTTCCACACTGCCGGCTTATTTGAATGCCCTTACAGGCAATGGCGTACATATTGTCACAGTAAATGATTACTTGGCAAAGCGTGACTCTGAATGGATGGGGAAAGTACATGAATTTCTGGGGCTTACGGTAGGAGTCGTTTTAAATGAAATGGATAATGATGAACGCCGTGCAGCATATGACTGTGATGTTACTTATGTGACGAATAATGAACTGGGATTTGATTATCTAAGAGACAACATGGTGATTTATAAAGAACAGCTGGTGCAGCGGGGACTTCCCTTTGCAGTCATTGACGAAGTGGATTCCGTGTTGATTGATGAAGCCAGAACACCCTTGATCATATCGGGCCAAAGCGGTAAATCTACGAAATTATATGAAGCCAGCGATATTCTGGCCAGACAGTTGGACCGTGGAGAGGCCAGTGGTGAGTTTTCGAAAATGAATGCCATCATGGGTGAAGATATTGAGGAATCCGGAGATTTTATTGTCAATGAAAAAGAAAAAACCGTCAATTTAACGGAAGATGGTGTGAAAAAAGTGGAAAAATTCTTCCATGTGGATAATCTTGCGGATCCGGAGAACTTGGAGATTCAGCACAATATTATCTTAGCACTGCGGGCACATAACTTGATGTTCCGTGATCAGGACTATGTAGTGAATCAAGATCAAGAAGTCATGATTGTAGATGAATTCACTGGACGTATTATGCCGGGACGCCGCTATTCAGACGGACTTCATCAGGCTATAGAAGCCAAAGAACATGTGCAGGTAAAGCGAGAGAGCAAAACGCTTGCCACAATTACCTTCCAGAATTTGTTTAATAAATATGAAAAGAAAAGTGGTATGACAGGTACTGCTCTTACCGAGGAAAAAGAGTTTCGAGATATTTATGGAATGGATGTAATCGAAATTCCTACCAATGTGCCGGTTCTTCGAAATGATATGGAAGATGCAGTTTACAAGACCAAACTGGAAAAATTCCAAGCGGTTATTGAAGAAATTGTAGAAGCTCATAAAAAAGGACAGCCTGTTTTGGTAGGTACTATTACCATTGAAACATCAGAACTGCTGAGTACCATGTTGAAAAAGACAGGAATCAAGCACAACGTATTGAACGCAAAATTCCATGAGCTGGAGGCCGAAATCGTGGCACAGGCAGGAGCTCACAGTGCAGTTACCATTGCAACCAACATGGCTGGGCGTGGTACCGATATTAAACTAGATGACGAAGCAAAGGTAGCCGGTGGGTTGAAAATTATCGGCACAGAGCGACATGAATCCAGACGTATTGATAATCAGCTGCGTGGACGTTCCGGTCGGCAAGGAGATCCGGGAGAATCCAGATTCTATATCTCCTTAGAAGATGATTTGATGCGATTATTTGGTTCTGAACGTCTGATGGGAATTTTCAATACTCTTGGCGTGGAAGACGGCGAACAGATCGAACATAAGATGCTTTCCAATGCCATTGAAAAAGCACAGAAAAAGATTGAAAGTAATAACTTTGGGATTCGTAAGAATTTGCTGGAATATGACCAGGTCATGAATGAACAAAGGGAAATTATATATGAAGAAAGACGTCGGGTCTTAGATGGAGAAAGCATGAGAGATTCTATTTATCACATGCTTACAGATTATGTAGAAAATACGGTGGATGCGTGTGTTTCTCAAGACCAGGAGGCGGAAGAGTGGGATTTGCGAGAGCTGAATGTGAGCCTTCTTGCAACGATTCCCATGAGACCGGTACACTTTGATGAAGTACAGCAGATGGAACAGAAAGAATTAAAACATATGCTGAAGGAACGGGCAGTCAAAGCATATGAAGCAAAAGAAGCAGAATTTCCAGAAGCAGAGCATTTAAGAGAAATCGAGCGGGTGGTCTTGCTGAAAGTCATTGATGCCAAATGGATGGCCCATATTGATGATATGGATCAGATGCGTCAGGGAATTGGACTACAGGCTTATGGACAAAGGGATCCGCTGGTGGAATATAAGATGGTGGGATATGAGATGTTTGGAGCCATGACCAACGGAATTACGGAAGATACGGTTCGTACATTGCTGCATATTCAAATTGAACAAAAAGTAGAACGGGAACAGGTGGCTAAAGTGACCGGGACAAATAAAGATGAAAGTGTAGCCCATACACCAAAAAAACGAGAAGAAAAGAAAGTGTATCCCAATGATCCGTGTCCATGTGGCAGCGGAAAGAAATATAAACAATGTTGTGGTAAAAACTAAGCGGTAGTCAGAAAGAAAATAAAGCGTAAAGAGGTGAGAGCATGGTTGAGTTAGACCAATTGAAAAGTACAATTCATTCTTATGAAGAACCATTGCAGGAAATGAGGGATTCACTTTGACCTGCCTGCAAAGGAAAAACGGGTAGAAGAGTTAGAACATAAGATGTCAGAAACAGGGTTTTGGGACCATGCAGAAAGCTCCAGACACATTATGAGGGAACTAAAGGGACTTCAAGATGTGTTAAAGACTATGGCAGAGTTAGCCACGACCCAAGAAGATATTGGAATCTTAATTGATATGGCTTATGAAGAAAACGATGGAGGAATGGTAGGGGAAATTCAAAAGGAATTAGCCGAGTTCGAAGAAAAGTATGAAGAGCTCCGAGTACAGACCCTATTATCCGGAGAATATGACAGTGACGATGCAATTGTAACCTTGCATGCAGGTGCCGGTGGAACCGAATCCTGTGACTGGGCGGAGATTTTATATCGAATGTATAACCGCTGGGCAGAAAAGAAAGGATTTTCCATAGAAGTTCTTGACTATTTGGATGGTGATATTACCGGGATTAAGGGGGTCACCTTTCAGGTTAGCGGAGAAAATGCCTATGGATATTTGCAGTCAGAAAAAGGGGTACATCGGTTAGTACGGATATCGCCTTTTAATGCGGCAGGGAAAAGACAGACTTCTTTTGCATCCTGTGATGTGATACCGGACATTGAGGAAGCTTTGGATATGGAAATTGCTGAGGATGATTTGAAAATAGATACTTATCGGGCCAGTGGAGCAGGTGGACAGCATGTCAACAAAACTTCTTCGGCCATTCGAATCACCCATCTTCCCACCGGAATTGTGGTGCAGTGCCAAAATGAACGTTCTCAGCATAATAATAAAGAGAAAGCAATGCAGATGCTGAAGGCAAAATTATATCTCCAAAGAGAACAGGAACAAGCAGAAAAAGTGTCTGGAATCCGTGGAGAAGTCAAAGAGATTGGCTTCGGTAATCAAATAAGGTCTTATATCATGCAACCATATACATTGGTCAAGGACCATAGAACCAATATGGAGGCAGGAAATGTGCAGGCAGTTTTAGATGGAGGGCTAGATCCTTTCATGAATGCATACTTGAAGAAAAGAGGAACCCGCCATGGATAAAACAAAATATTATGTCCTTAAGAAAAAGGCAGTGCCGGAAGTTCTTTTAAAAGTAATTGAGGCAAAAAGACTTCTAGTGTCGGAAAAATCAATTACCATCCAAGAGGCAACCGGGAGAGTCGGCATTAGCAGGAGTTCTTTTTACAAATACAAAGACGATATTTTTCCTTTTCATGAAAATGAAAAAGGACAGACAGTGACTCTGGTGATTCAATTAAATGATACACCAGGAGTGTTGGTGGAACTTTTGAGAATGATTGCAGAATATGATGTAAACATATTGACCATTCATCAAAGCATTCCACTCAATGGAGTAGCCACGATTACTTTGAGTGTGGAGACGCTTTCCACCACGGGAAATTTATCAGACATGGTGGCTAAGATAGAGGAACATGACGATGTGCACTATTTAAAAATTGTAGGCAGGGAGTAGCGTATGGTGAAAATTGCAGTTTTAGGATATGGAACCGTAGGGTCAGGTGTTGTGGAGGTCCTTCGTACGAATGGGGATTTGATTTGTGAAAGAGCCGGTGAACCTATTGAACTTAAGTATGTGCTGGATTTACGAGATTTTCCGGAAGATCCGGTGCAGAAGTTAATCACTCATGATTTTGATGTTGTGCTCAAAGACCAAGAGGTGAAAGTTGTTGTAGAGGTAATGGGCGGAGTAGAGCCGGCGTATACATTTGTGAAACGGTGTTTAGAAGCAGGAAAAAGTGTGGTCACTTCCAACAAGGCATTAGTGGCAAAACATGGAGCAGAACTGCTCTCCATTGCAAGAGAACAAAACAGTAACTTTTTGTTTGAAGCCAGTGTAGGTGGTGGGATTCCTATTTTGCGTGTGCTGAATTCTTCTTTGACCGCGGATGAAATTGAGGAAGTAACCGGAATCTTAAATGGAACGACCAACTATATGCTGACAAAGATGTTTTATGAAGATGCTGATTACGAAGAAGTATTGAAAGAAGCCCAGGAAAATGGATATGCAGAGAAGAATCCAGCAGCGGATGTAGAGGGACAAGATGCTTGTCGAAAGATTGCCATTTTATCTTCCTTGATTTCCGGAAAACAAGTGGATTATGAAGATATTTACACGGAAGGAATTACAAAAATTACGCTGCAGGATATGCATTATGCAAAACAGATGCATATGACTATTAAATTATTAGCATCCAGCAAACGTGACGGTGATAAAATCAGCGCGATTGTAGCACCATTTTTATTACCGCAGAGCCACCCGCTTCACAGCGTGGATGGAGTTTATAATTCTATTTTTGTACATGGGAATATGTTGGGAGATGCGATGTTCTATGGAAGCGGTGCAGGCAAACTTCCCACGGCCAGTGCAGTAGTGGCAGATGTAGTGGATGCGGTAAAACACTTGCAAAGAAGTGTTATGATGTGTTGGACACAAGATAAATTACAGCTGGAAGAAAAAGAAGCAGTTCAGAGACGGTTTTTTATACGAATGACAGGAGAGAGCAGCGCTTGGCTGGAACAGTTGCAGGAAGATTTTGGAACATCGGAAACCGTTGTAATACCGGGAGAGGTTGGAGAGTTTGGATTTTTGACTGCAGTGATGTCAGAAGGAACCTACGATCAAAAAGCGGAATCTTATTCCAATATCATTCAGATGATTCGTGTGGAGGGCTAAAAGTTATGAAATATATCATTATCCTGGGAGATGGAATGGCAGATGAACCCATTACCCAGTTGGAGGAACAGACACCATTAGAAGCTGCTGTAACTCCATATATGGACAAAATGGCAAAGTCTTCGGAAATTGGATTGGCTTGTATGGTTCCAAAAGAGATGGCTCCGGGAAGTGACACAGCCAATCTGTCGGTGATGGGTTATGATCCAAATAGATATTATAGTGGACGGTCGCCACTGGAAGCACTAAGTATTGGTGTGGATATGAAACCGGAAGATGTTTCTTTTCGCTGCAATTTGGTTACTATTTCTGAGGAAGAATCGGCTTATGAAGAAAAACATATTCTGGACCACAGTTCCGGAGAAATCAGTTCCCAAGATGCAGCTATTTTGTTGGAAGCACTAAAGAAGGGCTTAGAGCAGGAAGGGTATCATTTTTACCCAGGTACCAGTTATCGACATCTGTTGATTTGGGAGCATGGTAAAGTGGTAGATTTGACGCCGCCTCATGATATTTTGACTAGACGAATCGGAGCATATCTTCCAGAAGACCAGGTGCTGCGAGAAATGATGAAAAAAAGCTATGACATTTTAAATGAACATCCCTTGAACGTACAACGTGCCAAGGATGGCTTGAATAAAGCAAATAGTGCGTGGTTCTGGGGCGCAGGTACCAGACCGGCATTGACCTCATTTGAAAAAAAGACAGGAAAAAAAGGTGTCATGGTCTCAGCCGTTGATTTATTAAAAGGAATTGCCGTAGGCGCAGGCATGACGAACTTATCCGTAGAAGGTGCCAACGGAGGCTTACATACAAACTATGAAGGAAAGGCACAGGCAGCATTGGATGCTCTTTTAAAGGATGGATATGATTTCGCATATATCCACATAGAAGCACCAGATGAAATGGGACATCAAGGAAAGGTAGAAGATAAAATGACGGCCATATCTTTGATTGATGAAAAAGTTTTGGGAAAGGTATGGGAAGGATTGGAAAAGGCGGGAGAATCCTTCCGTATTTTGCTACTACCGGATCATCCGACACCCATTCGTATTCGCACCCATACAAAAGAACCGGTGCCTTATCTTCTATATGATAGTACACATCCGGTGGACGGGGCAAATGTCTACTGTGAACGAACAGCCCGGGAAAGTCAAAATCGGTATGAAGAAGGATTTCTTTTGATCGACCGATTATTAAAATAATGAAGTGGAGTTACGGTAGGAGGAAACTATGCTCATAGTAAAAAAATTTGGCGGCAGTTCTGTGGCCAATAAAGAACGAATATACAACGTCGCAAAACGATGTGTGGAAGATTATAGAAATGGAAATGATGTGATTGTGGTACTTTCTGCAATGGGGGATACTACAGATGAATTGTTGGAACTGGCTGCACAGATTAATCCCAAAGCATCTAAACGGGAATTAGATATGTTACTGGCTACAGGAGAACAAGTATCGGTTTCCCTCATGGCAATGGCGATGAATGCCATGGATGTTCCGGCTGTTTCCTTAAATGCATTCCAAGTAATGATGCATGCTACATCCCATTATGGAAATGCACGATTTAAAAGGATAGATACCGATAGAATTCAACACGAATTGGAGTCTAGAAAGATTGTAATTGTGACGGGATTCCAAGGAGTGAACAAATATGATGATTTTGCAACACTTGGGCGAGGGGGCTCGGATACTACAGCGGTAGCGCTTGCGGCGTCCCTTCATGCAGACCTATGTGAAATCTATACCGATGTGGATGGCATCTATACAGCAGATCCACGAGTAGTGAAAAATGCAAAGAAACTGGAAGAAATCACCTATGATGAGATGCTGGAACTAGCAACATTAGGAGCCAAAGTACTTCATAACCGTTCAGTGGAAATGGCGAAGAAATACGGCGTACCATTGGTGGTGCGGTCAAGTTTGAATCAATCAGAAGGAACCATTGTAAAGGAGGTAGTAGAAGTGGAAGAAATGTTAATTACCGGCGTTGCCGCAGATAAAAATACAGCTAGGGTGTCTGTCATTGGAGTACAAGATACACCGGGCGTTGCGTTTAAAATATTCAATATGTTGGCAAAAAATCACATTAATGTGGATATTATTTTGCAATCGGTAGGTCGTGGTGGAACGAAGGATATTTCCTTTACCGTATCTCAAGATGACTTAGAAGCAACATTAAAACTATTGGAGGCAAATAAAAAAGCACTTACCATTCAGGAGGTTACTTTTAATGAAAAAGTAGCAAAAATATCTGTGGTAGGAGCAGGAATGATGAGCAATCCGGGGGTTGCTGCAAAAATGTTTGAATCACTTTCCAATGCAGGAGTCAATATCAATATGATTTCCACTTCGGAGATTCGGATTACGGTGTTAATCGATGAAAAAGAAGTAGAACGCGCAGTGGTTGCGGTGCATGATGGATTTGGCTTGGATGACTAAAGAAAAAACGTTCCTTTTTGTAAAAGGAGCGTTTTTATTTCGGGATTTTTTGAGGATGAGAAATACGGGATTCAAAAAATCCTTGAAGGATTTCTTTTCCTGGCTGTGATAAATCCCGATACTGCATCACAAGGTCTGTTTCTTCTTTTGTAAGATACAAGGTGTCACCTGTTTGTATATTCAGTGCAGGATAGTAAGGTTCTGTAGTTTCGAGGAGTGTCTGTCCAGCGTTTTGCTTCACCAGTTGGTCCAATGTAATATGATAAATCTGAGATAGCCGTATTAGAGAATCTAAATCAGGAGTACGTTTATTATTTTCATAATTCGAATAAGCTTGTCTGGAAATATTCAGCATGATGCTAAGGTGGGTCTGCGTGAGACGCCGTGCTTTTCTTAATGTTCGTAAATTTTTAGACAATTGCAAGTTGGACATTGCGATACCTCCATTTCTAATGACAGTATAGCAATTTCCCGAATAAATAGGTATTTATGCAACAAAACGCAACCTATTTTAATAATGCAACGAAATGTTTACATTAATTCTCCAAACAACTGAGATGGCTATTGTGGTATTTGGAAGAAAAGGTGACTTCTTCTCCAAACCAGTCGGGCGGAACAAAGAGTGTAGCTTCTTCTTGGGTGGAGAATTCCACTTCCACAAGAAGCAAAGGGGCAAGCTCTTTTTGAAATACATCCAGTTCCGCAGTTAGTCCATTGGATAAAGGAATGAGAAATCTTTGTTTATAAATGAACCGACCATCTGCTTTTTCTTTGAGATGGGAATAGGAATTAGCAGTAAGCGGAAGATTATATTCTTCTCTTACCATAAGACCTTTGGATTTGTAGGTGAGGATATATTCTTCATCCTGACGGCGTATGCGAACCACAGGGTCGGTACATAGATAACCTTGTTCGATGGTGTGAAAAGGAAAGCGATTCACCCAGTCCGGCAGTGCAGATATTAAAAATTTACGTTCAATCTCCATAATAGTCTCCTTTTTGATTTTTTATTCATTATTTCTATCATAGTATAGTCATTTCGACAAATCAAGGATGCATTCCAAAATAAGGGAGAGGGAGCGGATTTGCATTTTGGCAGGGAGTTTGCTAAAATGCAAATATTAGAAGTGAAAATAGACTAGGAGGCAGTAAAATGGAAAATGAGGTTTGCGTATTTTTGGCAGATGGATTTGAAGAAATAGAAGGACTGACGGTTGTAGATTTATTGCGAAGGGCGAATATATCCGTGGTAACTGTTTCAGTGACCGGACAACGAAGCGTTCACGGAGCGCATAAAATAGATGTCATGGCGGATATGCTGTTTGAACATATGGATTATAAAGATACGACGATGTTGGTACTCCCAGGAGGAATGCCGGGAACGATTCATTTAGAAGAACATAAAGGGCTGGAGCACTTACTGAATCAATTTTATAGGGAAGAAAAATATATAGGGGCAATTTGTGCGGCACCAAGTATTCTGGGAAAAAGAGGGATGCTGAAAGGGAAACGAGCAACGGCTTATCCATCCAAGGAGAAGGAACTGTATGGAGCAGAGATTCTACATACCCCGGTGGTCATAGATGGACCGATTGTTACCAGCAGAGGAATGGGTACTGCAATTGCATTTTCATTGGCATTGATAGGCCTAATGGTGGGAACCGAAATAGCAGAAGAAATTAGTAGCGCAATTGTATATCAGGAAGCTTAGAGGGGTGGCACTGTGAAACAAGGAAAGAAAATAGCAGTAGTACTGGGTATGACACTATTTGTATCCGGTATTGCAGGATGTGGAATGTTTCGGGATTTTGATGCAAAGGGATATGTGCAGGCAGTTTTAGACCAGACGTTTCAAGGAGAAGTAGAAGAGGCTGCAAAGGTAATGAAAAATACTTCCCAACAGGAATTAAAAAAACAGTACGAAAAACAGATAGATACCTTTGTAGAAAATCATTTGATTAGCGGGGTGCAAATGGATGCGAATATGGAACATAAGTATAAAACCGTTTGCCAGGGAATTTTCCGCTCTATGAAGTATCAAGTGAAAAGTGAAGAGAAGATAGATAAAAAAGAATATGAAGTTCATGTTCTGATAAGACCATGTGATGTATTCCCCAATTTTGTGGCGGCAGTCAAGGAAGACTCTGCAAAGCTTATGGATAAGGCGAATAAAGGGGAATACAAAGGAACGGAAGACGAGATTAATGTACAAATGCAAACGGAGTTTATTGCAGATGGGTATCAGCTACTGGAAAAAGCATGGAAGAATATGAAATATGGTGAGGAAGAAACGGTGATTTTAAAGGTGACAGGGAACAAGAAAAACGAATTTTCTGTTGAGGAAGAAGAAATTACGAATCTTATCACAAAAATCATGAGATTAGATGAAATTCAAGACTAGAAATTTATAAGTGAATGTGATATACTTTAACAATGACTGTGAAATGGAAAAGCGTATAAGCTGTTCACACATATAAGGAGGAAGCAATACATGAGTTTACAAGTAGAAAAGATGGAGAACAATATGGCAAAACTTACCATAGAAGTTTCTGCTGAAGAATTAGACAAAGCACTGGACGGAGCATATAAAAAGCAGAGAGGCAGCATGAGCATACCTGGATTCCGTAAAGGAAAAGTACCACGTCAGATGATTGAAAAAATGTATGGACCGGAGATTTTTTATGACGATGCGGCCAATGCACTGATTCCGGATGCTTATTCGAAAGCATACGATGAAAGTGAATTAGATATTGTATCTCAGCCAACGGTAGATGTGGTGCAGATTGAAAAAGGAAAACCGTTCATCTTTACAGCGGAAGTGGCATTAAAACCAGAAGTAACATTAGGCGAATACAAAGGCTTGAAAGTAGATAAGATTTCTAACCGAGTTACACAAAAAGAAATCGAAGAAAAGTTACAGCAGGAACAAGAAAAAGGCGCTCGTACCATCAATGTAGAAGGCCGTCCAGTACAAGATAAAGATGAAGTTGTATTAGACTATGACGGTTCCGTAGATGGAGTTGCTTTTGAAGGTGGAAAAGGAGAAAATTATCCTTTGACCATTGGTTCGGGAGCTTTCATTCCAGGATTTGAAGAACAATTAATTGGTGTGAATACAGAAACAGAAGTAGATGTAAAGGTAACATTTCCAGAAGAATATCATGCGGCTGATTTAGCAGGAAAAGATGCCGTATTTAAATGTACGGTACATGAAATCAAAGCAAAAGAACTTCCGGAATTAGATGATGAGTTCGCAGCGGAAGTATCTGAATTTGATACATTGGATGCATATAAAGCAGATATCAAAGAGAAAATCAAAGAACAAAAGATTGCAGATGGGAAAAGACAACAAGAAGATCAGGCAGTGGAACAAGTGATTGAAAATGCACAGATGGATATACCAGATGCCATGGTGGATACACAGGTAAGACAGATGGCCAATGATTTCGCACAGAGAATCAAACAGCAAGGATTGACCATTGAACAATATTTCCAATTTACCGGAATGACTTCTGAGAAAATGTTGGAAGAATTGAAACCACAGGCTGTTAAAAAGATTCAGACAAGATTAGTACTGGAAGCTATTGCAAAAGCCGAGAAGATTGAAGTAAGCGAAGAAAGATTAGATGAAGAACTGACAAAAATGGCAGAAGCTTATCAGATGGAACTTGATAAAGTCAAAGAATTCATGGGCGACAAAGAAAAAGAGCAGATGAAAGAAGACATTGCAGTGCAAGAAGCAATTACATTAGTAGTTGACAATGCAGTAGATAAATAGTAGAATTCTTTATTAGAATTTAAAAAAATCAGGAGGGATACACATGAGCTTAGTACCTTATGTCATCGAACAAACAAGCCGTGGAGAACGCTCTTACGACATCTATTCAAGATTATTAAAAGACAGAATTATCTTTTTGGGAGAGGAAGTCAACGAAGTATCAGCAGGTATCATTGTTGCAGAATTGTTGTTTCTAGAGGCGGAAGATCCGGATAAAGATATTCATCTGTATATCAACAGCCCGGGCGGTTCTGTTACAGCCGGGATGGCAATTTACGATACCATGCAGTACATTAAATGTGATGTGTCTACTACGTGTATTGGAATGGCTGCAAGTATGGGGTCGTTCTTATTGTCCGGCGGTAAAAAAGGAAAGCGCTATGCACTTCCCAATGCTGAGATTATGATTCATCAGCCTTCCGGCGGAGCACAGGGACAGGCAACTGAAATTGAGATTGTTGCAGACCATATTAAGTTGATTAAAAAGAAATTGAATACCATTCTTGCTGCGAATACGGGGCAGAGTTTGGAGAGAATCGAAGCTGATACAGATCGAGATAACTACATGTCAGCAGAAGAAGCGAAAGAATACGGTTTGGTGGATGAAGTAATCGCAAGCCGATAAGAAATGAAAAGGGGCTGTTCGTATAAGGACATCCCCTTTACGTGTAAAAAGAGGTGAGAGTATGGCAGGAAAGATGAATGATGATACAATACGTTGCTCGTTTTGCAATAAGACACAGTCTCAGGTACGAAAGTTAATTGCAGGGCCCAATGGAGCATATATTTGCGATGAATGTATTGACGTTTGCTCGGAAATTATAGAAGAGGAATTTGATTACGAAGATGAGAAAGAAATCGATGAAATTAATCTTTTGAAACCGGAAGAAATTAAAGCATTTTTAGATGAATATGTGATTGGTCAGGAAGATGCAAAAAAAGTACTTTCGGTTGCGGTTTATAATCATTACAAACGAATTACGGCAGAAAAAGATTTAGGTGTAGAAATTCAAAAAAGCAATGTGCTGATGCTGGGACCTACCGGATGTGGAAAGACCATGCTGGCACAAACACTGGCGAAGATATTGAATGTGCCATTTGCCATAGCGGATGCCACTGCACTGACAGAAGCCGGATATGTAGGCGAAGATGTGGAGAATATTCTTTTGAAGTTGATTCAGGCTGCGGATGGAGATATTGAACGTGCAGAATATGGAATTATTTATATAGATGAAATAGATAAAATCACAAGAAAATCCGAAAATCCATCGATTACAAGAGATGTTTCCGGAGAAGGAGTACAACAGGCTTTACTGAAAATCATTGAAGGAACTGTTGCATCCGTACCACCGCAGGGTGGAAGAAAACATCCACATCAAGAACTTTTACAGATTGATACCACGAATATTTTATTTATTTGTGGAGGAGCATTTGAAAGTATTGATAAAATTGTGGAAACCCGTTTGGATAAGAAATCGATTGGATTTAATGCGGAAATATCATTGCATCATGAAGAAGATATGGATCGTTTATTAAAAGCGGTACTACCACAAGATTTGATTAAGTTTGGTTTGATTCCGGAACTGGTAGGACGTGTTCCGGTTATGGTTTCTTTGGAATTATTGGATCGTGAAGCCTTGATTCGCATTTTGACAGAACCAAAGAGTGCCATTGTAAAGCAGTATCAGCGATTAATGGAGCTGGATGGTGTCGATTTGGAATTTGACCAGGATGCGTTAGAAGCAATTGCAGATATGTCGGTAGAAAGAAAAACCGGAGCCAGAGGGCTACGGGCAATTATGGAGAATATCATGATGGACACCATGTACCGTGTGCCTTCTGATGAAAGTATCCGATATTGTAAAATTACAAAAGAAGTTGTGAAAGACTTGGGAGAACCCGAATATGGTCGCACAGCTTTGACGTCGGAGAGCGCGTAAAAGAAAAGTGCGGGTGCAATTGGGAAACCATGCGCCCGCTTTTGTGTAGAAAAATAATGTAAGAAATACAAGCGATAAGGAGAACTATATGAGTGAAGAGACCATGAGTCTTCCTATGGTTGCCCTACGCGGGATGACCATTCTGCCGGAGACGGTCGTGCACTTTGATGTAAGCAGAGAGCGGTCCGTTGAGGCAATTCAGGAAGCAATGATAGAAGAACAGAAGATTTTTTTGGTGGCACAGAAAGAAATTGATACAGAATCCCCTCAGCAGGAAGACTTATATCAGGTGGGAACCATTGCATCTATCAAACAAGTGATTAAATTGCCGAAGCATGTACTGCGAGTTTTGGTGGCAGGAGAAGATCGTGCAAAACTTTGTAACATAGAGTATGAAACACCTTATATGCGGGTACAAGTAACAAAAGTTGAAGACGAAGAATCAGATTTTCCGGGAGATGTAAGTCCGGAAGCGATGGTAAGAGGACTTCAGGAAATATTTTTGGAATATGCCGTAAAAAGTGGTAAAATAACAAAAGAGACAGCATCCCAAATGACAGAGATGAAGGATGTGAAAAAGTTAGTGGATCGAATTGCGGCGAATATTCCACTTTATTATAAGGAACTTCAAGAAATTTTAGAAGAAACGGATACCATGAAACGATATGAACTGTTGGCATTTAAATTGGTCAATGAAGTTCGAATTATCGGGATTAAGGAAGATATTCAACAGAAGGTAAAAGAACGTGTAGACAGCCACCAACGGGAATATATTTTGCGGGAACAGTTGAAACTCATTCGGGAAGAGCTGGGGGAGGATACTACGATTTCCGATGGGGAAGAATTTGAAGAGGCAGTCAAAAATTTGAGTGCACCACAAGAAGTGATTGAAAAACTGCAAAAGGAAATCAATCGATTTAAAAGTTCTCAGAGTAGTCCGGCTGAAAATGGAGTCATTCGCACCTATATTGAAACAATGCTGGAAATGCCTTGGGATAAAACAGTAGAAGATCATCACGATCTGGGATATGCAAAAAAGGTGTTGGAAGAAGATCATTATGGGTTAGAGCAGGTAAAAGAACGAATTTTAGAATTTTTGGCGGTGCGTGTGCTGACAAAAAAGGGGAACAGTCCGATTGTATGTTTAGTAGGACCGCCCGGAACCGGAAAAACTTCCATTGCAAAATCTCTTGCCCGTGCGCTGAAGAAACCATATGTGCGCATTTCTCTTGGTGGAGTTCGAGATGAGGCGGAAATTAGAGGACATCGAAAAACTTATGTGGGGGCTATGCCCGGAAGAATTGCTTATGGTCTGAAAAGTGCCGGGGTGAAAAACCCGTTGATGCTCTTGGACGAAATTGATAAAGTCAGTAATGATTATAAAGGCGATACTTTTTCAGCACTTTTGGAGGTGCTGGACAGTGAACAAAATAACAAATTCATAGACCATTATCTGGAGGTTCCGATAGATTTGTCGGAGGTGTTGTTTATTACCACGGCTAATACGCTGCAAACGATTCCCAGACCTCTTTTGGATCGAATGGAAGTCATTGAGATTAATAGCTATACAGAAAATGAAAAAATGCATATCGCTATCGAACATCTGATTCCAAAGCAATTGGAAAAAAATGGGCTGACTAAGAAACAATTATCTATTAGTAAAGGTGCCCTTTGGAAAATGGCGAGAAATTATACAAAAGAAGCAGGCGTACGCCAACTAGAACGAAAAATAGGGGAAATCTGCAGAAAAACGGCGAAAGAGATATTGGAATCAGAGAAGACCAAAATTCAAGTAACCGAGCGGAATATTTCTAAATATCTGGGGAAAGAATTATATAGTTATCAAATGGTGAATGCAGAGGATGAAATTGGAATTGTGCGAGGTCTTGCATGGACCAGCGTGGGGGGAGATACCCTTCAAATAGAGGTGAATATCATGCCGGGCGAGGGTGAAGTTTTGCTTACCGGACAATTGGGAGATGTGATGAAAGAATCTGCCATGGCAGGTATTAGTTATATCCGTTCAGCCAGTGCCGAGTATGGAATTGCATCGGAATATTTTGAAAAACACGATATCCATATTCACATTCCAGAAGGGGCAGTGCCAAAAGACGGACCATCGGCCGGAATTACCATGGCCACTGCAATGGTGTCTGCGGCCACCAACCAAAAAGTGCATGCAGATCTTGCCATGACCGGAGAAATTACACTTCGGGGAAGGGTTCTTCCCATTGGTGGATTAAAAGAAAAACTATTGGCGGCAAAAAATGCGCATATTAAAACGGTATTGATACCGGCAGAAAATAAACGGGATGTAGAAGAACTTTCGAAGGAAATTACAGAAGGACTTGAAATTATTCCAGTATCTCAAATGAAAGAAGTTCTTGAAAGGGCGCTAGTACACGAAAATGGAGAAACGATATGATTATTAAAGAATTAAGCTTAGAAACGGTGTGCGGAATTACCAGTGTGCTACCGGAGAATGATAAACCGGAAATTGCATTTGCAGGCAAATCCAATGTGGGAAAATCCTCGTTGATTAATGCACTGATGAATCGAAAATCCTTTGCCAGAATTTCGGCTACCCCGGGAAAGACTCAAACCATTAATTTTTATAATATTAATCAAGAAATGTATCTGGTAGATCTTCCGGGTTATGGGTATGCAAAAGTTTCGGAAAAAGCCAAGGAACAATGGGGGAAGTTGATTGAAAGATATCTGGAAGGCTCGAAACAGCTACTGGCAGTCTTTCTCTTAATTGATATTCGTCATGATCCGTCAGCCAATGATAAACTAATGTATGACTGGATTGTCCATCAAGGATATAATCCAATTATTATTGCGACCAAACTGGACAAACTAAAAAGAAGTCAGGTACAAAAGCATGTAAAAATGATCAAACAAGGACTGGACCTGGTGCCGGGAACGGCAGTTATTCCATTTTCATCACTGTCCAAGCAAGGACGGGAGGAAATATGGGAATACGTGGAAAGCGAGTTCTTGAACAAAAAAGAGGAGGAGTAGTTTGGGAGAACAAAAGCAAGATAGCCGTTCTTATTGGAAAATTGCAGTAAGCCTTGCATTCAGTCTTATTGGAACCATATTATTCATTGGAATCGGAGCAAAAATGCTATTGTATTTTATGCCCTTTGTGATTGGATGGTTTATTTCTTTTATTGCCAATCCGTTAGTCTGCTGGTTAGAAAAACGATTGAAAATAGTAAAAGAATTAGGCTCTATGCTGATTATTGTAGTAGTTTTGGCAGTGATTTTAAGTGCTGTTTATTTTGGTGGCAGCAAATTGGTGGCAGAAATCGGAAGTTTAATCAAGGATGTGCCGGATATTTATCATCAATTAGAAGAAGGATTACATCAAATAGGGCAAAGATTAGATGGCTTTTTTAATATTTTGCCAGTAGGAATACAAACAGGATGGAATGCCATTGTGACCAATCTGGACCAAACATTGAGTAAAGCCATGAGCCAGTGGAGCGATCCTGCAGTGGAAGCAGCTGGGAACTTTGTGAAAAAAATTCCGGGGATGTTAATTGGTGTAATCGTATCTGTTGTTTCTGCTTATTTTTTTATTGCAGAGCGGGAACAAGTGATTATTTGGTCAAAAAAAATCACACCGGAGCCAATTCAAAAACGTATGACGATGGTCATTGACAATTTAAAATATGCAGTAGGTGGATATTTTAAAGCTCAGTTTAAAATTATGGCAGTGGTAGGGGTCATTTTGTTTATTGGGTTTGGAGTGCTGGGCGTGTACTATGCTATTTTGCTTGCTATTCTTATTGCCTTTTTGGATTTTCTCCCCTTTTTTGGAACCGGAACAGCATTGATTCCATGGGCACTTTATCAATTTTTGGTTGGACATTATAAAATGGCTATTGGGTTGGTAGTGCTTTATGCGGTTACTCAGGTTGTCCGTCAATTGATACAGCCAAAATTAATTGGAGATGATATTGGATTAAACCCACTTTTGACATTGGTATTTTTATATACCGGTTATAAATTAGGGAGTTTACTTGGTATGATTTTTGCCGTTCCCATTGGAATGATTATTATAAATATGTATAAAGCAGGAGCATTTGATTATATATTGGATGATGTCAAGCTTTTGATCAACGGAATTATCCGTTTGAGGGAACCATAAAAATGACACCTAAAAGGTAATTTTATCTCATAAGCGGAGGTGTACATGAAAGAATTCAAACTACATTCAGAATACAAGCCAACTGGAGATCAACCAGCGGCAATAGAACAACTTGTCAAGGGATTCAAAGACGGCAACCAATGCGAGACTTTACTGGGTGTTACGGGATCCGGTAAGACATTTACAATGGCAAATGTTATACAGGAATTGCAGAAGCCAACTTTAATTATAGCGCATAATAAGACCTTGGCAGGACAGTTGTACGGTGAGTTTAAGGAGTTCTTCCCTGAGAATGCAGTGGAGTATTTTGTGAGCTATTATGACTATTATCAACCGGAAGCGTACGTACCGTCTTCCGATACTTATATTGCCAAGGATTCTTCCATTAATGATGAAATTGATAAGTTACGTCACTCGGCTACGGCGGCGCTGTCGGAACGCAGAGATGTGATTATTGTAGCCAGTGTCTCTTGCATTTATGGATTAGGAAGTCCGATTGACTACCAGGAGATGGTTATTTCTTTGCGCCCGGGAATGACAAGGGAGCGGGATGAAATAGTTGCAAAGTTGATTGAAATTCAATATGACCGTAATGATATGGATTTTAAACGAGGAACTTTCCGTGTGCGGGGAGATGTGTTGGAAGTTTTTCCGGCGGCCTCGGAGGAACTGGTGGTGCGGATTGAATTTTTCGGGGATGAAGTGGAGAGAATTACAGAAGTGGATGTGCTGACAGGGGAGATTCGCAAGGAACTGAATCATATTGCAATCTTTCCGGCCTCTCATTATGTGGTGTCCAAAGAAAGTATTGAACGTGCGGTAAAAGCAATTGAGATAGAGTTAGAAGAGCGTGTCCGTTATTTTAAAAGCGAGGACAAGCTTTTGGAAGCCCAGAGAATTGCAGAACGAACGAATTTTGATATTGAAATGTTACGAGAGACCGGTTTTTGCACCGGAATTGAGAATTATTCCAGACATTTGACCGGATTAAAGGAAGGACAACCACCCCATACGTTAATTGACTATTTTCCAGATGATTTTCTGATGATGATTGATGAGTCCCATAAAACAGTTCCCCAAATCGGTGGCATGTATCATGGGGATCAATCCAGAAAAGGAACCTTGGTAGACTTTGGATTTCGACTTCCTTCTGCCAAGGATAATCGCCCATTGAATTTCGAGGAATTTGAAGGGAAAATCAATCAATTGCTATTTGTGTCTGCCACGCCGGGAAGTTATGAAGAGAAAAATGAACTACTTCGGGCAGAACAGGTAATACGTCCCACCGGGCTTTTGGATCCGGAAGTGGAGGTGCGTCCGGTACAAGGACAGATTGACGATTTGGTTGGAGAAGTGAATAAGGAAGTAGCCAAGAAAAATAAAATATTGATTACTACTTTGACTAAGCGTATGGCAGAAGATTTGACGGATTATATGAGGGAACTGGGGATTCGAATTAAATATCTGCATTCAGATATTGATACATTGGAACGCTCTGAAATTCTTCGTGATATGCGGCTGGATGTATTTGACGTATTGGTGGGAATCAATTTACTAAGAGAAGGCTTGGATATCCCGGAAATCACTTTGGTTGCCATTTTAGATGCAGATAAAGAAGGGTTTTTACGTTCCGCTACCTCACTAATTCAGACCATTGGCCGAGCAGCGAGAAATGTAGATGGGCATGTGATTATGTATGCAGATAAAATGACAGACTCCATGAAGATTGCATTGGGCGAGACAAAACGTCGCAGAGAAGTGCAGAAAAAATATAACGATGCCCATGGAATTACCCCGAAGACCATTCAAAAATCAGTTCGGGATCTGATTGCCATCTCTAAGAAAGTAGCTGCCAAGGAGATGGTTCTAAGTAAAGATCCGGAATCTATGAGCAGAGCGGAACTGGAGAAACTGGTGAAAGATGTTTCGAAACAGATGAAAAAAGCAGCGTCGGAACTGAATTTTGAGGCAGCAGCCGAATTAAGAGATCATCTGGTGGTGTTAAAGAAAAATTTGAATGATGTGGAGTAAGGTATGTCTGGAAAAATAAATGAAAAACAATATATTAAAATTCGAGGTGCCAATGAGCACAACTTGAAAAATGTAGATGTGGATATTCCCAGAAATGAATTGGTGGTGTTAACCGGACTGAGCGGGTCGGGGAAGTCCTCCCTGGCATTTGACACCATTTATGCAGAAGGGCAGCGCCGCTATATGGAGTCCTTATCGTCTTATGCAAGACAATTCCTAGGACAAATGGAAAAACCGGAGGTAGAGAGCATAGAAGGCCTTCCACCGGCTATCTCCATTGACCAGAAGTCCACCAATCGGAATCCCAGATCTACGGTAGGAACCGTGACGGAAATCTATGATTACTTCCGTTTATTATTTGCCAGAGTAGGCATTCCTCATTGTCCCAATTGTGGGAAAGAGATAAAAAAGCAAACGGTAGACCAAATGGTAGACCAGGTCATGGATCTTCCACAGGGTACGAAGATTCAGCTTTTGGCTCCAGTGGTGCGTGGGCGAAAGGGAACGCATGCAAAACTATTTGAACGGGCAAAAAAAAGTGGATATGTACGTGTGCGTGTAGATGGAAATCTATACGAATTGTCGGAAGAAATTGTGCTGGATAAAAATATCAAACACAATATTGAAATCATCGTAGATCGTCTGGTTGTGAAAGAAGGGATCCAAAAGCGGCTGACCGATTCGGTGGAAAGTGTATTGGAATTGGCGGAAGGATTATTGGTGGTGGATATCATTGGGGGAGAACCCATGAATTTCAGCCAAAGTTTTTCATGCCCAGATTGTGAAATCAGTATTGATGAGATTGAGCCGCGAAGTTTTTCTTTTAATAATCCTTTTGGAGCGTGTCCAGAATGTTATGGACTGGGATATAAGATGGAATTTGATATGGATTTAATGATTCCGGATCAAAGACTTACCATTAATGAAGGGGCTATTACCGTTATGGGATGGCAGTCCTGCACGGATAAAGGGAGTTATACCAGAGCCATTTTAGATGCATTGGCGAAAGAGTATCGATTTGATTTGGATACCCCTTTTCAAAAATACTCTAAAAAAGTAAAAGACATCTTAATCAATGGAACCGGAGGCAAAGAAGTAAAAGTATTTTACCGTGGTCAACGGGGCGAAGGTATCTACGATGTGGCCTTTGAAGGACTGGTTAAGAATGTGGAGCGCCGTTATCGGGAAACCGGTTCGGACTATATGAAAGCAGAATATGAATCCTTTATGAGAATTACGCCTTGCCACGCTTGTGGTGGACAACGGCTAAAACCGGGAGCATTGGCGGTGACGGTAGGGAATAAAAATATATACGAGATGACTTCGATGTCTATTGAAAAACTGCAGGTGTTTTTAGAAGAACTGAAACTGACAAAGCAACAAGAGCTGATTGGACATCAGATTCTCAAAGAAATTCGGGCCCGCATTCGTTTTTTAGTGGATGTAGGATTGAATTATTTGACATTGGGAAGGGGAACGGGGACATTATCCGGTGGAGAAGCACAACGAATTCGACTGGCGACCCAGATTGGTTCCGGTCTGGTAGGAGTTGCTTATATTTTGGATGAACCCAGTATTGGTCTGCATCAAAGGGATAATGACAAATTACTGCAGACACTTAAACATTTGCGGGATTTAGGCAATACGCTTCTGGTGGTGGAACATGATGAAGACACCATGTTGGAGGCGGATTATATTGTGGATGTGGGCCCGGGAGCGGGTGAACATGGTGGTGAAATTGTGGCTGTGGGTGACGCAGAGGCAATTATGAAAAATGAGAGATCTATTACCGGTGCTTATTTAAGTGGGAAAATTCAAATACCGATTCCTTCCAAGCGGGAAAAACCAACGGGATGGTTAAAAGTAGTGGGTGCCTGTGAAAATAATTTAAAGAATATTGACGTGAAGTTTCCACTGGGGGTCATGACCTGTGTGACCGGGGTATCCGGTTCGGGGAAAAGTTCCTTGGTCAATGAAATTTTATATAAACACCTTGCCAAAGAATTGAATCGGGCCAGAACCATTCCCGGAAAGCATAAGCGAATCGAGGGAATCGAGCAATTGGACAAGGTTATTGATATTGACCAGTCTCCCATTGGACGTACCCCCAGATCCAATCCAGCTACGTATACAGGAGTATTTGATTTGATTCGGGATTTATTTGCCGCTACCCCGGATGCCAAGATGAAGGGATATAAAAAAGGTAGGTTTAGTTTTAACGTAAAAGGCGGGCGCTGTGAAGCGTGCAGTGGAGATGGGATTTTGAAAATCGAGATGCATTTTCTCCCCGATGTCTATGTGCCTTGTGAGGTCTGCCAAGGGAAACGTTATAACCGAGAAACACTGGATGTCAGATATAAAGGGAAAACCATATACGATGTGCTTAATATGACGGTGGAGGAGGCTCTTGGATTTTTCGAAAATGTCCCCAGTATTCGCAGAAAAATGGAAACACTTAATGACGTGGGACTTTCCTATATTCGGTTGGGTCAACCATCTACCACCTTATCCGGAGGCGAGGCACAAAGGATTAAACTGGCAACGGAACTAAGCAAGCGAAGTACCGGAAAGACCATTTATATCTTAGATGAACCCACTACGGGTCTGCATTTTGCAGATGTGCATAAACTAACGGAAATATTAAGAAGGCTGTCTGCAGATGGGAATACCGTGATTGTGATTGAGCATAATCTAGATGTTATTAAAACAGCAGATTATATTATTGATATTGGACCGGAAGGCGGGGATAAAGGTGGAACCATCGTAGCCACAGGTACCCCGGAGAAAATAGCCAAAGAACCCAAGTCTTATACGGGGCAGTATATTGATACAATCCTTAAGAAAAACTAAAAAGGGAAAAAAGGCTTTCTATTTGGTAAGGGATTGATTATAATGATACAAGGATTGAAAGGAGAATATAGATGTCAGTGGATATCGGGATTGATTTAGGGACGGCCAGTGTTCTGGTGTACGTAAATGGAAAAGGCGTTGTGTTAAAAGAACCATCGGTGGTTGCTTTTGATAGAGATACGAATGCGATTAAAGCGATTGGAGAAGAAGCGAGATTGATGCTTGGAAGAACTCCGGGGAATATTGTGGCAGTGAGACCCCTTAGGCAAGGCGTGATATCGGATTATACCGTAACCGAGAAGATGATTAAATATTTTGTTCAAAAAGCAATTGGGCGAAGAACTTTTAAAAAACCCCGCATTAGCATTTGCGTGCCAAGCGGTGTTACGGAAGTAGAACGAAAAGCGGTAGAAGAAGCAACCTATGCCGCAGGCGCCAGAGAAGTACATTTGATTGAAGAACCGGTAGCGGCGGCAATTGGTGCCGGCATTGACATATCGAAACCGTATGGGAATCTCATTGTAGATATTGGTGGAGGAACGACAGATGTTGCGGTGATTTCCTTAGGTGGAACGGTGGTCAATACTTCACTTAAAATAGCAGGAGACGATTTCGATGAGGCGATTGTACGGTATATGCGTAAAAAACATAACCTGTTGATTGGAGAACGTACTTCCGAAGATATTAAGATTAAGATAGGAACCACTTATCCTTTGGCAGAGGAAGAAGTGATGGAAGTACGGGGACGGAATCTAGTGACAGGACTTCCTAAGACCGTGACAGTGACTGCTTCCGAGACAGAAGAAGCATTGCGGGAAACGACAAGCCAGATTGTGGAAGCGGTGATTGCAGTGTTGGAGCGCACGCCACCGGAATTGTCAGCAGATATTTTAGATCGTGGCATTGTATTAACAGGTGGTGGTGCTATGCTTCGTGGAATCGAAGAATTGATTGAAGAAAAAACCGGAATTAATACCATGACTGCGGAAGATCCCATGCAAGTAGTAGCGATTGGAACCGGTCAGTTTGTAGAATTTATGAGTGGCAGAAAAGAATTATAAGACTTCGTTGAGCTGTCTCGAAAGAGGCGGCTTTTGTCTTTTGGAGGATGATGCAGTTGGAAATAGCAAAGGGATATGTGGAACATATTGTGTTTCGAAATGAAGAGAATGGTTATACGGTCATGAATCTAGAGACAGAAGATGGAGATCTCACCTGCGTAGGACTCTTCCCTTGTATCAGCGAAGGGGAACTGATGGAAATGACCGGAGAATATACAAACCACAGTGTATATGGCACACAACTCCAAGTACACACTTATGAAGTAAAAGCTCCGGAAGATTTGATTTCCATAGAACGGTATTTGGGTTCCGGCGCTATTAAAGGTGTGGGGGTTGCACTGGCAGGAAGAATTGTGCGCAAATTTAAAGAAGACACTTTCCGGATCATCGAAGAAGAACCGGAACGGTTATCAGAAGTAAAGGGAATCAGCGAACGCAAAGCCAGAGAACTTGCAGAGCAGGTAGAAGATAAAAAAGAGATGCGGGAAGCCATGATTTACTTGCAGCGATATGGTATTTCTATATCTTTGGCAGCAAAGATATACGATTATTATGGGCAGAAAGTATACCGGATATTGGAAGAGAATCCTTACCAGCTGGCAGACCATATTGTGGGAGTAGGATTTAAAACAGCGGATGAAATTGCGGCCAAAATCGGCATTCACACGGATTCGGATTTTCGAATTCGAAGTGGCATCTTTTACGCACTACTACAAAGCGTTTCCGAAGGACATATCTATTTACCAAAAGAAGAGATGCTACGTCGTGCAGGAAATTTATTGGAAGTAGAAATACCGGATATTGAAAAGTACTTGATGGATCTTTCTATGGAAAAAAAAGTGGTGCTGAAAGAGGGAACCGAAGGTATGCGGGTGTATGCTTCTCAATACTACTATATGGAATTAAATACGGCAAAAATGCTTCATGACTTAAACATTTCATATGAGGTTGCAGACGTAGAGCTGGAACATCGGTTGTTAAAAATCGAAAAAGATACAGAACTTACATTGGATGAGATGCAAAGGACCGCAGTAAAAGAGGCGGTGCGAAGTGGATTGCTTATTTTAACCGGAGGACCTGGAACCGGGAAAACAACTACCATTAATGCTATGATTCATTATTTTGAAAGCGAAGGAATGAGCATTTATCTGGCGGCACCTACCGGAAGAGCAGCTAAGCGAATGACAGAGGCCACCGGATGCGAGGCCCAGACCATTCACCGGCTGTTGGAAGTCAGTGGAAATCCCGAAGGGGATGAAGGGAAACTGGGATTTGGAAGAAATGAAGAAAATCCCTTGGAAACGGATGTTATTATTATCGATGAAATGTCCATGGTAGATTTGCCATTGTTATATGCCTTGTTATGCGCGGTGACTGTGGGAACCAGACTGATTATGGCAGGGGATGGAAATCAATTGCCGTCAGTAGGACCCGGCAGTGTTTTAAAGGATATGATTCAATCAAAACGCTTTGCAGTTGTGACTCTTCATAAAATCTTCCGTCAGGCAGGAGAAAGCGATATAGTGGTCAATGCTCATAAAATTAATCGTGGAGAAAGGGTAGTGCTGGATAACAAAAGCAAAGATTTCTTTTTTCTAAAAAGACAGGATGCCAACACCATTATTAATGTGGTGTTAACGTTACTTCAGACCAACATGCCCAAGTATGTAGATGCCTCCATTTATGAAATACAGGTACTAACACCAATGCGAAAAGGCTTGTTGGGAGTAGAACGTTTAAACCGGATTTTGCAACGGTATTTAAATCCAAAAGATTCTAAAAAGACCGAAAAAGAGTATGGAGATAAATTATTTCGTCTGGGTGATAAGGTCATGCAAATAAAGAATAATTATCAGCTGGAATGGGAAATTGCAACGAAATTTGGTATGGTGGTGGATAAAGGTGTAGGCGTGTTCAATGGAGATATGGGGATTGTTACCGAAATAAATACTTATCGTGAAACTTTGGAAGTGGAATTTGATGAAACAAGGAAAGTGACGTATTCTTTTTCCTTATTGGATGAATTGGAGCTGGCTTATGCCATTACCATACATAAATCACAGGGAAGCGAGTATCCGGCGGTTATCATTCCCTTGCTTCCGGGACCGCGGCAGTTGTATAACCGAAATCTTTTGTATACGGCAATTACCAGAGCCAGGAAATGTGTCACACTTGTGGGGAGTGATGAAACATTTCAAGAAATGATTCAAAACGTAAATGAGCAAAATCGGCACACCAGTTTGGATGAGCGGATTGGCGAGTGGAATTGATGTGTATCTGAATCTGGATATAAAATAGAATGCATATATTGGAATTAGTTTATCCGGGACGCTGCCCCTTTTGTGATCGGGTAACAGAACAAGAAATTTGTGAAGAATGTAAGAAAGAATTGAAGACAATCAAGGAACCACGGTGTAAGAAATGTGGCAAACCGGTGCGCTATCGAGAACAGGAGTATTGCGGTGACTGCCAAATAAAACATCACGAATTTGAACAGGGAAGAAGCCTATGGTTACATAAACAACCGGTCAGCACTTCAATTTATCGTTTTAAATATGGAAATCGACGTAGGTATGCCAAGTACTATGGGAGTTGTATGGCGAGAGAGTTTGGTGCATTATTGAAGCAATGGCACATCGAAGTGATTATGCCGATTCCGCTTCACAAAGCCAGACATCGAAAACGAGGATATAATCAGGCGGAGCTGTTGGCAACAGAAATAGGTCTGTTGACAGATATTCCGGTAGATACAGTGTCGCTGCTGAGGGGGAAAAAGACAAAGCCCCAAAAACAATTAACTGAAAAGGCAAGAGCACAAAATATGAAAGATGCCTTTCGGTTATCCAATCGGTTGCAGAGGAAAAAAACAGTGCTACTGGTGGATGACATCTACACAACAGGGTGTACGATAGATGCGGCTGCGAAACTATTAAAGTGCTCCGGAGTTGAAAAAGTCTACTTTTTAACTATAAGTATTGGACAAGGTTTCTGATGTTATGTTATACTAAAAATAATGTTTAGATGAGAAAAAGATGAGTGTTGAGGTGATTTTATGTTAAATGAAGAACGGGTAAAGCTTATGACAGAGCTTGCTTTTTATGAAAGCAAAGAAGGGAAAGCGGATTTTCCTATCAGTGCTTATTACCGAAAAGACTATGCAAGTCTGCGTACTTTGCAGACGATTTTATGGGTAACCCTTGGATATGTGTTAGTGGCTGCGTTAGCTGCAGTGGCGTACATGGATGTGATCATGAAACATTTTAATATGACCTTTGTCCTAATACTGGGTGGCGGAGTGGTTCTGGGATACGTATTGTTAGTAATTATTTATGCAATTATTGCCCATGATTTTTATCAAAAAAAACACAATGAAGCAAGGAAAAATGTAAAAAAATACAATCGAGAATTGCTGCGTTTGAATAAGATGTATGAGAAGGAGAAATTGTAATGAGTAATTTATTCGTATGGAAAGAACAACTGCAAACACTTTATGCCAAGTATTCAAGATATATCAATAAAGCATTGCAATTTATTCTGGCATTCATGACATTTACATTGATTGGACACAATGTAGGATTTATGAAAACAGCGTCTAGTGGAATCGTAACATTGGCGTTGGCGATTATTTGTACATTTCCGCCGATGATTATGACGGTGCTGGTAGCGATAGGTCTGGTTCTGCTTCACATGTATGCAGTTTCCCTGGGAGTTACGATTGTTATGGCGGCGGTTTTTTTGATTATGTTTATCTTTTATTTTCGTTTTACACCAAAGACAGCCATTGTCGTTTTATTGACACCCATTGCATTTATGCTCAAGATTCCGGTTGCGATTCCGATTATCTTTGGATTGATTGGTTCTCCTATTTATATAGTTCCCATTACGTGTGGAACCATGATATTTTATATGATGGATTATGTAAAATCCAATGTGACTGCCATTACAGGTACTAAGGGATTGGTGGGGCAGCTTACCTCTTTTGCACAACAGGCATTACAAAATAAGATCATGTGGATTACCATAGTAGCAGTTATTATCTGTTTATTTGTGGTGTACACATTACGCAAACAATCTATGAACAATGCGTGGAAGATAGCAATTGTATCCGGAGCGGTAGTGCATGCCATTATTATGGTGGTGGGTGATATGACACTGGATATACATCTTTCTTATGGAAGTCTGATTATGGGTGCAGTCATGTCTGTGCTGGTGTCGCTGGTGTTGGAATTTTTCGTGTTTACGGTGGATTATTCTCGTACAGAACATTTACAGTTTGAAGATGATGAATATTGTTATTTTGTGAAAGCAGTACCTAAAATTTCCATAGCGGCTCCGGAGAAGACCGTGAAAAAGATTAATGCACGTCAAGAAACTGTGGTTATTGATGCAGAAGAAGTGAAAAGAAGAACAAAAGAAAAACAGAGTGTGCAACGAGGACAAACGGAAGAAATGCTTCTTGCAAAAAGCCTTAGAGAAGAATTGAATATTCAGAAAATGGTGGAAGAAGAATTGAAGAAATAAGAAACAAGAAAAGGAGGTGACAATGTGGGAGCACATGTCAGACAGGCGCTGAGTCAATACACTACTGCAATTTACTGGCCCAAAGTGGGCTTGATTGATGTAGTGGAAATTGTCATTGTTTCCTTTCTTGTGTATAAACTTTTGCTATGGATTAAAAATACAAAAGCGTGGATGTTGCTAAAAGGAATGTTAGTGTTTGGTGTCGCTATTTTGTTTGCCATTTTTTTTCAGATGCATACGATTTTATGGTTGGTGCAAAATGGCACTACAGTGCTTGCCACGGCAGCAGTAGTTGTATTTCAACCGGAATTGCGAAGGGGACTCGAGAAGTTGGGAGAACGCAATTTTTTCAGCTCGGTGGTACCCACGTCCTTTGGTAACAAAGAAAAAGAGCAGGTACGTTTCAGTGAAGAGACGGTAGAAGACCTTGTCAAAGCAGTCTATGAAATGGGGAAGGTAAAGACCGGAGCACTGATTGTAGTAGAGCGTGCTATTCAGCTGACGGAATATGAAAGTACAGGAATCTTGCTGGACTGTATTTTGTCTAGCCAGATTCTCATTAATATATTTGAACACAATACGCCACTGCATGATGGTGCAATTATTGTCCGTGGGAATCGAATTGTGTCTGCCACTTGTTATTTACCACTGTCGGATAACATGATGTTGAGTAAAGAACTGGGAACCAGACATCGGGCAGCGGTGGGGATGAGCGAAGTGAGTGATGCTCTTGTCATTGCAGTTTCGGAAGAAACTGGTGGAATTTCAGTTGCCCAAAGCGGTGAACTGGCACGAAATGTTACAAGAGAGTATTTGACAGAGCAATTAACACATGTTCAGAAGAAATCGGAACAATCCCAGAAATTATCTACAAGAATAGCATCTATGTGGAAAGGGAGGGCGAAAGATGAAAAAGATTCTGACCAATAATCTGAGTATGAAACTTATTGCCGTCTTTTTTGCCATATTACTGTGGCTGATGATTGTAAATGTGGATAGTCCCATTGATACAAGAACTTATCGAAACATTGAGGTAAAAGTGACTCATGATGAAATTATTACCAACCGTGGACAGACCTATGAAGCTACAGAAGCAACACAAAAGGTAAGCGTTACCGTTCGAGCAGAGAGAAAAACCCTCGATCGTATCATACCGCAAGATATTAAAGCGGTGGCGGATGTCCGAAATATCCAATTTAAAAAATTAATTCCCATTGATGTGACCATCAGAGGATTTGAAGGAAAATACGAAGAAGCCAATGTCACTCCGAAAAATATGGAAATTACCTTGAAGAATAATAAAACCAAGAGCTTTCCAATCACAGTTACCACCGTGGGTGATTTAAGTCCCGGATATGCTTTGGGAGAAGCGATTCCGACCCCGCAGAAAATTGAAATTACAGGACCGGATTCTCAAATCGACATTATTGATAAAGTAGTTGCTAAAATAGATGTAACCGGGTTGTCAGAGGACACCACCAGACCGGCAGAACTGATTTTGTATGATGCAGGGAATAATGTCATTGATCAAAAACTGCTTTCCACAGATATTGCGAATCGAGATGTTTCCGTTTCCATTCATCTGTTGAATTCCAAAGCATTACCGGTAGAATTAGATACTTCGTCTATTACGGTGGCGGATGGGTTTGCACTTTCGGGAGTCACCTTTGAGCCACAGACCGTTCCGGTAGTAGGCACCAAGGAGAATCTGGAAAAAATTGATTTGCTTAGTATTCCGGCATCGGCGTTAGTTATGAATGAAATCAGTGATAAAACAGATATATTGGTGGATCTCATACCTCACCTTCCGGAAGAAATCGCATTGGCGGATCCTACAGCGAACACCATTGTAGTGACGGCGACGGTAGAACGAGCAGGTACAAAGACACTAGAAATACCGGTAAAATCTATTTCGGTAAATAATCTGGCAAATGGCTTGAAAGCAGATTTTGGAACAGCACAGACGGTGGAACTGCATTTCGTAGGGAAGACGGATGCACTGGAGGCATTAACGCAAAGCAGCGTGGCTGCATCTATTGAACTAAGTGGCAAGCAAGAGGGATCATATGAAATACCGATTCAAATAGGGAATCTGCCGAAAGATTGTTCCATTGCAGATCAGGCAACGGTACATATTACCGTGACAAAGAAATAAGGGGAACCAGGAGGCATATACATTATGATGAAGAAAAAAGTAACCATTAAGAATCCGACCGGATTGCATTTAAGACCTGCAGGACTGTTTTGTAAGACAGCGATGCAATTTCAGAGCAAAATCACTTTCGAGTTTCGGACCACTACTGCTAATGCGAAAAGTGTGTTGAGTGTACTGGGAGCATGTATTAAAAAAGGGGATGAGATTGAACTGGTATGTGAAGGACCGGATGAGGAAATAGCGCTTGAGACCATGACAGAAATGGTAGAAAGTGGTTTGGGCGAATAGAAATAGAAATGAAATTGTTTTGAGTACCTCCGATGTGAGCAATAAAAAGCCGGCATGGGAGGTATCCTTATAGAAAGGGATAGATATGGTCAAAAATATATTAGAATACTTAGAAGAATCCGTAAAAAAACATCCCGGCAAAATTGCATTTGCAGATGAAATGAATAGCTGTACGTATGAGCAGCTGGAACAACAGTCTCGGCAGATTGGAAGTGTTCTGGCGAAGCAGATATCTCCCGGAACACCGATTCCGGTCTTTTCCCAAAAAAGTGTGTCCACGGTCATGGCATTTATGGGAGCAGTCTATGCAGGATGTTTTTACGTGTTACTAGATCCCAAACAACCAAGTTTTCGAGTGGAACAGATTTTGCAGACGCTGGAAGCAGATGTGATTTTGGTAGACAGAGCTTACGAAAAGGAATTGAATCGGATTTCATTTTCCGGTCAAGTGCTGTATGTGGATGACTGTATGACAGTAGAAGAAGAGCCAGAACTTCTACAGATACGCAGAAAGCAAGCTCTTGATATGGACCCCTTATATGTGAACTTTACATCCGGCTCTACCGGAGTGCCGAAAGGCGTGGTGGTGAGTCATCGATCTGTCATTGATTTTATGGAGTGTTTTACGGAGCTTTTTCATATTACAGAAGAAGATGTGATAGGAAATCAAGCCCCTTTTGATTTTGATGTTTCGGTAAAGGATATTTATGCCACACTGAAAACCGGAGCTACCATGCAGATGATTCCGAAAAAATTATTTTCTTTTCCTACAAAATTATTAGATTTCTTATGCGAAAGGGAAGTAACGACCTTAATATGGGCAGTATCCGCACTTTGTATTATTACGACCCTAAAAGGGTTTGAATATCGTGTGCCAGAAAAAATTAGAAAAGTTATTTTTAGCGGAGAAGTGATGCCCATCAAACATTTGCATTTGTGGAAAACATACTTGCCGGAGGCCGCGTATGTGAATGTATACGGCCCAACAGAGATTACATGCAACTGTACTTATTACAAGGTGGAGCGAGAATTTGCGCCGGAAGAAGTTCTGCCAATTGGAGAACCATTCCCAAATGAAAAGGTGTTTTTATTGGATGAACAAAATGCTTTGGTGACGGCGTCGGAGCCGGAGCAAAAAGGGGAAATCTGTGTATCGGGTACAGCACTGTCACTGGGGTATTATAATAATCCGGAGCAGACGAAACGTGCATTTGTACAAAACCCACTGAATCACCGCTATCTGGAAACGATTTACCGAACGGGAGATGTGGGGTATTATAACCAACAGGGCGAATTGTGTTTTACCGGACGAAAGGATTTTCAAATCAAGCATATGGGTCATCGGATTGAATTAGGTGAAATTGAAGCAGCGATGAATGGACTGGAAGAAATTATTCGGGTGTGCTGCCTTTACGATGAAGAACAGAATAAGATTGTGGCATTTTACGAAGGAGAAATTGAAAAACGCCCGATTATAAAAGCCATTGGAATTACGCTACCGGCATTTATGATACCCAATGTATTTATAAAAGTAGAGGCAATGCCACTGAATAACAATGGAAAAATAGACCGAAAAGCTCTGAAAAATCAGTATGTGGAGGGATAGTATGGAACCCAATCAGTGGAGAGAAATTGCAAAACAATATGGGACACCGTCCTATGTATTTGACTTGGATGTATTAGAAAAACGATTGAAAATGATGAAAGAGATCCTTGGACCACAAGTGCATCTGTGCTATGCAATGAAAGCCAATCCATTTTTGGTAAAGCCCATGGATACGCTGGTGGAGCGATTCGAGGTCTGCTCTCCGGGAGAATTTTGTATCTGTGAACAAAATCAGATTTCGATGGAAAAGATCGTACTCTCCGGTGTTTATAAAGAAAAGAAAGATATTTTGCGAGCAATGCATACCTACGGAGGGAAGGGGATATTTACCATTGAATCCCAGAACCATCTGGACATCTTATCCGCGTGTGCAAAAGAAACCGGAAATGTGATTACCGCATTGATTCGTGTTACCAGTGGCAATCAGTTCGGGGTAGTGCCAGAGGAAGTATGCCGTATGGTAGCAGAGCGGGCGAACTATCCGGAGATTCATCTGGCAGGACTGCAATACTATTCCGGTACCCAAAAAAAGAAGCTGTCTAAGATAGAAAAAGAACTGATTACCTTGGATACATTGCTAGAAACGTTGCAAGCACAATACGGGTTCCAGGCAGAGGAATTGGAATATGGACCTGGATTTTACGTACCTTATTTTCAAAAAGAAGAGCCCATGGATGATGAAAAACTGTTAACAGCATTTTCCAAGCTGCTAGAGCAGATGAAGTTCCGAGGGAGAATTACGTTGGAAATGGGACGGTATATGGTGGCGGAATGCGGTTATTACCTTACGTCTATTGTGGATCAGAAGAAAAATCAGGGAGAAAATTACTGTATTATGGATGGAGGAATTCATCACCTGAATTATTATGGACAGACTATGGCCATGAAGATTCCGATGTACGAACACATTAGAGAGGAAGAAAAAACCAGTATAGACCGTAATGAGGAAGCCATCAGCGAATGGAATATCTGTGGAGCACTCTGTACTGTTTCCGATGTGATAGTGAAACATTTGCCGTTGCAAAACCCGAAAGTAAATGATATATTAGTGTTTCAAAGAGTAGGGGCCTATTCGGTTACTGAGGGGATTTATTTGTTCTTAAGCAGAGACCTTCCCAATGTGTTGTTTTATAAGCATCCACAAGGCATACAACCCATGCGCAAGAGGCAGCCAACCCATGTTTTGAATTCCATTTAAGAAAAGAAAGAGGTAAATGATATGGAAAAATTATTAGAAATATTAAGAGAGATTCAACCGGATGCAGATTATGAAAATTGTACTACGTTAATTGATGACGAAATATTAGAATCTTTTGCAATTCTGTCCATCGTAGGAGAACTAGAAGAGGAATTTGGTGTGGAAGTGACACCGGCAGAGATTATTCCGGAGAACTTTAATTCAGCAGCGGCTTTATGGGCAATGGTACAACGCCTACAAGACGAGGCCTAAATCTGGAGGAAAAAGATGTCACTGATCTCGATGGAGTTTTTGTTATTTGTGTGTATTGCAGCAATTGGGTATTATTTGATTCCCAAAAAATATCAATGGTGCTGGCTTTTACTTTTTAGTTATATTTACTATATTTCTTCCGGTGTGAAAATCGTATGCTTTTTGTTGTTCAGCACCCTGACCACATACGGAGCGGGGATGTGGCTGAATCGTATTCAGGAAACGTCGGAAGATAAAAAAGAGAAGAAAAAGAAAAAGCGCCGTGTACTGGTCTTGACGCTTTTTTTGAATTTTGGCATGTTGGCTGTCTTAAAGTACACTAATTTTGCTATTGAGAATATCAATGCTATTGCAGGCAGTCATCTGACCTTCCAAAAACTAATCCTGCCACTGGGGATTTCTTTTTATACATTTCAGTCCATGGGCTATCTTTTGGACGTGTACTGGGGAAAATATAAACCGGAGCGCAATCCATTTCGATTTGCGCTGTTTGTCTCTTTCTTTCCGCAGTTGTTGCAAGGCCCTATAGGACGATTTGATAAGCTGGCGCACCAGTTTTATGAGAAACATACCTTTGACCTAGTGAGAGTACAGCATGGTCTACAGTTGATGCTGTGGGGATATTTCAAGAAAATGGTATTGGCTGACCGAGCAGCCGTAGTAGTAAATCAAGTATTTCAAAATCATACCCAATACACCGGCGTTACGGTAGTGACAGCGGTATTATGTTATTCGATACAGCTTTACGCAGACTTTTCCGGAGGAATCGATGTGATCCGAGGGGTATCCGAAATCTTTGGAATTCATCTGGACCAGAACTTCAAACGTCCTTATTTTGCTGTTTCCATTACAGACTTTTGGCATCGCTGGCACATTACTTTGGGTACGTGGATGAAAGACTATATTTTTTATCCGTTGTCACTTTCTAAATGGATGGGACGCTTTGGGAAAATTTCCAAAAAAGTGTGTGGGAAAAAAACCGGAAGAGTCATTCCCATTGCACTGGCGAATATCATTGTATTCTTGGTGGTGGGCGTGTGGCATGGTGCTGCATGGAAATATATTGTCTATGGTCTTTACAATGGACTTCTGATTGCCCTAAGCAGCTTGCTGGCACCTGCCTTCCAAAAAGGATTTGCAGTGGCCCATATCAATCCCAAATCCAAACCATGGCATGTGGTACGGATACTACGCACCTTCTTGTTGGTGAATATCAGCTGGTATTTTGATATGGCAGTTAGTTTATCGGCAGCGTTTACCATGATGAAAAACACGGTAACCGGATTTACAATGAAGACGCTTACTGATGGAACACTCTTGACACTGGGACTGGATAAACTGGACTATGCCATATTAGCTATTGGATGTGTGACGGTGTTCATCATCAGCCTTTTACAGGAAAATGGGGTGGAAATCCGAAAAAGCCTGGGGGCTAAGCCATTGCTGGTGAGATGGGCTGTGTATCTGATGCTGATTTTTGCATTGCCATTTTTAGGGTTTATTACCACAGGTGGTGGAGGATTTATCTATGCACAATTCTAAGGGATGGATACGAGCTATTGCATTCATACTTGTCTGTATCATGCTGAATGAAGCATTGGGATTTGGATTGATGCCGGCCACATTTGCCAGACTGGATATTCATAATATAGAAGAAAATCAGTATGAAGATATTTTCTTTGGGACATCCAGAGGATTCGCAGGAATCAGTCCACAGCAGGTAGAAAGTGTAACGGGAAGAAAGACAACGAGTCTTTGCCTGGGCAGTGTTTTCCCGCTGGATGATTTTTATTTATTGCAATATGCTTGTAAAAAAGGAAAACCAAAACGATTCATCTACGAATTAGATCCGAGCTACTATACCGTGGAAGATTATCAGGGAATCAACAATCCATTTCTTTATAATGAAATGGCATTGTCAAAAATAAAAGTAGAGTATTATTTGGACAAATATATGGAAGATGATTTACGGTTATTTTTCTTTCCCTGGTTATTTTACCGCAATGGATATCGAGAAGTAAAAGATACGGTAAAAATGAAACTATCGAAGCCGTATCAAAATTATGATTCCATTGTTGCCAGTGATCAAACGGCAGAATATATGCCGGAAGGGTTTCAATACCATCATCGAAGGGAGGAACCATTAAAAAAAGATGGAACTTACCTATCGTGGTGTAAAGAGGCAGTGAAGAAGGATAGGGAAGAGGATCTGGAACGAATCATACAATATTGTAAAGACGAAAAAATAGAACTGTTGGTAATTACTCTGCCAGCACCCAAGGAGACTATAGAAGGACATCCGGAAGGATATGAGAATGCTCATCAGTATTATAGCAAACTGTTTAAAGAAAAGAAAATCAACTATTTGGATTTTAATATGATAGAGGATCGACGAATTGATAATCAGGATGATAATTATTGGGATAGTGAAGGTCATATGTATGGAGATGCAGCAGAGCGATTTAGCAAAGTGCTGGGTGCATACTTGTTGAAAGAAAAATAAGATGGAGGGGGAAGAATGCAAATGGCAAGATGCTGGATAAAAGTAATTGTTTTTCTAATAGTTTGTATAGGAATCAGTGAAGGCTGTAAATTTGCATTGATTCCTTCCAGTATTACAAGGTTAGATCTTCATAATATCCGTGAGAATAAGTACGATGATGTTTTTTTTGGAACCTCTCATGGACTGGCAGGAATTAATCCAATGGTGGTAGATCGGGTGACTGGAAGAAAAAGCACCAGTCTATGTCTGGCAAGTGAATTTCCAGTGGACAGCTATTATTTAATTAAAGAATTGGAACGGTATCAAAAGCCAAAACGGCTGATTTATGAATTGGATCCCGGGTATTGGGTAGTTCCGCAAGGACGTGGGAAAAACGAGGTGTTTATCTACAATGAACTGGGGTTATCTGTGAACAAATTGTCATATGGATGGAATAAATACAGAAAAACAGATTTTCGTACAGCTCTATTCCCATGGTATTATCATAGGAATAGGCTAGGGAGAGTGAAGGAAAATTTACAGATAAAAACAAGTAAGGAATATCAGAATTACAGCCCTAGTACAGTAGGCAACGTGGCTGAGCAGTATTATCGGGGAGAAGGATTTTTATATCACAAAAGGCAAGCCAATGAGGATAAGGGCGGTCTGAATATCGTGCTGTGGGATAGGAAAAAAGTGAAAAAAGATAGGGAACAGTATTTTCACAAAATAGTGGAATATTGTAAGAAAGAGGGAATTGAATTAGTAGCAGTGATTCTGCCAATATCGCAGGAGACGTTGGAGCATTATTCAGATATTTATCAAGATGCGGATCAATATTTTAAAGAGATAACCACAAAATACAAAATTCCATACCGCAATTTTAACAATGTGGAAGATGTAGGAATCGACAGAAGCATGAATAGCTATTATGATTATGACGGACAAATGTATGGAGATGCTGCAGAGAAATTTGGAGAAGTGCTGGGGGAATATTTAAAAAAATAGGTACAAAAAAATATTTTTGTGGTAGGATATAAATTATATAGAAGCTAATAGGGAAGAAGCACAAAGGAGTAGAAGATATGGGGAAAATAAAAAGAAGCCTTGCATTGTTATTAACGGTTTTAACAATTTGTACATCACAAGGACTGTGGGTCATGGCAGAAGATGCAAACACACAAACAAGTGACAACCCAGTTGCTACTGAAGAAGTAACGCAGGAGAAAGACACGGTACCTACAGAAGGAACAAGTGCAGAGGGCATTCAGGAGAACGTGAAAGAAGTCATTCCAGAGAATGCGAAGGACGTATTTGAATATGTATACATAGACGAACAAGTAGTAAGAACACCAAGTGCTCAAAACATTGTGATTGCTTTTTTGGACACGGCAGTGAAACCGGAGCAGGCAATCTTAAATTATCATTCCAGCATTACTGGTGAAAAATTATCTTTGGAAGCATCTGGATTTGCAGATAATACGATGTTGTTTACCAAGACATATGATCAAGCGCTGGAAGATGAGTATCAGTTTGATAATGTAATATATAAGCAAAGCGGACAAGAAGGGGAAACTACGATTTTATTCTCCCAAGAGGAAAATGTCACCGGATACAAAGTGACAGCGGAAGCAGCAGTGAAGGAACCAGCGGAAGAATCAGGGGTGGGAGTCACTGCATATACCATAGATGAAGCAGGTAATGCCGTTGAACAAACAGGCGATTCCACAGAGAATGTAGTTGCAGAAGTATTGAACCAAGCAGATACGAATCAAACGGCTATGCTTTCGAACGGCGCATCGCGTTCACGAGCAAGGGGAGCGGAATCTAGAGCAGGAGAGTTTATTGTGGCAATTTGCGCCGGTCATGACAGTACTCATACAGGTGCATCAGGACATGGACTGAGAGAAGAGCAACTGACACTAAAAGTGGCGCAATATTGTAAAGAAGAATTAGAAAAATATAGTGGTGTTAGAGTATATATGGTTCGGGATTCGGAAGCGTGCCCCAATCCGGGAACTACAAAGGGAAGCGACAATGAAGCTCGAATTAATAAAGCAGTTGCAGCGGGAGCAAGGTTGTATGTGGATATTCATTTTAATTCCGGTGGAGGAACCGGTGCGGAAATATGGATTCCAAATGAAAGCTATAGACCGAATCTTCATCAGGAAGCGGAGCAACTTGCAAATAAGATGCTGGCACAATTAACAGCGCTTGGACTTCCAAATCGTGGGGCAAAAATAAAGAATACCACATTAACAGGAAAGGATGGAGAATATCCAGACGGTAGTGTGGCGGATTATTATAACACGAGCATTATGTGCAAGGAGGCGGGGATTCCGGGAATTATTGTAGAACATGCATTTCTGGATAATGCCAATGATGCTGCAAAGTTACAGGATGAAGCTTTTATCAAGAAGATTGGAATCGCAGATGCAACAGGAATTGCACAGCAATATGGATTAACACATGGTAGCTCAAAACCACAAGTGTCAGTGGTGAATAGGAATGAGTTTCAAGGCACGTTTAGAGTACTGGTCACAGGAGTGATAGGAGCTTCGTCCATTCAAATCCCAACGTGGAGTGCAGAAAATGGACAGGATGATGATATTAAGTGGTATACGGCCATTAATGATGGAGGCGGCACCTTTCATGTGGATATAAAGACATCTGATCATAAAAATGCTACCGGCCTATACTATGCACATGTGTATAACGGCCCAAATTTATTGTGTGATACATCAGTTACAATGGCAAAAGCATCTGCTATAGTTAAAACCAATGAAATCGGAAATAATCAAATGCAGTATACAACTTCTACTCAAATATCAAATTCGTCCAGTGAATTAGCAAGTGTAACATATGCTACTTGGAGCGATAAAAATGGACAAGACGATGTTAAATGGAGTAATGCAGTCAGAACTGGAGATGTTTGGAAGGGGACTGTTAATATTAGTGATTTCAAAACGGAAGGTACCTATCAAGTACATGCTTATGGCAAAACAACCGAGGGAACGGAAGTGTTTTTGGGTAGTAGTGTATTTAAGGTGGATGCCCCTTCTGTGGACAGCTTAGAGGTGCAAAATTACAACAAAGAAAAAGGAACTTTTGATGTTGTTGTAAGTGGAATTCATTCTCCGTCAGGTATATCACAAATACAAGTGCCAGTGTGGTGTGCAGATAATCAAAATGATATTAAATGGTACGTGGCAAGTAGACAGAACGATGGAAGCTATAAAGTTAGTGTAAATGTTGCCAATCATAAAAATGCGGTGGGTACTTACAAAATACATATGTATGCAACTGCTGGAAATGGAATAGCTATTTTTAAAGGAACAGAGTTTGCAGTATCAGCATTGACGGTAAATGTGAAATTAAGTGCTTCTGATAGTTCGGGAAATGAAACACAATACGAATTAGTAGCCGCAAATGTAGGGAGTCTTGGGAACGTTAGCAATGTAAGTTTTGCAGCATGGAGTTTGCAAGGAGGACAAGATGATATTGTATGGTATCCAGGAATTCAGAATAATCAAGGGGCATGGACTACAGCGGTAAATATAAGTAGACATAAGACGGCTGGAGATTATGTGGTACATGCTTATGCTACGATGGCAGATGGTACACAAAGGTTTTTAGGGACAACGTCTTTTAAAATAAAAGGGATTACTGCTGAAAAATTAAATGTAGTAAATTATGATAGAGACAAAGGAACTTTCGATGTTATTGTTAGTGGGATACATGCGCCATCCGGGATTTCTCAAATACAAATCCCCATATGGTGTGCTAACGATCAAAGTGATCTTGTGTGGCATTTGGCTATCAAACAACGGGACGGGAATTATAAGGTGAGTGTCAATGTAGCTCAGCATAAATATGCAGCAGGGATGTATAAAATTCATATGTATGCGACATCAGGAAATGGCATTACCATTTTTAATGGAATGGAATTTCCAATATCTGCTGTTAGTACAGATGTTGCAATAAGTACTTTTGATATATCTGGTAACGAGACAAATTTTGGTTTGTCAGCGTCTAATGTAGGAAGACTGGGAAATATTCGGGCGGTGAGATTTGCAACGTGGAGTTTACAAGGTGGTCAAGATGATGTTGTGTGGTATTCTGGTACTCAGAGTGAACAAGGGGTATGGAATGCAACGGCGAATATAAGTAGACATAAGACTGCGGGAAAGTATGCGGTCCATGCATATGCAATACTTGAAGATGGAACGGAACGATTTTTGGGAACGAGTTCATTTACTGTAAAGGATGTTATTGTAAAAAAATTAGAAGTGGTAAATTATCAAAAAAACAATGGAACATTTGAAGTTTCTATCAGTGGTATTGAAGCAACTTCTGGAATTGCACAGGTGCAAATTCCCATATGGTGTGCGAATGATCAGAGTGACATTCAATGGTATACTGCGCAGAGACAGGCAGACGGAAGTTATAAGGTGAATGTCAATATAGCGAATCACAAGTATGCAAGTGGTACTTATAAGATTCATACCTATGTAACTGCGAAGAATGGATTGGTAGGATTTAAAGGAATGGAAACCATCGTGGATTTACCTAATATTGGTATAAGTGCGTCAGACATATCAGGGAATGAAACAAGATATGCTTTGAGTGCGACTAATGTTGGAAGGTTGGGAAGTATTCGAGCTGTGAAGTTTGCAACGTGGAGTTTACAAGGCGATCAGGATGATGTTGTGTGGTATTCAGGAGAACAAAACGCCCAAGGCGCATGGATTGCAACCGCAGAGATTAGTAGACATAAAACTGCAGGCGCTTACGAAGCCCATGTATATGCGACATTGTCAGATGAAACAGAACGATTTTTAGGAACAACATCCTTTAGAGTAACACCGCCTACTGCTGTGACCAGCATACAAAACTACAATAGTATACAAGGTACGTTCGATGTAATTATCCGAGATATTGTTGCACCATCTGGAGTTACGCAGATACAAGTTCCAGTATGGTGTGCTGATAATCAAAGTGATATTAAGTGGTATGTGGCATCGAGGCAGGTTGATGGGACTTATAAAGTAACAGTGGATGCCATCTATCATAAGAATCATTCGGGATTGTATCAGGTTCATGTTTATCTGCATAATGGAAATGGAACTACTGCATTTGCATTAGCTGGAAGTCAAATGGTAAACGTGCCGGAGTTGTATCGAGTTATGGGAGCAACAACAACAAGTGTAGATCAAATGATGAGATATTTCAATGCTTCGGGGGTGAATTATCCTGCAAATGATTTAAACAAAGGAGGAGCGGGAGATTTACAAACATTCTGTCAAATTTTTTGTGAAGAAGCGAATGCAGAAGGTGTACGTGCGGAGGTTGCTTTTACTCAAACAATGAAAGAGACTGGGTGGCTGAGATTTGGTGGTATTATTACAATTGACCAGTTTAACTTTTGCGGATTGGGGGCAACGGATGTTAATGGACAGGCCAACAAAGCAAGTTTTCCAGATGTAAGAACAGGAATAAGAGCACAAATTCAACATTTAAAAGCATACGCATCAGTAGAAGGATTAAAAAATACTTGTGTAGATCCGAGATTTCACTTGGTGAAGAAAGGTTGTGCACCATATGTACAATGGCTTGGACAGAAAGAAAATCCAGGGGGTTATGGTTGGGCGACTAGTGAAAAGTATGGATATGACATTGTTGGAATGATAAATAACTTAAAAAGTATGTAGTAGTGTCAAACCGAATAAAGCTCTTAAACCACAAAAGATACAATGTTGATTTAGGAGCTTTATTGTTGACTTCAGGTAATTCTATATTCATGACTGCTGAAGGAAAAAGCTATGATAAAGGAAGACAGATTGAAATCGAATCAACTTGAAAAAAGTTGAAGAAGTTGTTATACTCATAAACATAGGCATTTTACAGTGTTTGATGCAACGATGCTAAACAAAGTAATCATTAGGGGAGCTATTTCTTTAGTCCTTGCATGAGTGCAAAGTGCAGATGTGGTAACACTTTGTTGATTGGTGGACACGATGTGGACAACAATGAAAAATAAGTTTCGATAGAATTATGGGAAGTAGACAACATTGTTTTAATTATACTTGGGATACGGATTTTCCATTGTTAAGAATAGAAAATAGTATCAAAAGACAATCAGGAGTAGTGATATGAAAATTTTGGTGGTTTGTCAACATTTTTATCCAGAGAATTTCAGAATTAATGATTTGTGTTTCGAATTAGTTAAACACGGGCAGGAAATAACTGTATTAACAGGTCTTCCTAATTATCCAAAAGGAAAAGTGTTAAAAGGGTATAAAGGTTTTAAAAATAGAAGGCAAACAGTAAATGGTGTAAAAATAGAAAGATGTTCTCTTGTAGGTAGAGGTAATTCATTATTTATGATGGCACTTAATTATTTTTGGTTTGCTTGTTTTGGATCACTCAAAGCATTAAGATTGAAGGGAAAATTTGATTTAATATATGTATATCAATTGTCACCGATTACTATGGTGTGGCCAGCAATATTGATGAAAAAAAGGAAGAATATACCATTGATCATTCATTGTTTGGACCAGTGGCCAATAAGTGTGACTACGGGTCCTATTTCAAAGAAGAGTTTTATTTATAAACTTCTGTATAATATAAGTGTATGGACTTATAAAAAAGCGGATTTGATAACGGTAAGCTCAAAATCATTTGTAGATTATTTTGAAAATGAATTAAAGATTACAAAAAAAGATAAAGGACTTATTTATTGTCCATCTTATGCAGAAAGTGAATATGAACAAACGGAAGTTGTTGAGAATAGTATATTTGATATTGTTTTTGCGGGTAACATAGGACCAGCACAAAGTTGCGAAACGATTATTGAATGCGCAAAGATTTTAAAGAATAATAAAGATATCAAGTTTCATTTAGTAGGAGATGGATTAAGTAGAAGGGATTGTGAGAATCTTGCGAAGAAGTATCAATTAAAAAATGTTGTATTTTATGGGTTTCATGATATTTCAGAGATGCCAAGATTTTATGGATTAGCCGATTGCTTTGTTATTACTATGGTAGATAATCAAGTAGTCAATAGTACTTTACCAGCAAAATTACAATCATATATGTTGGCAGGAAAGCCTATTTATGGAGCAATTGGTGGAGAAGTAAGGAAAGTTGTAGAAGAGGCAAATTGTGGAGTGTGTGTAGAATCTGGAAATGCTAAGGGGTTAGCAACAATTATTAGCGATAGTTATAAGGAAAAAAAGAAATTGAAAAAATGGGGATTGAATGGATTGGAATACTATAAAGACCATTTTGAAAAAGAACTTTGTATAAAAAAATTGGAGAATATATTTATAGCACAAATCGAGAAAAACAAAGCATTTCATGAGAGAGAAGAAATAAAAATTGTATAAAAATAATGAGAGAGATACTGTGGAAAAGTCATAATTGGAAGACGCATTTTTGGGAGGGCTAGATTAATTCAATCCACAATGCCAAAAAGGAAATTGGTGTTAAATGCAGCAAACAATTTGAGGTACCGCAGCATGAAGTAATGAATGGTGAAAAAACAACTGTTTTGATTTGTCAAATTTAATTTATTTAAGTAAATATAATTAACTGTCAACTATTATTAATTTATCTATGATTAGAAAAATGGTAATAATTATTTAAAGACTACTGAGAGGTGTATAAATGTTTAAAGGAAAAACGTTATTAATTACAGGTGGAACAGGTTCATTTGGAAATGCGGTATTAGATAAATTTTTAAGTACTGATATTGCCGAAATTAGAGTATTTTCACGTGATGAAAAAAAACAAGATGATATGAGACATTTATATAATAATGATAAAATCAAATTTCATATAGGTGATGTTCGTAATCTTCAGTCATTAAAAGAGGCAATGTATGGCGTGGATTATGTATTTCAAGCGGCGGCGTTAAAACAAGTTCCATCTTGTGAATTTTTTCCGATGGAAGCTGTTAAGACAAATGTAATTGGAACGGATAATGTACTTACGGCGTGTATTGAATGTGGAATCAAAAAAGTGATATGTTTATCAACTGATAAGGCTGCTTATCCAGTGAATGCAATGGGTACTTCAAAGGCAATGATGGAGAAAGTATTTGTAGCAAAAGCCAGAACGGTTAATCCTAAAAAGACATTAATTTGTGGCACTCGGTATGGAAATGTAATGTGTTCCAGAGGGTCTGTGATTCCGTTGTTTATTGAGCAGATTAAGAGTGGACAACCACTTACGGTGACGGAACCTACAATGACGCGTTTTATTATGAGCTTAGAAGAGGCGGTAGATTTAGTATTGTTTGCCTTTGAACATGCGGAAACAGGAGATATTATGGTACAAAAAGCTCCGGCATGTACGATAGAAATTCTTGCAAATGCAGTCAAAGAATTATTTCATGCAGATAACGAAATTAAGGTGATTGGGATACGTCATGGTGAAAAAATGTATGAAACCCTATTAACAAACGAAGAATGTGCAAATGCAATAGATATGGGAGCGTTCTATCGTGTCCCGGCAGATAAGAGGGATTTGAATTATGATAAGTATTTTAAAGGTGATAATATGGGTAAAGCAAAATTGACGGAATTCAATTCAAATAATACGGAGTTACTGGATATCGAACAAGTAAAGAAAAAATTGTTATCTTTAACATACATTCAAAGTGAAATCAAAGCGTGGGAGAATAGATAAATGAAAATTTTCAGAAGTTTATGAATACGACATGAACTGTGATGAACGATTATTGGATCAATATTGGTTGTAATGAATGTTATAAACCGGATACGTTTTTTGAGAAAGTGAATGAGGATAATTAGGATGAAAAAGTTAAAATTAATGACAATTATTGGAACAAGACCTGAGATTATTCGACTATCAGAGGTGATAAAAAAATGTGATATCTATTTTGAACAAGTGTTAGTGCATACAGGACAAAACTGGGATTATACGTTGAATGAAATCTTTTTTGAGGATTTAGAACTAAGACAACCAGACAGATACCTAGGCACAGTTGGAAAAAATCTAGGGGAAACGATAGGAAATATTATTGCCAAAAGCTACCAGGCTATGGTTGAGATCAAACCAGATGCTTTATTAATTTTGGGGGATACTAATTCAGCATTATCGGCAATAGCTGCAAAACGGTTAAAAATTCCAATTTTTCATATGGAAGCGGGAAATCGATGTTTTGATGAAAATCTTCCGGAAGAAACGAATCGAAGAATAGTAGATCATATTTCAGATGTTAATCTTTGTTATAGTGAACATGCAAGAAGATATTTGAATGCTGAAGGTACTGCAAAAGAAAGGACATATGTAACAGGGTCCCCTATGGCAGAAGTACTTTCTGTAAACATGGGAAAGATTAAGAAAAGTACAATACTAGAGACATGTGGTTTGAGAAAGGGAGAATATATTCTTCTTTCAGCACATAGAGAAGAGAATATTGATAATGAGAACAATTTTTTCGAGCTGATGAATGCCATAAATGCTATGGCAGAAAAATATAAAATGCCGATTATATATAGTACACATCCACGAAGTCAGAAATATATTGAAGCTAGAAATTTTCAATTCAATCCATTAGTTCAGACATTGAAACCATTTGGATTTTCGGATTATAATTGTCTGCAGATGAATGCCTTTTGTGTAGTTTCTGATAGTGGTACATTGCCAGAAGAAAGTGCATATTTTAATTCTAAGAGTATGCCGTTCCCAGCTGTGTGCGTCAGGACAAGTACAGAAAGGCCTGAAGCTATAGATCAGGGAAGTTTTATTATTGGAAGTATTACTACAGAACAAGTTCTGCAGGCGGTAGAGATTGCTGTCAAATTAAATCAAAACGGTGATTATGGCTCAAATGTTTATAATTATTTAGATGAAAATGTGTCAGTTAAAGTAGTGAAAATTATTCAAAGTTATACAGGAATTGTTAATAAAATAGTGTGGAAAAAATGATGAATAATAAGAGTGAGGGTGTCAAAACTGGATGCCCTATTTTTGTTATTGAAGAATAAGGACTAATACGAGAGTAGTATAAAGGGAAAAAATGAAGAACGTACACAAACAATCAATCAAGCAAAACATGATATGGAATACATTAGGATCATTTGTATACTTAGGATGCCAATGGTTGTTGACTTTCGTTGTCGTAAGATTGTCATCAGACTTAAACAATGCAGGAAACTTATCACTTGCGATTTCTATTACAAACCTATTTTTTAATATTGCGTGTTTTAATGTTCGACCATATCAAGTTTCGGATGTGAAAAATAGAATCACAGATAGAGAATATTCGGCATTTCGAATTATCACATCTCTAGTTTCGTTTTTTTTGTGTATTATATACACGCAGATGTTTGGATATTCCATATATAAAAGTAGTTGTATCATCATTTTCATGGTATTTAAACTAGGAGAAGCATGGGTGGATTTGTTGCACGGTTTTGAACAAAAAAAATCTAGAATGGATATTGGTGGGAAATCACTTTTCATTCGTGGAATTCTATCAATATCTAGCTTTACATTATTATTCAAAATTACCAGTAGTATTAATATAAGTATAATTGGAATGGCAATCGTAACTATTGGTTATATATTAACATATGATATGTATTTTGTTCGTGGGTTTGCTGACGTTAAACCTTATATAACTGTGCGAAGATTTAAAGAATTAACATTTGAGTTTTTGCCACTCACACTAGCGGGATTGATGAGTACCGCAGGAATGACGTTTCCACGACAGTTACTTGAGAATTATAGTGGGACAGAAATTTTGGGGATATATGCAACAGTTGCAACACCAGCAGTAATTGTGCAAGTCGCAGCAACGTATGTATTTAATCCATTATTGACGTTATTTGCAATATATAATGCAGAAAACAGAAAACGTGATTTTGGGAAATTGTTTTTAAAAACAAGTGTAGTCTTGTGTGTAATATCATTGGTTGCATTGGGAGGATGCAAAATTTTTGGAAAATGGGGGTTGACCTTCCTTTATGGAGAACAGATTGGAAAATATTCGTATCTTTTAATTCCGGTCATGCTATTTACTGCGTTAAATGGGTTTGTTTGGTTCTTGTGGAATATTTTGATAGTGTTGAGAAAATTAAAAGAATTGTTTGTTGTAAATTTCTTGGGACTATTTGTGTGTATTCTTTTTATGAAAGGATTTATACAGAAATATGGTATGAATGGGGTGAGCTATGTATTAATTTTATATACATTCTTGTTGATCCTTATGATGCTGAGCGTATTATACGTTAATATGAAAAAATGTAAGAGCAATAATCATTGATTGAAAGTTGTTGTTTGACGTGATAAAATAATTATAGGTTTTCAAATTTGGAAGAGTATAATCAAATGGTACAATATAAGGGAGAGGTAGCTTGAAAAAACAAATGAGTATATTGGATAAAAATAAAATCATTGTAAAAATAGTGATTGTGTTAATTATAAGTTGCATTGTATCGTTAATCCTCGCATTTTTTTATGAAGGAAGTGCAAAAAAAGATATTTCACAATATTTTTTTCAAAAAAAATGTAATGAAATATCTGTAGGTTTTAAAGATGTTAAAATAAAGGGGTATCAAACAGAGGGAAAACATTTTATTTCAGAGACAGATGATCCAATGATGGAAATATCTTTGCCGGATATAGACGTATCGGAAGTTGTGATTTATTTTCAGAATCCATTAAAGGATGATATTTCAACTGGCATATATTATAATGATGGTAAGAATAATTACAATGAAAAAAATTCTTTTTATACAAATGCAACAAAAGGTAGTACATCTATTACGTTAAAACTATATAAAAAAAATATTAGCTCTCTTAGAATTGATTTGGGAAATAAAAAAGATGTAGAGTTCGATTTATTAAATATAGTTGTGAATGAAAAATTGGGATTGAGTTTTAAAAACACATTTAGTAATTTAGTGGAAAATGTGTCGCTTAGAAGATTATTTTATATAGCAGAAATTTTTGAAATTATACTTTTCTTTATAAGCCTACATTTTGTTTTTGATATAAAACAAATGTATAATTGGATGTTTAAAAAACGTTGGATTTTAGCGGGAGTAATTTTGCTTTTTTTGGTGTTAAATAAATTCCATGGAGATTCACTTGCAGTATATGATGAATTAATTCAGCCTGGAATGGGAAGTGAATTTGTACAGCCTCTTGTAGGCGAAGTGCGTAAAATACGATCAGATGAATTTTTGGTTAATACACCTAATCAATTAGCTGCAACGTTTGATCATAAATTCGGGAAATATAATCAAGTCGCTAGAGGTACTAAAACATTAAATGGAATAAATGGTGTTTATTTAGGGTTTGAAACAATTGGTCGCTCGCCATTTCAATTTATGTATGCAATGCTCGGTACGGAGTACGCATTTAGTTTTTGCTGGTATGCACCTATCATTCTTAGTTTCATGGTGGCGCTAGAATTGATGTATATCATTTCCAAACAAAATAAGTTGATTTCCGTAATGGGTGCGAGTTTGCAAATATTTTCTGCATTTTTTATGTGGTGGGGATTCCCCAGCTTCTTATTATGGTCTCAAGCTTCAATTGTTTGTGCATATTATTTCATACAGTCAAATAGCAAAAAGAAAAAAATAATACTTGGGTTAGGGGTAGCAATTGCATTTGCCAATTATGTATTGACCTTATATCCTGCATGGATTGTACCTATGGGATTTGTATCCATTTGCTTTTTGGCTTATATAATATATGAAAATTGGATTAAAATCAAAGAATTTAAAAAATTCGAGTGGTATGTTATTTTGCTATCGGGATTATTTTCGGCAATTATTATTATTTCGTATTTAAGACTTAATATAGAATATGTAACAGCAATTATGAATACGGTATATCCTGGAAAAAGAAGTTCCACAGGTGGGTTTAGTCTTCAAAAAATATTTTATTATGTGCAGTCTTTTTTATATGGAAGTAAAGATATAGCCAATGCATCAGAGACAAGTGTTTTTCTTAGTCTATTTCCAATTCCATTTCTAATGACCTTGTACTGTTGGATGAAAGAAAAGAAAAAAGATATTTTAACTGGGGGGTTATTGCTTGTTTCGACAGTCTTTTTAATATATTCAACTTGTGGTTTACCTTCGATTATTAGTAAAGTAACACTATTAAATTATACAACGCCTGATCGTTTAATTGATATTATAGGATTGATTCAGATTTATTTCATTGTGTTACTTTTGACCCGATATTATAATATGAAAAAACTGCCAATAAAAACAGGCGTTTTATTCGGAAGTGCGACGGCAATTTTATGTCTTTTCATTTCCCACAGGTATTTTCCTGGATATCTCTCGTTAAAATGGATGATAGTGTCAGGCTTTGTTATTGCTATATTGTGTACTTGTATAATGATAAATACAACAGAAAAATTACGTAATTTTATTTGTTATTGCATGATTGGTATTTCTATAACTACAAGTATAAATGTAAGACCGATATCTAAAGGATTGGACTCATTAACATCAAAACCGGTTGCAAATGAAATCAATAAAATTGTAGATGAAAGTAAAAACGAAAAGTGGATTGCATATGGAAATAGTATTATGTTATCTGGGTATTTGATTGCTTGTGGAGCCCCTACTATCAATTCTACTAATATTTATCCTAATTTAGAACTTTGGAAAAAACTTGACTATCATGAAAGGTATGAGCAAATATATAATAGATATGCACATGTAATGTTTGAGTTTACCGACAAAGATACTAGTTTTAACATAGGTCAAACGCAAGACATAATGAAGGTCGAATTATCATACAAAGATTTGAAAAAAACGGATGCCAGTTATATTCTAGCGGTGGATGAATTAGATATTCAAAACCAATATATTAAATTAGATAAAATATATGAAGAAAATAATTGCTATATCTATAAGATTAATTATCAATAAAAATTTTTTAAATAAGATTGTAGGAGCAAAATATGAAAAAGCTTATAATTATACCAGCGTATAATGAAGAAGAGAGCATAGAAAAAACAATAAAAGAAATTGTTTATAATGCACCGGATTTTGATTATATAATCATCAACGACTGTTCAACAGATAACACCAGAAAAATATGCGAAGAAAACAATTATAATGTTGTCAATTTACCAATTAATTTGGGGATTGGTGGGGCGGTTCAAACGGGCTATTTATATGCGGACAACAATAATTATGATGTGGCGGTTCAAATCGACGGTGATGGACAACATGATTCTAGTTTCTTAAGTGTGATGTACTTATATTTATTAGAGCGGCAAGTTGACATGGTTATTGGATCACGTTTTATAGAAAAAGAAGGATTCCAATCATCAGGTGCTAGAAGAATGGGAATCAAGTATTTTACTTCTTTGATTCAAATGTTGACAGGAAAAAAAATCACCGACCCCACATCAGGGCTAAGAATGGTTAATAGTGATATTATATCATTATTTGCGAAAGACTATCCAAAAGATTATCCGGAACCAGAGAGTGTTGTAGCTGTTTTAAGGAGAGGAAAAAAAGTAGAGGAACTTCCTGTTGTTATGCGTGTAAGAAATGGTGGAATTTCTTCCATATCTATGAAAAAGTCCATATATTATATGGTTAAAGTTAGTTTGGCAATTCTAATTGAAAGAATTAGAAAGTATTAGGGGGGAAATTATGGACATAAAAATTCAAATTATTATTGCATTTGCAATAGTACTAGCAATATCGATTGTGGTAAATATGATTCGAAAAAAACAATTAGAACTAAGGTATGCACTAGTATGGCTAATGGTAGGTGTAAGTATTCTGATTTTGGATTGCTTTCCAGGGATTTTTGCATGGATATCATATTTAGTTGGAATTGCAGATCCGGTTAATATGCTTTTCTTTTTTGGCTTTTGTTTTTCCTTAGTTATTATTTTTATGTTAACTGTTGCGGTATCAAGGATGTCGATTCGCATAAAAAAACTTGCACAGGAGTTGGCATTACTTGAAAAGCAAGAGGAAAAGAACAAATAAAAAGAGAAACGAAGTAAGCAAAAAGCTTGTGTTGATTCTGACAGCAGGTAATGATATAATATGCAAGATATATAAAATATTGGAGGACAAAATATGCGAACATATTTAGTAACTGGTGGAGCTGGATTTATTGGATCAAACTATATTCAGTATATGTTTAAGAAATATGATGAAGAAATCACTATTATCAATGTTGATTGTTTGACATATGCAGGGAATTTGGAGAATCTTATACAAGTACAGGATAGAAAAAACTACAAATTTGTAAAGGCGGACATCTGTAACGCAGAAGCAATTCATGAGATTTTTGAAAACTATGATATTGATAGAGTAGTTCATTTTGCAGCGGAAAGTCATGTTGATCGGAGTATTAAGAATCCAGAAGTATTTGTGAAGACGAATGTATTAGGAACCTTGGTCATGCTAAATGCAGCGAAGGCGGCTTGGGAATTGGAAGATGGAACTTTTCGACCCGATAAGAAATTTTTACATGTTTCAACAGATGAAGTGTATGGTTCCTTAGAGAATGAAGAAGACTATTTTTATGAAACGACCCCATATGATCCACATAGCCCCTATTCAGCAAGTAAAGCATCTTCGGATATGTTAGTGAAGTCTTATATGGATACTTATAGATTTCCGGCCAACATTACAAATTGTAGCAATAATTACGGACCTTATCAGTTTCCGGAAAAGCTTATTCCATTAATTATCAATAATGCACTTCAAGGAAAAGAATTGCCAGTATATGGTGACGGTAAGAATGTTCGTGATTGGTTATACGTAGAAGATCATGCAAAAGGAATTGATATGGTTCAAGAGAAAGGTCGCCTTTTTGAAACATATAATATTGGTGGACACAATGAAAAGCAGAATATTGAGATCATTCATATTATACTGAAGACTCTTCAAGAAATGTTGCCCCAAAATGATTCGCGGAAAGAGTTAGTAAGTCAGAACCTAATTACTTATGTGGAAGATAGAAAGGGTCATGATAGAAGATATGCAATTGCACCTGATAAAATAAAAGCAGAAATCGGTTGGTACCCGGAAACAATGTTTGAGGAAGGGATTAGGCTCACCATTAAGTGGTTTTTTGAACATGAAGAGTGGATGACAAATGTTACAAGTGGAGATTATCAAAAATATTACAATGATATGTACCAAGTATAACATTAACTAGCAGTATCGAAAGGTACTGCTAGTTAATGTTATGCGAAAATCAAGGAGGTTATAAGATGAAAGGAATTATTTTAGCAGGGGGTTCAGGGACAAGATTATATCCATTGACAAAAGCGGTATCCAAGCAAATTATGCCGGTGTATGATAAGCCAATGATTTATTATCCATTATCAATCCTAATGTTAGCAGGAATTAGGGAAATTCTCATAATTTCAACACCGAGAGACTTGCCGGTATTCAAAGAATTATTAGGAGATGGAGAAACCTTAGGATTAAAAATGTCTTATGCAGTGCAGGAAAGTCCAAGAGGTTTGGCAGATGCGTTTATTATTGGAGAACAATTTATTGGGAATGATAAAGTTGCACTCATTTTAGGTGATAATATTTTTTATGGACAAAGCTTTTCCAATATTTTAAGAAGAGTTTCGGAAAGAGAACAAGGGGCAACTATTTTTGGCTATTATGTAAGGGATCCAAAGGAATACGGAGTAGTAGAATTTAATGAAATGGGGAAAGCGATTTCTATTGAGGAAAAACCAGAACATCCAAAGTCTAATTACGCAGTACCGGGATTATATTTTTATGATAATGAAGTGGTGGAAATCGCAAAGAATGTACAGCCTTCGGCCAGAGGAGAAATTGAAATTACCAGTGTAAACAATGAGTACTTGAGAAGAGGAACGCTCCAGGTAGAAACATTGGGCAGAGGATTTGCATGGTTAGATACGGGTAATCATGATGCATTATTAGATGCAGCAGATTTTGTGGCAGCATTTCAGAAACGTCAAGGATTATATATCTCATGCATTGAAGAAATTGCTTATAAAAGGGGCTTTATTAATAAAGAACAGCTGATTCAGTTGGCACAGCCATTGTTAAAAACAGCATATGGTCAATATTTAATTGAAATAGCGGAAGGTTTATAGAAAGAGGTAGATATCATGAGTAAGATAAAGGTGACAACATGTCACATTGAAGGATTAAAGGTAATTGAGCCAGCAGTATTCGGAGATGAACGAGGATACTTTATGGAAACATATAATTATAATGATTATAAAGAAGCAGGAATAGACATGAAATTTGTACAGGATAATCAATCAAGTTCAAAAAAAGGTGTTTTAAGAGGATTGCATTTTCAAAGCAATTTTCCACAAGATAAGTTAGTAAGAGTGGTAAGTGGAGAAGTGTTTGATGTAGCGGTAGATTTAAGAAAAAAATCTAAGACATATGGTCAATGGTTTGGCGTTACACTTTCAGCAATAAATAGAAAACAGTTTTTTATTCCAAAAAATTTTGCACATGGTTTTGTTGTATTGTCTGATACAGCGGAATTTGCATACAAATGTACGGACTTCTATCATCCGAATGATGAAGGAGGTATTGCATGGAATGATCCTGACATAGGGATTGAATGGCCAATTCCAGAAGGAATGGAATTGATTATATCCGAAAAGGATCAGAAATGGAATGGAATTAAGAAACTAGAAAAATAAAAAGTTAAAAAAGATTTGTTACAAGGAGGAATTATAGTGTCAATTTATATTGAAAATTTTAAGAAATTCCAACCACTTTTGCAGGAATTAGTAGCTAGAGATATTAAAATAAAATATCGGCGTTCTGTATTAGGTGTGTTTTGGACGCTACTAAATCCCCTTTGTATGATGATTGTGCTGTCTGTCGTATTTTCTAATTTATTTAAGTTTGATGTGGAAAATTTCCCCTTATATTTATTAAGTGGACAAGTAATATTCAATTTTTTTTCGGATGCAACTACAAGTTCAATGGGAGCAATTGTAAGTAGCGCATCGCTAATAAAAAAGATATATGTGCCTAAGTATTTATTTGTTTTATCAAGGGTGTTTTCTAGCTTTATTAATTTGTTGGCTGCTTTTACAGCGTTACTATTAGTTATGGTGGCAACACGAGCGGAATTACACTTCACAGTATTGCTGGTGTTTATACCACTTGTATTGATTGTATTATTTTCATTGGGAGTGGGATTGATTTTGTCTGCTATAACGGTCAAATTCAGAGATGTTATGCATTTATATTCAGTTTTTATTACGGCATTGATGTATTTGACACCGGTTATCTATCCTATGTCTATCTTGCCACCATGGATTAAGCGGGTAGTGCTGTTAAATCCGATTACAAATATACTAATGATGTTTCGAGATGTAATGTTGAATAATTCTTTGCCCAGTATGACTTCTTTGATTGTAGGCGCAATAGAGACGATTGCGGTATTGGCGGTGGGACTGTATGTATTCTACAAAAATCAAGATGAATTTATTTTAAATATTTAGGAGAAATAATATGGATGATATGGTAATTGTAGATGTTGAGAGTGTATCCATGAAGTTCAACTTGTCTTCAGAACGTTTTGATAGCTTCAAGGAATATGTGATTAAGCGTATAAAGCATCAAGTGTCATATGACGAGTTCTGGGCCTTAAAAGATGTGTCTTTTCATGTGCGGAAAGGTGAAGCATTAGGTCTAATTGGTTTAAATGGAAGCGGGAAAAGCACAATGTTGAAAACCATTGCAGGAGTTTTAAAACCAACTAAAGGCTCTGTAACTGTTAATGGAACAGTGGCACCTTTAATTGAATTGGGAGCTGGATTTGATATGGACTTAACAGCTAGAGAAAATATATTTTTAAATGGTGCCCTTTTAGGATATACCAGAAATAAGATGAAAGAATATTACGAAGATATAGTGTCTTTTTCAGAGCTCAAAGACTTTATGGATGTTCCGGTAAAAAACTTTTCCTCAGGAATGGTATCAAGACTTGCATTTGGTATTGCAACAATAGGCTCACCGGATATTTTAATTGTAGATGAAGTCCTTTCCGTAGGTGATTTTCATTTTCAGGAAAAATGCGAAACACGTATTCAGAATATGATGAATCATGGAACGACTATTTTATTTGTATCTCATAGTATTGAACAAGTGAAGAAAATATGTAATAGAATTGTTTGGCTTGAAAAAGGACATGTTAAAATGTTTGGCAATGTAGAGGAAGTTTGTGCGGTTTACAGCCAATCTTGATTAAAGAGGTAATGAAATGAAAAGGAAATTTAAAATAGTTATGGGATTAGTGTTATTCGTAGCAGTAGCTTATTTGTATGCACATATTGATAAAACAACCATTATTTACAATGAAAGCATGGATTCTAGCCAGTATCAGACTACGGGTATTCTAGATAACAAAACTGTAGAACAAATTTTTTTGAGTCAAGAAGAAATGTTGGATGGAGTACGTGTTAAATGTGGTGTACATGGTGATATTACTGGAATTCAACTCAAATTTTCACTCATAGATATGAAAACACAAAAAGTCGAGGCGGAAAGTATAGCAGATGCAACTGTAATTAAAAATAGTAAATTTTTTGATTTGAGATTTAATCAGATCAATGGATGTAAAGGAAAACTATATAAAGTCGTTATAGAAGAGGTGGGAACTACCACAAATAATGGTGTTAGTATATTTTTTGCTGAAGGAACTGAAAAAGATACGAAACTTGTTATTGGAAAAGAAAGTGTAGATGGAACATTGATTCTAAAAACATTAAGTCATAGATTTGATATGGAAACTTTTATAGTTGTGTTATGTTTTACATTGTATATTTTTTTGTTTTTGAAATTTTTGTATAAGTTATTTAAATAGAAGTTTTATGGCATTAAGTAAATGAGAATGAGTTTTTAAGGAGGAACAAAATGGAAGCATCGATTATATTTCATATTGACGTAATACAACAAGAAGAAGGAAAGATGGTAATTCAAGGGTGGACACTGGACAAATATGGTCATGATATAATACATGTTGTTGATAAATCGAGAAATAAAATTGAAGCTCAGATTACAAGAAAAAGTCGAAAAGATGTGCTTGAAAAGAAACATATCAAGAATAAACAGTATAAGTGTGGATTTAGAATTGAAATTCCGGATGAAAATATTAAAACGAAAAGAATTTATTTGCAATTTCAAAATATAGAATGCAAGAAAGAATATTCTATTAATATGTGGAAAATCATACTAAAAAAATGGAAACATAACATTAGAAATATTCGCAAAGATAAGCAAACTATTTCTTATGCCAAATGGGAACTGAAACATAGAATTAGTGAAAAAACAATTGTGAAGCAAAAAAAAGTAGTATTTAAAAATGCGCCATTGATTAGTATTGTAATTCCATTATATAACACGCCCATAAATTTTTTGTCTGAAATTATTGAGTCTATTTTAGCGCAAACATACGGTTACTTTCAATTGTGCTTAGCAGATGGGAGTGATAATGATTCCGTAAAACAATTCATAAAAAAAACATATGGATATGAATCTCGAATTATATATAAAAAATTAGATGACAATCAAGGGATTTCTGAGAATACAAATCGGGCAATGGAGCTGGCTCAAGGTGAATATATTATGTTTGCAGATCACGATGATATTGTTGCGCCCAATGCTTTATACGAAATTGTAAAAGCTTTGAATAGGACAGCGCAACCGGATGTTATCTATACAGATGAAGACAAAATATCTATGGATGGGAAGAAACATTTTGATCCTGCATTTAAGCCAGATTATAATATTGATTTATTACGTAGCAGTAATTATATTTGTCATATTTTTGTTGTAAAAAAAGAAATTGTAGATCAAATCGGAGGGTTTCGCAAGCAATTTGATGGTGCACAAGACTATGATTTTGTCTTACGATGCTGTGAACAGGCAACAACTATCTATCATATTCCAAAGGTTTTGTATCATTGGCGTTCACATGCAAATTCTACAGCAGGAAATCCAGATAGTAAAATGTATGCATTTGAAGCCGGTAGAGCTGCTTTAGAAGAACATTACCAAAGAATTGGGTTGAAAGCGTCTGTGGGATTCACACAAATATTTGGGCGTTATCGAACCAAAATACAAATGAAAGGAAGCCCATTAGTTTCAATTATTATTCCAAATAAGGATCATATAAAGGAATTGAAGAAATGTTTAAAGTCTATTAAAGAGGAAAGTAGTTATACTAATTATGAAATTCTTATCATAGAAAACAATAGTACAAAAAAAGAAACATTTTTGTACTACGAAGAAGTTATGAAACAGTTTGATAATATAAGGATTATTACGTGGACGGGTTCTTTTAATTATGCGGCTATTAATAACTATGCAGCTAAAGAAGCAAAGGGGGAATATCTACTTTTGTTAAATAATGACACAGAGGTCATTTCTTCATCGTGGATAGAAGAAATGTTGAGTTATTGCCAAAGAGATGATGTTGGCATAGTGGGTGCAAAGTTATATTATCCGGATGATACAATACAGCATGCGGGAGTAGTTATTGGTTTGGGTGGAATAGCAGGACATGTGTTTTCATGTACGCCAAGAGGAGAATATGGATATTCAGCTAGAATAGTTTCTACACAAGACGTAAGCGCGGTGACAGCCGCTTGTATGATGGTTTCAAAGGAGATTTTTGATTTAGTTAATGGATTTGACGAAGGTTATGCCGTAGCTTTTAATGATGTGGATTTATGTATGAAAGTGCGAGAAACAGGAAAATTAATTGTATATAATCCATATGTGGAACTGTATCATCATGAATCAAAATCAAGAGGAAAAGAAGAAACGGAAGAGCAAAAAGAACGCTTTGATAGGGAGAAAAAACGTTTTAGCCATAAATGGCCAAAGATTCTTTCGGCAGGGGATCCATATTATAATGTGAATTTAACACTTAAACGAGGGGATTGTTCTATGAAATTATAAAATACTTAGAGGAAATAGGTGATATACAATGTCAAAAATAAAATACTACATTGATGCTATTGAAATAGAACCACAAGAGTGTAGGTATAGTATTAAGTGCAGAGTGGCATCTAATGAGTCGGTTAAAATAAAAGTGGTAGACGAAAAAGGAAATGTGCTTCCATATACAAATCATATGATAGGAACAAAAAACTCTTTTTTTATTCAGTTGTCAAATATTATTGCAAAAAGGATAGTTGTTGTTATTTATGGTGATGAAGATTGTGTGAGCTTTCAAATAGGAACGGGTAAAACAGCAGCCTTTAAGAATAAAATTTCTAAGATTTTCCGTAAAGGATTTGTGTATTTGAAAGAAAATGGATGTAAGGAATTTTTCTTGAAAGTGATGAGGAAATTGGGAAAAAATAGCTATAAAGCAGTGAAATATGAAAAATGGTTGCCTAGACATATGCCAACACAAGAGAAATTGGAAGAACAAAGAAGAATGAAATTTAGTTATACCCCCAAGTTTAGTATTGTTGTACCTTTATATAGGACTCCTGTTCCGTTTTTAGAGCAAATGATTGAATCCGTTTTAAAGCAAACGTATCAAAATTGGGAGCTGTGTTTATCTGATGGAGGTGGAGAGGAATTTTCGTTGACAGAATATTTAGAGAAGTATAAGAATCAGTCAAGGATTAAAATCTCAAACCACAAACAGCCATTGAAAATTTCCGCAAATACAAATGCAGCAATGTCTATTGCAACTGGTGACTATATTGTGTTTGCTGACCACGATGATATATTAACAGAACATGCGCTTTATGAATGCGCAAAAATAATTAATCAAAAAAAAGATTTAGATATGATTTATTCAGATGAAGATAAAATGACTATGGATGGAAAGCATTTTTTTCAACCGCATATGAAACCTGATTTTAATATAGATTTATTGCATACTGTAAATTACATCTGTCACTTATTAGTGGTAAAAAAAGAATTATGTGATAAAATAGGATTATTAAGAGAAGAGTATGATGGAGCACAGGACTATGATTATATCTTACGTTGCGTAGAAAAGGCAAAAGATATATATCATATTCCCCAAATTTTGTATCATTGGCGTAGCCATGAATCTTCTACAGCAGAAAATCCAGAAAGTAAACTTTATGCATTTGAGGCAGGGAAACGAGCAATACAAGATCACTATGATAGAATTCAGATACAAGCAAATGTATTGCAAGGAGAGTATTTAGGATTATACAAAACACAATATATTAGAAAATATAATCCAATGATTTCCATTTTAATTCCTAATAAAGATCATATAGAGGACTTAAAACGTTGTATGGAATCGCTTGAAATGAAATCAACATATAAAAATTACGAATATATTATTATTGAAAATAATAGTACAGAAGAATCAACTTTTAAATATTATAAAAAACTAGAAGACACGTTAGAAAACATTCAAATCGTTTATTATAAAGGAGCTTTTAATTTTTCGGCAATTAATAATTATGGGGCTACTTTTGCAAAAGGAGAATATCTTTTACTTTTGAATAATGATACTGAAATTATAAACGAAGATTGTCTTGAGGAGCTACTTGGCTATTGTATGCGTCCAGATGTAGGCGCAGTAGGCGCCAGGCTTTATTTTGCTGATGATACCGTCCAGCATGCGGGTGTTATTGTAGGGCTGGGAGAAGTTGCAGGCCATGCATTTGTTCAACAACGAAGAGATGAAACGGGATATTGTCATCGTATTATTTGCCCACAGGACTACAGCGCAGTCACAGCAGCATGCATGATGGTTTCAAAGGAAGATTTTAATTCTGTGGGAGGTTTTGAGGAAGAACTAGAGATCGCTTTTAATGATATTGACTTTTGTATGAAGCTTAGGACAAGGGGCAAGTTAAATGTATATAATCCATATGCAGAATTATATCACTATGAATCAAAATCAAGAGGATTAGAAGATACACCGGAAAAAGTTGCTAGATTCAATTCAGAGATAGAGTTATTTAAAAAACGTTGGCCGGAGATTTTAAAAAAAGGAGATCCTTTTTACAATCCAAATCTCACATTAGAAAGTCAAGATTTTTCATTAAGGAGGGATATAAAATGAAAGTATTAGTAACGGGAGTGAAAGGTCAATTAGGATTTGATGTATCAAATGAACTAGAAAAAAGAGGCCATGTAGCCATCGGAGTGGATGTTCAGGAAATGGATATTACTGACGCACAAGCAGTGGAAACAGTTATTTCGGAGGCAAGGGTAGAGGCAGTTATTCATTGTGCAGCCTATACAGCGGTTGATGCAGCAGAAGATAATGCTGAATTGTGCAGAAAAGTGAATGCAACCGGAACAGAAAATATTGCAAAAGTTTGTAAGAAACTAGATTTGAAAATGATTTACATTAGTACAGATTATGTATTTGACGGTAAAGGTACACGCCCATGGGAACCGGATGATCCACGTGAACCATTAAATGTGTATGGACAAATGAAATATGAAGGGGAATTGGCTGTCGAACAGAATTTGGATAAGTATTTTATTGTTAGAATTGCTTGGGTATTTGGGGTAAATGGGAAGAACTTTATAAAGACAATGCTGAAACTAGGAGAAACGAAAACAGAAATCAGTGTTGTGAATGACCAGATCGGTTCACCTACTTACACGTATGATTTAGCAGTATTATTGGTGGATATGGTAGAAACTGAAAAATACGGACGGTATCATGCAACTAACGAAGGATTGTGCAGTTGGTACGAATTTGCAGTAGAAATCTTTAAGCAAGCAGGACTTACAATCAAGGTTAATCCGGTAAGCAGTGAGATGTTTCCTACAAAGGCAAAACGTCCACATAATAGTCGTATGAGCAAAGAAAAATTAGAGGAAAAAGGATTCCAAAAACTTCCCACATGGCAAGATGCATTGCACCGTTATATGACAATTATCAAGGGATAGAGGAAGGAAGAGGGGGCGTATGAATAAGAAAGCATTTGTTTTGATAATGAGCATGGTCTTGGCAATTGGAATTATTGCGTGTAATTCTAAAAAAGAAACGGAAAGTGTAAAGAAACAACCAAAGGCGGAGCAACAAAAAGAGGAAGATACACAGACAGAACAACCCAAAACGGAACAGCCAAAAGTGGAACGACCAAAGGAAGAACAGCCGGCTAAGGATGAAGGTACAAATGAAAAAAAAGTGATCACTATTTATTTTAGCAATAGTGATGCCACTGGTTTTGAAAAAGAAAATTTGGAAATACCAACCATCACACCTGAGATACTATTAGAAAATCTGATAGCAAAGAAGGCACTTCCAACGGGCGTAACGGTGGTGAGTTGCCAGGAGACAAGCAAAGATGGCGAAAAAGCAATTGATTTAGATCTTTCTCAAGATTTTGGTACCTATGTAAATACACTTGGGACTAGTGGAGAATATATTGCAATAGGAAGTGTGTGTAATACTTTTCTTAATGCATACAGTAGCCAGAAAATTCATGTTACGGTAGCTGGAAATATTTTAGAAACTGGGCATGCAGAGTATCCGGGATATATGGGTGTATTTCAATAATCAAGTATTAAAAAAACCAATCAAAAGAATTTTTTATCTTTGGTTGGTTTTTTTAGAGTTAATCAGTGGTCAATTTTCGCTTTACCCAATCGACTGTATAAGCAAAGGTATTTTGTAATAATTCCCATTCAATATTAAAATAGTGAGGGAGATGTTTTATGGAAAATGGGACTTTTTTACAGGCAGACAATGTATGAATACCTTCGTAAATTCCTTTTTGATATGCTTTAGCAAATCCTTTTTTTTGAAAAAAGAAGTATTTTATAATATAACCGGTCAATAAAGGAAGTGCATTAATAACTAATTGTAGGAAGGGCATATTTTTATAATTTAAATAAATACTATTTCTAGCAGATAACCCCACTTTGAAATCGTTGTATTTTGAACCACTGGTACCACTTCCTACGTGATATACAAGAGCAGTAGGGCAATATAAATTCTGATAACCATATATTTTGGCCCGATAGCCGATATCGATATCTTCTAAATAGGCGAAATGAGCTTCGTCAAAGAAGCCAATTTTTTGAAAGAAGCTCATTCGATAGATGGCCGCACCTGCACAAGCAGAAAAAATTGTGTCCGATTTCGTATAATTTTGAATAGAACGTCCAACGCCCCGACATATTCCCCAACCTAACAAAGTATATAAATCGCCTGCGCTGTCAATAAGCTCTGGGTGGTGCAACTGTATCATTTTACTGCTTACTGAAAATACTTTTTTGTGCCGGTGAATAGTGACCAACAGTTCCTTAATGAAGTTTGGATCAACAACGGTATCGTTATTTAACAAAATCACATAAGGAGTCGAACAACTTCGGATGCCGGTATTCACTGCATGACTAAAGCCATAGTTTTTAGCTTGTACAATCACTTTTAATTCAGGATGATTTTCACGGAGATATTCCACACTTCCATCTGTAGACGCATTATCAACGATTATAATATCATAATCTTTATAAGTTTGTTCCGAAAGTGATTTTAAACAGGGTTCCATAAAATGTTTTCCGTTATAATTGGGTATAATTACTGTTACTTTCAATGGCATACCTCATTCTTATCATATTTCAATTCCTAGAAGATATTATAGCAAATACGGTGACATTTGACTAGTATATCTTATA
>JAVWVS010000009.1:0-74453 GCA_036666555.1 Lachnospiraceae bacterium | reverse complement strand
CTTGCAAATATTATCACTTTTATGAATTGAGTTTTTTCGATTCCTGTCGTATAATGTAGAAGATTGTAATAAGTAAAACTACATTTAATAGGTAGTAATACTATGAAGAGATAAAGAGAGGGTACTTTTATGAACCAGCAAGCACTACATACATTGGGAATTGACATCGGTTCCACTACGGTGAAAATTGCCATTTTAAGTCCTATCACCAATGAAGTTTTGTTCTCCGATTATGAGCGTCATTTTGCTAATATTCAAGAGACATTATCGGATTTGATCGGACGGGCACTTTATAAATTGGGCTCAATTTCCGTTTCTCCCATGATTACTGGCTCCGGCGGTCTCACACTTGCCAAGCATTTGGAAATCCCTTTTGTACAAGAAGTCATTGCCGTCTCCACTGCACTGCAGGATTATGCACCTCTGACGGATGTTGCCATAGAACTTGGTGGTGAAGATGCCAAGATTATTTATTTTGAAGGAGGCAATGTAGAACAGCGGATGAATGGTATCTGCGCCGGTGGAACCGGTTCTTTTATTGACCAGATGGCATCTCTATTACAGACGGATGCTACCGGTTTGGACGCTTATGCGAAGAACTATCAGGCCATTTACTCCATCGCGGCTCGTTGTGGTGTGTTTGCCAAATCCGACATTCAGCCTTTGATTAACGAAGGTGCTACAAAAGAAGACCTGGCCGCTTCCATCTTTCAAGCGGTAGTCAATCAGACTATCAGCGGTCTTGCCTGTGGCAAACCCATTCGGGGACATGTCGCTTTCTTAGGCGGACCTCTTCATTTTTTACCGGAACTTCGTTCCGCATTCGTACGTACTTTAAAATTAGATGATGAGCATACCATTGCACCGAACTATTCCCATTTATTCGCTGCCGTAGGTTCCGCTTTGAATTCAAAAAAAGATGTAGTCACCTCCCTTACCACACTCCAGCATAAACTTTCCAGTCATATTCATATGGAGTTCGAAGTAGATCGGATGGATCCCTTGTTTGCTACGGAAGCGGAGTATCGCGCTTTTAAAAATCGTCATAATCAAAATCAAGTGCCGCTCAAAGACCTGTCTACCTATCACGGAGACTGTTTTCTTGGGATTGATGCAGGTTCTACTACCACCAAAGCTGCTTTAGTGGATGCAGAAGGAACGCTATTGTATTCCTTTTATCATAACAATGACGGAGATCCTTTGGGCACTACCATTACCGCAATCAAAGACATTTACAGCAAACTTCCAAGCGATGTACACATTGTCCGCTCCTGCTCTACCGGTTATGGAGAGGCGCTGATCAAAGCTGCACTGCTTTTAGACGAGGGGGAAGTGGAAACCGTATCTCACTATTATGCGGCTTCTTTCTTTGACCCGGAGGTGGACTGCATCTTAGATATCGGTGGACAGGATATGAAGTGTATCAAAATCAAGAATCAGACTGTAGACAGCGTGCAATTAAATGAAGCCTGCTCTTCCGGCTGTGGTTCTTTTATCGAAACCTTTGCCAAGTCCTTAAACTATACGGTGGAAGATTTTGCCCACGAAGCACTTTTTGCCAAACACCCCATTGACTTAGGTACCCGTTGTACGGTCTTTATGAATTCCAAAGTCAAACAGGCACAAAAAGAGGGGGCGGCAGTGGCTGATATTTCTGCAGGTCTTGCTTATTCCGTCATTAAAAATGCACTTTTTAAAGTCATCAAAGTATCCGATGCCTCTGAGCTGGGGAAACGAATCGTCGTACAAGGGGGTACGTTCTATAATGAAGCCGTGTTACGAAGCTTTGAGCAAATTGCCGAATGTGAAGCGATTCGCCCGGACATTGCAGGTACCATGGGTGCCTTTGGTGCTGCCTTGATTGCTCGGGAACGCTATGAACTTTGTCCGGCTCCGACTACCATGCTGACCATTCAGGCCATTGAAGCACTGACCTATGCCACCACCATGACCAAATGTAAGGGCTGCACCAACAGTTGTCGTCTCACCGTAAATCATTTCAGTGACGGAAGAAATTTTGTCTCCGGGAACCGGTGTGAACGTGGTTTGGGGAAGACAAAAAAAGAAACCACCGTACCCAACCTTTATGAGTATAAAAATCAACGTTATTTTGGATACACACCTTTAGAATCAGCGGATGCTCCTCGTGGAACTGTGGGCATTCCCCGTGTGCTGAACATGTATGAGAATTATCCGTTTTGGTTCACCTTTTTCAATGCGTTAGGATTTCGAGTGCTGCTTTCTCCCTTCTCCAGTCGAAAGATTTATGAGATGGGCATTGACTCCATCCCCAGTGAATCCGAATGTTACCCTGCTAAGTTGGCTCATGGTCATGTGGAATGGCTGATTGAACAAGGAGTTCCCTTTATCTTCTACCCTTGTATTCCCTATGAACGGAAAGAATTTGCAGATGCCAATAACCATTATAACTGCCCGATTGTCACTTCTTATGCAGAAAATATTAAAAATAATATGGACGCCATCACCGATGGACAGGTAAAATTTAGAAACCCCTTCTTGTCTTTCCAAAGTGAGGAGATCTTGTTCCAACGTCTTACCGAAGAATTGTGTGAAGAATTTTCCATTCTCCCGCAAGAGATACAGCAAGCCGTCCATTTGGGATGGGAAGAATTAAGTACCTGTCGAACGGATATGCAAAAAAAGGGAGAAGAGACCATTGCCTGGTTGGAAAAAACCGGCAAAAAAGGAATTGTTTTAGCCGGCAGACCTTACCACGTTGACCCGGAAGTACATCATGGTATTCCGGAATTGATTACGGCTTATGATATGGCGGTGCTCACCGAAGATTCCATTTCCCACTTAACTCCGGTGGAACGTCCTTTAAATGTTATGGACCAGTGGATGTATCACTCCAGACTTTATGCCGCAGCTAACTACGTAAAAACCACAGATGCCTTGGAACTGATTCAACTAAATTCCTTTGGCTGTGGATTGGATGCTGTCACCACGGATGAAGTTTCTGATATTTTAACCAAATCCGGGAAAATCTATACTACCTTGAAAATTGACGAAGTAAATAATCTAGGAGCCGCCAGAATTCGTATCCGCTCCTTGATTGCAGCAGTGCGGGTCCGTGACCAACGACAATTAAAGCGGGAACTTCACTCTGCTTCCATCCGGCGGGTTCCCTTTACCAAGGAAATGAAAAAAGATTATACTATTTTGTGTCCCCAGATGTCGCCACTTCATTTTGACTTGATAGAGCCAGCCGTGCGTTCTTGTGGATATCACTTGGTCATCCTGCCAAATGACAATAAGTCCGCGGTAGATGTGGGGCTGAAATATGTCAATAACGATGCCTGCTATCCTTCGTTGATGGTGGTGGGACAGATTATGCAAGCCATTTTATCGGGAAGCTATGACACCCAAAAGATTGCCGTCATCATCAGCCAGACCGGCGGTGGCTGCCGTGCTTCCAACTATATCGGGTTCATTCGCCGTGCCCTTATGAAAGCCGGTTATCCCGATATTCCCGTGATTTCTGTCAACCTAAGCGGACTGGAAGGGAACCCGGGCTTTAAACTCACACTGCCGCTGATGATGAAGTCAGTTTATTCCTTAGTGCTCGGTGACGTCTTTATGCGTTGTCTCTACCAGACCAGACCTTACGAAGCCGTTCCCGGTTCTGCTAATGCTCTCCACGAAAAATGGAAGGCCACCTGTGTGGAATTTGTTTCCCAGCAGCATCCTAAGCGCCGTACTTTTCATCGTCTTTGTCGTGAAATCATCAAAGACTTTGATTCTTTGCCACGGTTGGATGTGAAAAAACCCCGTGTAGGTGTAGTGGGTGAAATTTTGGTAAAATTCTTGCCGGCTGCCAATAACTATCTGGTAGAATTGCTGGAGCGGGAAGGTGCCGAAGCGGTTGTGCCGGATTTGCTGGACTTTTTCCTCTACTGTTTCTATAATATGAATTTCAAAGCAAATAAATTGGGCATGAAGAAATCCGGTGCCCACATGGCCAATCTGGGTATCCGCGCTTTGGAATGGTTCCGTGCTCCTGCATCCAAAGCATTACAGGACAGTGTCCATTTTACACCACCGGCACACATTGACCAGCTTGCCCATATGGCCAAGGATATTGTATCTCTTGGGAACCAGTGTGGGGAGGGATGGTTCTTAACCGGCGAGATGCTGGAACTATTACACAGTGGCGTCAATAACATTGTATGTGCCCAGCCTTTTGGCTGTTTACCCAACCACGTGGTAGGAAAAGGGGTTATCAAGGAATTGCGTCATGAACATCCTCTTTCGAATATCATTGCCATTGATTATGATCCCGGTGCCAGCGAAGTCAACCAGCTAAATCGATTGAAACTGATGCTGTCTACCGCACAGAAGAACTTAAATAAATAAGCAACAAAAAACATTGCAGCTTTTCAAAGTATCTCTTGGCTGCAATGTTTTTATTTATTTGGTAATCAGTAAGGACGTCCCCGTCATTTCTTTAGGTTGTTTCATCCCCAGTAATTCAATTAAAGTTGGTGCAATATCCGCCAGACATCCGCCTTCACGTAGTCCATATTTTTCATCGGCATGAAATAAGATGAAAGGTACCGGATTGGTAGTATGAGCGGTAAATGGCTCATCGGTATCATAGTTGATTAATTGTTCTGCATTGCCATGGTCTGCACAAATAAACATCTGCCCATTGACTTCCAAAATGGCTTCCAATGCTTTCCCCACACACCCATCCACTGCTTCTACTGCTTGAATGGCTGCGGTTTCAATTCCCGTATGTCCTACCATGTCCGGATTGGCAAAATTAATAATAATCACGTCATACTTTTGAGAACGAATGGCTGCGGTCAGATTGTCGCACACCTCAAAGGCACTCATCTCCGGCTGCATATCATAAGTCGCAACCTTCGGTGATTTCACTAGGATGCGTTCTTCACCTGGGTTTGGTTCTTCTTCCCCCCCGTTGAAGAAAAAGGTAACATGGGCATATTTTTCTGTCTCTGCAATTCTGGCCTGAGTCAGATGATTCTTTCCTAAAAATTCACCCAGTGTATTGGTGATTTCCTCTTTGGGAAATGCCACAGACTTATTGCCAATGGTCACATCGTAATCGGTAAAACATACATAAACGGTATGAATTCGTTTTTCTCTGGAAAATCCGGTGAATCCATCATCACAAAATGTTCTGGTCAATTCTCTGGCACGATCCGGTCGGAAATTAAAGAAGATAATGGAATCCTGGTCTTGAACCAAGGCTGTGGGGGCTCCCTCTTTTGTAATGACCGTAGGAAGTACGAATTCATCGGTCTTCCCCTGGTCATAGGAGTGCTGCACTGCCACAGAAGCGCTGTCGGCTGTTGCTCCTTCTCCATATGAAAGTGCCTGATAGGCAAGTTCTACACGATCCCAACGGTTATCCCGATCCATTGCATAATAACGCCCTATTACCGTAGCAATCTTTCCCACACCGATTTCCTGCATCTTTGCTTCTAATTGTTCCACATATTCTTTTCCGGAAGAAGGAGGAGTGTCACGACCATCTAAGAAACAATGGACGTATACCTGTTCTACGCCTTCTTGTTTTGCTAATTCCAGCAAGCCATAAAGATGTGTATTGTGGCTATGCACCCCACCATCGGAAAGTAATCCCATAAGATGCAGGGCACTGTGGTTCTCGTTTGCATTTTTACATGCGGTCAATAACTCTTTATTTTTGAAAAAATCTCCATCTTGAATGGCTTTTGTAATCTTCGTCAGATCCTGATAGACAATACGTCCTGCGCCCATGTTAAGATGTCCTACTTCGGAATTGCCCATTTGTCCTTCCGGAAGTCCTACGGCAAGACCACTTGCACTTCCCTGAACAAAGGGACAGGTCTTCATTAATTGATCCATCACTGGGGTGTTGGCTTCTGCCACTGCATTACCGGCGATATGGTCATTCAAGCCATATCCATCTAAAATCATTAATACGGTTGGTTTTTTACTCATTTCATTTCTCCTTAAATAAAAGTAGGATCAGACACAGCGGTTTGTGGCACAAGCCTCCGTCCCCAATCCTATTTTCTATGGTGTTTGTCTATTTGTAATTGACAATTTTACCGAAGTCTGCTTTCAATGCCGCTCCTCCTACTAAGCCACCATCAATATCTGCCTGTGCAAATAATTCTGCTGCGCTGGATGCGGAAACGCTGCCGCCATATTGAATGCGGATAGCGCCTGCGGTTGCTTCGTCATATACTTCACCAATGCACACACGAATTGCTGCACATACTTCTTGTGCCTGTGCGGTAGTAGCAACTTTTCCGGTGCCAATTGCCCAGATTGGTTCATATGCGATGACTGCGGTCTTTGCCTGTTCTGCCGTCACATCTAAGAATGCAATCTTAATTTGCTGACGGATAAAGTCAATGGTCACCCCTTGTTCTCTTTGGGTCAACGTTTCTCCACAGCATACGATTGGTGTTAAACCATGTTCAAATGCTTTTTTCACTTTTTTATTAACAGTCACATCCGATTCCGCAAAATATTCACGGCGTTCTGAATGTCCAATAATCACATATTTAATACCTACATCTGTTAGCATTGCCGGAGCGATTTCTCCGGTGTAAGCACCGCTTTCTTCGTAGTACATGTTCTCAGCGCCGATTTCAATATTGCTTCCTTTAGCTGCTTCGATGGCAGGGATAATATCAATGGCCGGTACACAAAATACAACATCTACCTCCTCGCTTGCTACTAATGGTTTCAATTCCTGAATCAGGGCAACTGCCTCACTTGGAGTTTTGTTCATTTTCCAGTTTCCTGCTACGATTTTTCTTCTTGTCATGATTGTTTCCTCTCTTCCTATGATGGTAAGTTCTCTACTTATTATTAGCTGCTGCTACGCCGGGGAGTTCTTTGCCTTCCAAGAATTCTAAGGAAGCGCCACCGCCGGTAGAAATATGTGTCATTTTATCTCCGTAGCCTAATTGGTTCACTGCTGCTGCGGAATCACCGCCACCAATAATGGTTACCGCATCGGTTGCAGCCATTGCTTTTGCTACCGCTTCCGTTCCATGAGCAAAGTTAGGCATTTCAAAGCAACCCATGGGTCCGTTCCATACGATTGTTTTTGCATCTTTGACTGCTTCACAGAATAATTTTTCCGTTTCCGGTCCAATATCTAAGCCTTCCCAGCCATCCGGTATCTCTCCTTTGGGAACAATTTGAGTATGAGCATCATTGGAGAAATCATCTGCGATAATGTTGTCTACCGGAAGCAATAATTTCACGCCTTTTTCTTCTGCTTTTTTCAACATGTCCAGTGCGTAATCACAGTAATCTTCTTCTAATAAAGAGATGCCTACACTTCCGCCTTGTGCTTTACTAAAGGTATAAGACATTCCACCACCGATAATCAGTGTGTCTACTTTATCCAATAAATTCTCTATCACGGAAATCTTGCTGGACACTTTTGCACCACCTAAAATGGCTACAAATGGACGTTGTGGGTGATCCACTGCATTTCCTAAGAAATCAATCTCTTTTTGCATTAAGTAACCAACCACTGCTGTATCCACAAATTTTGTTACTCCTACATTGGAACAATGTGCACGGTGTGCCGTTCCAAATGCATCGTTGACAAAGATGTCACACAAAGATGCTAAGTCCTTACTAAAGGATTCTTCGTTTTTCGTCTCTTCTGCTCGGTAACGGGTATTTTCAAGAAGTACCACGTCTCCGTCTTTCATAGCTGCCACTGCAGCTTTTGCATTGGCTCCTACCACTTCCGGATCTGCTGCAAATTCCACTTCTTGTCCTAACAATTCAGAAAGTCTTATCCCGACCGGTGCCAAAGACAATTCCGGTTTTGGCTCTCCCTTTGGTTTTCCAAGGTGAGAACAAAGAATCACCTTGCCCCCATCTGCTATTAATTTTTTAATGGTAGGAAGTGCGGCTACCAAACGGTTCTCATCGGTGATTTTCCCATCAATCAATGGTACGTTAAAATCACACCGAACCAGTACCCGTTTTCCTTTTACATTAATATCCTCTACTGATTTTTTATTAAGCATTCCTCTGCCTCCTTCGTTGTAATGATACCTAAAAAGGGACCGGACCATAAGAAAAGGCCGGACCCTTCATAAACATTGAACGGCGTATTCTATTAAGCCAATTCAGAGAAGTATTTGATTGTTCTTACCATCTGACTTGTGTAAGAATTTTCATTGTCATACCAAGAAACAACCTGTACTTGAGTTGTTCCGTTATCCAAAGGCATTACCAATGTCTGAGTCGCATCGAATAAAGATCCAAATCTCATACCAACGATATCACTGGATACGATAGCGTCTGTGTTGTATCCGAAAGATTCCGTTGCTGCTGCTTTCATTGCTGCATTAATCTGGTCTACCGTAACCGTTCCGTCTACCACTGCTGTTAAAATCGTAGTAGAACCGGTTGGGGTTGGAACACGTTGTGCAGCTCCGATTAATTTTCCGTTTAATTCCGGAATTACAAGACCGATTGCTTTTGCTGCTCCGGTAGTATTTGGAACGATATTCACTGCTGCTGCACGTGAACGTCTTAAATCACCGTTTCTTTGAGGACCATCAAGTGTCATCTGGTCTCCTGTATAAGCATGGATGGTACACATAATACCACTTTTGATTTTTGCTAAGTCATTCAATGCATCTGCCATAGGTGCTAAACAGTTGGTAGTACAAGATGCTGCAGAAATAACAGTATCTTCTGGTTTTAAGATGTCATGATTTACATTATATACGATAGTAGGAAGATCTGTTCCAGCCGGTGCTGAAATAACTACTTTTCTTGCGCCTGCTTTAATATGTGCGGAAGCTTTTTCTTTCGATGTGTAGAAACCGGTACATTCTAATACAACGTCCACTCCAATTTCTCCCCAAGGAAGCTCTGCTGCGTTTGCTTTTGCATAGATTTTAATTGTCTGGCCATCTACAGTAATCGAATCCTCGCCTGCTGTCACTTTGTCACACAGTGCGTATCTTCCCTGAGATGAGTCATATTTTAATAAATGTGCAAGCATGCTAGGTGATGTTAAGTCGTTGATTGCAACTACTTCATACCCTTCTGCTCCGAACATTTGTCTAAATGCAAGACGTCCAATACGTCCAAACCCATTAATCGCTACTTTTACTGCCATGATTAATTCCTCCTAATGTTTTAAGTTTACTTGCTGTTACGCTTCTTGATAGATGACCATTTCCATTTGTTAAGAAATCGCCAACCTAGGCTTTATTGTACTAAATTCAAAACAAAAATTCAAGTACCTTTTCTATTTTTATGGAAGTTGCTTAAATTTTGGAATTCTTTGCTGAAATTCTGTATAATATTTAAATCCACAGTCTTTTAAAATGTCCGAGACCTTATCAAAATCATAAGCAATATGTTCCGGTCGATGCCCGTCTGCTCCGATGGTAATGATTTCACCACCCAATTCCTTGTATCGTTTGATAATATCCGGATGGGGATGGCAAAATCCAAGTCCGTATTTGAATCCGGAGGTATTTAATTCGATTCCTTTTCCACACTCGATCACTGTTTTTAAAATCGCATCCAGATAGGGTGCGTATTTTTCATAAGAATACCCTTGGGCTTTGTGCTTTCCATAACGGATAATATAATCAATATGTCCCAAAACATCGAAGTCTTTCACTGCTTTTATATTTTCCACTGTCTGCTCAAAGGTTCTTTCATAGATTTCTTCATCTGATTTTCCTTGAAACAATACACCCTCATAGGGATCCATACGGTCCACGACGTGAACGGATCCAATCACAAAATCAAATGGATATTTCTGAGCGTATTGATGATAGTATTCTCCCAGATGGGGTTGAAGACCGATTTCGACTCCAATGCGTATATCTATCCGGTCTCGATACTTTGCTTTCAGCGGTTTCATGGCTTCCCAATATGCATCGGTATCCAGAGCAAAGGTTTTATCCGTCGGAAAATCCCAGTCTTGATGGTCGGTAAAACAGATGGTTTCCAATCCAATCTCTATGGCTTTTTGTACCATTGCCTCCGGTTCTGCCTGTGAATCACTGGAAAACTTAGTATGCATATGACAATCCGATATCATTTTTTTCACTCCTTGTTCATGGTTTTTGTTCCTATTATGGTACCACCGCCCAGCACCAGATCGTCCTCATAAAATACAACGGCCTGACCCGGGGATATTCCCTTTTGATTCTCTTCAAAGGTGCAGCGGACTTTGTCCGGTCCGGTTCTTTCTACGACACACCAAGCGCCTTTATGATTGTACCGGATTTTTGCAAAGACCCGTCTGGGCTCCTTAAGATCTTCAATCGACATAAAGTTCAATTGATTGGCCATAAGTGTTTTCCCCAGAGCGTCTTGATTGTCTCCAATCACCACTTCGTTGGTCTCCGGTCGAATCTCCAGTACGAATACGGGATGCCCCAGTGCAATTCCTAATCTTTTTCGCTGTCCTACGGTATAATGTGTGATTCCTTTATGCCGTCCTACAATGGTGCCGTCTTCGGTGACAAAATTTCCTTCCGGTATGGTCACCTTGGCTGTCTCTTCGATAAAAGAGGCGTAATCTCCATGGGGTACAAAACAAATATCCTGGCTGTCCGGTTTATGAGCTACCCGCAGAGAAATTTCTTCAGCGATTTGGCGAATCTCCTCTTTGGTATATTCGCCTACCGGCATGAGTGTGCGTCTTAATTGTTCCTGTGTCAGATTATAAAGTGCATAAGTCTGATCCTTTGCAGAAGTTTTAGAGGTCTTCAAGCTGACTCTTCCATTTGGCAGTGTCACCACTCTTGCATAATGTCCGGTAGCAATGTAATCTGCTCCGATTGCCAGGCTTCTCTGCAACAGGGATTCCCATTTGACGTAGCGATTGCAGGCAATACAAGGATTCGGTGTCTTTCCGTGAAGGTATTCCTCTACAAAGTAGTCAATCACATGTTCTTTAAATGCTTCTCTAAAATTCATTACATAATAAGGAATATCCAGATCATTGGCAACTCTTCTGGCATCCTCTACGGCACTTAATCCACAGCATCCGCCATTTTCCTCTTGTACCGCCTGTGTGTCTTCCTGCCATATCTGCATGGTGACTCCAATGACGTCATAGCCCTGCTTTTTTAGCAAATACGCCGCCACGGAAGAATCTACTCCACCGGACATTCCCACTACTACTTTCTTCTTGTCCATGTATGTCCCTCTACCTGTTTAATATTCCTCTTCTTCTGCTTCTTCACCTTCATGAATGTCTGATTTTGGTTTTGTTAACCCTTCAATCTTAATCTCATGTTTTTCAGCATAATCCCAAAGTGCTGCATGAATGGCTTCTTCTGCCAATAATGAGCAATGTACTTTTACCGGTGGCAGTCCGTCTAAGGCTTCCATCACCGCTTTATTGGTGATTTCCAGCGCTTGCTGAATATGTTTTCCTTTCACTAATTCCGTTGCCATACTGCTTGTGGCAACGGCCGCACCACATCCAAATGTTTTGAATTTGACATCCTGGATAATCTGATTATCATCAATATCCAAGTAAATCCGCATAATATCTCCACATTTTGCATTGCCAACAGTTCCTACCCCACTGGCGTTTTCTATTTCTCCTACATTTCGTGGATTCTGAAAATGATCCATGACTTTTTCTGAGTACATGTTGTATCCTCCTATTTTTTCGTTTCGCTTATTGTTTTTTTATGAAATCTTCGTATAACGGTGACATGTCCCTTAAATGCGCTACAATTTTTTTCAATTCCTCTACCACATAATCAATGTCTCCTTTGGTGATTTCTTCATTGAGTGTCAGTCTTAACGATCCGTGTGCAATCTCATGAGGCAAGCCAATCGCCAAAAGTACATGGGAGGGATCCAAAGAACCGGAAGTACATGCCGAACCGCTGGAACCGCAGATGCCCTTCATATCTAACATGATCAAAAGGGATTCGCCCTCTACAAAACGGAAACAAAAGTTTGCATTGTTGGGTAGTCGGGTGGTTTCATGTCCGTTTAAACGACTATATGGAATCTCGGTCAAGACCCGTTGCATCAGATAATCTCGCAGTTGTACTTCTTTTTGAGTACGTTCTTCCATACTGTTCATGGCACGTGCCACCGCAGTGCCCAGTCCTACAATACCCGGCACATTTTCCGTTCCGGCACGCCGTTTTCGCTCTTGTGCACCACCATGTACGAAGGAACCGATTTTCACTCCTTTTCGAATGTATAAGAATCCGATGCCTTTGGGCCCATTTAATTTGTGACCGCTGGCACTTAGCATATCAATATGACATTCCTCTACATCAATGGGTACCTGTCCAAAGGCCTGCACGGCATCTGTATGAAATAAAATTCCTTGTTCATGGGCAATGGCACCGATTTCTTTGATGGGTTCTATGGTTCCGATTTCATTATTGGCAAACATTACTGAAATCAATATGGTCGTAGGACGAATGGCTGCTTTTAGTTCTTCTAAGTTCACAAGACCTTTTTCATCTACATCCAAATAGGTGACTTCATATCCTCTGCCTTTTAGATAGTCCCCGGTGTGAAGAATGGCATGATGCTCTATCTTCGTTGTAATAATATGATTTCCCTTATTGGCATATGCTTCTGCTGTTGCTTTCAGTGCCCAGTTATCAGATTCAGAACCGCCTGCTGTAAAATAGATTTCCTCCGGTTTTGCACCAAGGGCATCTGCAATAATATCTCTTTGTTTTGCAATTACTTCTTTATTCTTAGAGGCAAATCCATACACACTGGATGGATTCCCAAAGTTTTCCGTAAAATAAGGAAGCATAGCTTCCACCACTTCCGGTGCTGTTTTTGTCGTTGCCGCATTATCTAAATAGATTACTTTATCCATTGTATTCCCTCCTAATTTTTGCATTTCATTTCGCCGGATGGATGCTTGTCCTGCATTGCTTTGCTTTCGCTTACCAGTGTATCCAGTTTGATTGCATCCACTGCCTGATTAATACTTTCATTAATTTTATGCCACACATATTTTGTTACACAGATGTCGCTTGCGTCACAGCCCTCATCTGTATGAAATGCTGCACAGTCTACCGGTTCTAAGCTTCCTTCCAGTGCCCGCAACACATCTCCTACCGAAATATCCTTGGCTTCCTTGGCAAGTACGTAACCGCCACCTGCTCCTCGAATACTGGTAATAAGACCCTCTTTTTTTAACATGGCCATCAACTGTTCCAGATATCGTTCTGAAATACTTTGTCTGGCAGCGATACTCCCAATGGATACTGGTTCTGTTTCACTGTATTGTGCCAAGTCGATTAAAGCTCTCAGTCCATACCTTCCCTTTGTTGATAATTTCAAGTAATCACCTTCTTCTGTTTAATCCTAGTTCTTTACTAGGATTTCTACTTTTTTAGAATAACACCGCTTTTTTGTTCTGTCAAGACATGATTTCGAATATATTTTTAAAAAAGTGACTCTGGGGAATCCATGTATAATTCTACCTCGAAAAAGAACCTGCTTCTCAAAGGAACTTTCATTTTAACACTGACCGGATTTTTAAGTCGTTTGATTGGATTTTTTTATCGCATCTTTCTTTGCCGTGCCTTTGGAGAAGAAGGCATGGGCCTTTATCAGCTTATTTTTCCGATTTATGCTTTGTGTTATTCTTTTACGGTTGCCGGTATCGAAACCGCGCTTTCCCGCAGTGTGGCTGAGAAAGTTTCCTTGGGCAAACCACAGGTTGCCAAACAGCTTCTTTATGGGGCTCTTGGTATCTCCATCCTTCTTTCTTGTCTGGTCACTTGTTTTTTACAAGCAAATGCCTCGGTGGTCGCCACGGTTATTTTAGGGGACATACGCTGTGAGCCCCTGCTCATGGCCATGTCTTATTCTTTTCCCTTTGCAGCCATTCATAGTTGCATCTGTGGTTACTATTTTGGTTTCAAACAAACCGGTATTCCTGCTTCCTCCCAGTTAATAGAACAACTGCTTCGGGTGGCTACGGTGTATGGGCTTTATCTCTTTGCCATTCATCATTCTCTCAAACTAAATATAACCATTGCCGTTTTAGGTTTGGTATTTGGAGAAATCGCTTCTGCTGCTTTTTGTATGCAGGCCTTTACTGCACAGCGCAAAAAAACAGATAGGGAAAAGAATTCTTTCCGTACCTGTTTCTTCCAACTGAAAACCTTGCTTCCTTTATCCATTCCCTTAACCGCCAATCGCATTCTCCTAAACCTATTGCAAAGCGTGGAAGCCATTTCCATTCCCGCCAGATTACAGCTCTATGGGCTGACCAGCTCCGAAGCCCTCAGTATGTATGGTGTCTTGACCGGAATGGCACTTCCCTGCATTTTATTTCCTTCTGCCATTACCAATTCCGTATCCACCATGATGCTTCCAACCGTTGCAGAAATCCAGGCGGCTGACCATCCTTTACGGCTCATTGCCTTGATTAAAAAAGTGACCGGATGCTGCTTTTTACTTGGCACCGGATGCTGCTTGTTTTTCCTTTTCGCCGGACATTTTATGGGAAAAGTATTATTTCAAAGTCCCCTGGCAGGACAATTCATCTTCATCCTCGCCTTTATCTGCCCTTTTCAGTACACCAACAGTACCTTACTCAGCATCTTAAATGGACTGGGGAAAACATCCTCGTCCTTTGGGATTACCAGCATAGGGTTATTGCTTCGTATCCTAAGTGTATTCTTTCTGATTCCCATGGTTGGCATCTTGGGGTATCTTTGGGGGCTGCTGGCAAGCCAGTTAGTTGTTAGTGTGCTTTGTCTGGGAAGTTTGAAGCATCACCTAGTTATCAGAAAACCCTCCAGTTTCTATTTCTAACCCCTCTGCCGGCATTACACGTAATAAATATTTATCAAATTCCGGAACCGTAAAATCTAATTCTGCATATCCTGTCGAATATACTAGTCCTTTGTTAATAAGCTGCGCTCGTGTAGGGGATATTTGACTCGTATTTCCCACTCCCATTGCATGCGCAACATTTGTAATATTGCATGGTAGTTTACCGCACTTAACCATAGCATACATGAATTTTTTTTCTCCATTCGTGCATCGTTCGTATCTTACTTTGAAAAATCCTTCATCGAGTTTTTTAAAAAACAGCTTTTCCGAATCATAGACATCCTGAATCTTTATGGTAGCGTCATCCGTCTGATCCCAAATAATATTGCAGAATTCCTGTATGAAATATGGATACCCCTTTGTCACTTCAATAATTCTTCGAACTGCATCTTGGTTATATTCCACTTCCATGTTTTGAGCCGGTCTAATAATAGCTTGTTTGGCGGCTTCATCTGACAGTGCGTCAATTTTTTCAAATTTAAATAATCTTTCCGAATAAGATTTTGCATCCCCAAGTTCTTTAAATACTTTCGGTAAACCAGCACCAAATATCATAATCGGCAATCTTTTTTGATTGATTCTATGAATTGCATTAATCAAGGCCTCCAATTCATTTTTTTTCAAATACTGTATTTCATCTATGAAAAAAAATATGGTGTCCTCTGATTTAATAGCTGCATTCCCCAGTGCTATAAATGCATCTGTAAGACCATCTGATAAAGTCATCGTTGCCAAAAATGGTTCCTCTTTTGAAGTAATTTCAGCACTAAAAGTTCCATTCTGTGGATTAAAAGTGACGCCAACTGATTTAATTGCTTCGTATGCTCTCAGTGCTAGTCCATAAGCCTTTTCTTTTAAACTAATTTGCCTGCTAAATTTAACAGCCGCACTAGCAATCTGCGTTACAAATTCACCTTTTTCTTTGATTTCTATATGCTCGTATAATACATTTAGCTCATCTGCTATCTCTTCAATTCCATTGAGAAGTACTGTTTTCCCTACACCTCTCAGCCCGTAATAAATAACAGATTGTTGCGGATATCTTTGTATTAAAGCGGCCATGTTATTTCTAGCACTTATAATCACATCGTCTCTGCCTGCCAAATAAGATGGCATAAACCCAGCTCCTGGAGTATATGGATTGACATATCGCATAATTAGCACCTACTTTCTAAAAGTATTTTACTATATTCTAACATCAAACAAATACAAGTACAATAGTTGAAACGATATCAATCAGTAAAACCCGTATATTTTATGTTGTTTCGATATAAAACGATATTTTAATCATATACACATATATATTCTACTATGTTTGAAACTTCCTTAAAGTGTTTTTATAAAAAGTTTCATCAAAACCGGATTGACATATCCCTCCAACACCATTCCTATGGCAAATATCAAACCGACAAATACCGCTTTCCCGATTTCAAATTTGGATCGGTTGTCACTGTAAAAATGCCAAAGTAATACTGCATAGGCTAATAGATAGAAAAAAAATTGTGGAGTCATTCCCACTAAGCACAGGAAGATTCCCCGAATACCCAATTGCATTACGGACGTCACACCCATCATGCCACTGGAAAATCCCGCAAAAATCAATGCTCCTGCAGCAATCCATTTGCGAAATCTGGTCATTCCCAATATGCAAAACAGAATCAATGGCACCACCCGAATTCCCATAATATACCACATATAATCAGCAGCAATCACTTCCGTCTGGGCGTATTGATGTAGAAAATATGCATCAAAGATACCGGATGTACCGGTGTATTGTCTTCCAATGAAATTCGCATACAGGATTCCAATCAAAAAACCCAGCATATAATACCCAAGAAGTTGTTTCTTGTTTCGATGTATCTTCACAAGTGTTCCCCCTGTCCTAAGATACTCCAATTATATGCTGAGCCTGTATCTGATTATTCTTTAATTATGATGCCGATATTTTTTTTCGTATGCCAGAAGTGCTGCAATGGTTTTGGAGTCTTCGATTTCACCTGCATAGATTTTATCAGTCAGTTCCTCTATGGTATATGGTTTCACATCAATGAACTCATCTTCATCCAGATTTTGTTTCGATGCAACCAAATGATCTGCCACAAATATTTCAATTCGCTCATTGCAAAAAGCAACGGTGGTTCGTACCGTAATCAGCCACCGAAGATGATCACTGCGATATCCGGTCTCTTCTTCCAATTCTCTGGATGCGCAGTGAATCCCCGGCTCCTCCACGGTATCAAGCGCTCCTGCCGGAATTTCTAATGTATAACGTTCCAATGCATTGCGGTATTGACGCACCATCAAAATAGTACCATCTTCCATTACCGGAACGACTGCAGCCGCTCCATTATGCTGTATGAAGTCCCATTGTGCGGTATGTCCATCCGGCATTTCCATCGTATCCGTATATACTTTTACGATTTTCCCTTGATACGCTAATTCTCTATGGATTCTTTTTATCTGTTCACTCATATTTTTCCTCTCCGGTTCTTCGAAAGATTAAGAAAATCCCCAGCCCAAAGGCTGAGGATCTATTCTATAGGATACCTGATGTTTATTATTTCGCATAGTCTGTAACACGTGATTCACGTATGACATTGATCTTAATCTGTCCTGGATATTCCAATTCAAATTCAATCTGTTTTGAAATGTCTCTAGCCAGTATCACCATGTCTGCATCCGATATTTGGTCTGGAACTACCATAATTCGAATCTCTCTACCTGCTTGAATCGCAAAAGATTTGTCAACGCCTTTAAACTGGTTGGCGATATCTTCTAATTGTTTTAATCTGTTTGTGTATGTTTCTAATGTTTCTCTTCTTGCTCCCGGACGTGCGGCTGAAATGGTATCCGCTGCCTGTACAATACATGCAATCAGAGTTTCCGGTTCTACATCTCCATGATGAGATTCCACTGCATTAATTACAGTTGCTGACTCTTTGTATTTCCTACATAAATCTACACCAATCTGAATGTGTGAACCTTCCACATCGTGGTCAATGGATTTACCAATATCATGCAATAAACCGGCACGTTTTGCCAGTCGAATGTCTAATCCAATCTCCGCTGCCAGAAGTCCGGACAGCTGCGCTACTTCCATGGAATGCTTTAATGCATTCTGACCATAGCTTGTTCGAAATTTCATTCTTCCTAATAAACGGATGAGTTCCGGATGAATGCCGTGGACACCAACTTCCAGTGCCGTTGCTTCTCCTTCTTCTCGAATCATGGTTTCCACATCTTTTTGTGCTTTTTCTACCATCTCTTCGATTCTTGCTGGATGGATACGTCCATCTACAATCAATCGTTCAAGGGCAATTCTTGCAACTTCTCTTCTGATTGGGTCGAATCCGGATAATACAACTGCTTCCGGTGTGTCATCAATAATCAATTCCACGCCTGTCAGTGTCTCGAGTGTACGTATATTACGTCCTTCTCTACCGATAATTCTTCCTTTCATTTCATCGCTGGGAAGCTGAACTACCGAAATGGTAGTCTCTGCCACATGGTCTGCAGCACATTTTTGGATTGCATTTACCACATACTCTTTGGCTTTTTTGCCAGATTCTTCTTTTGCCTGCGTTTCCATTTCTTTAATTAATTTCGCAGTGTCATGTTTTACATCTTCTTCAACAGTTTTTAACAAATACTCTTTTGCTTGCTCGGAGGTAAGTCCTGAGATTCTTTCGAGTTCCTGTACACGTTGTTGATTCAGTTCGTCCACCTTTGTTTCGCGTTGCTTGATCTGATCTTCTTTGGTCGAGAGTTTCGCCTCTCTTTGTTCAATCGTCTCTGCTCGTTTTTCTACAGATTCTTCTTTCGTAAGCACTCTTTTTTCATATCGCTGAAGTTCGGCTCTTCTTTCTTTCGTCTCTTTTTCAAGTTCATTCTTCGTACGAATAGATTCTTCCTTTACTTCTAAGAGTGATTCCTTTTTTTTCGTCTCTGCAGTCTTTAATGCATCATCTATTATCTCTCTTGCTTTTGCATCGGCGTTCCCAATTTTAGAATCTGCATTCTTTTTGAGATTGTTCACCGTAACAAGATAAGTAATAGGCGCTACTACGATCAAAGTGACAATTATAGCAATAATACTAATTGGCACAGGAGCACCTCCTTATTTAATTTTCATTGTACAAATACAACACTTAAATTTTATACTGTTTTCACAATTCTGTCAAGCATTCCCGTCATAAACTTGTATTACTTGACGAATATTTTCATAGCGAAATCCTTTTCGTGTCAAATATCCATACATCTTTTGCTTTTGTTCCCTGTCTGCGGTCTCTGGGCAAAATTTCTTTTTTCGTAAAATGGCTGCAATAGCTGCTTCTTCTCCCTCTTCGCTATAACATGCTTCTAGGGCTTGTTCAATCAATTCCTTGTTCACTCCCTTATTGCAAAGTGCCGCATATATTTCTTTTTTACTCTTACTTTCTTTTCTACTTTCAATAAAGCGTCTGGCATAGCCGGAATCCTCAATATAACCAAAGGATTTCACATACTTTAACGCTTGTTCTATCATTTCCTCCGTATAGCAGCCTTGTTTCAATTTTTTACGCAAATCTGCTTCCGTCCGATCCATATCATTTAACAAATGGAGCGCACGTAATTTCACTCGTTTTAATATAACTTCTTTTTTAATCTTTTCTACCACTTCCGGTTCTATCTCTTCATTTTCTTTGATACGAAAACGAGACAATTCGCCCTTGTATAATACAAAGGCGAATTCTTCTTCGATGTAAATTTTGTATTTCGTTTTCCCGGACGCTTCTACTTTCGTCACTAACATCTTATTTCTTTTCCTTTACTCTTCCGGATTCTTCCAAGGTATCTAAGCTGTTTTTCTTTTCCGCCAAATGATAATGTACTCTAATTTTTTCTTCTAGCTCTTCAATAATCTCCGGATGTTCCAATAAATACCCTTTGGCATTCTCCCGGCCTTGTCCTATCTTGTCACCATTATACGCATACCATGCGCCACTTTTATTAATCAAGTCAATACCTGCTGCCAGATCCAGCACATCTCCCTCTTTGGAAATGCCTTTTCCAAACATGATATCAAATTCTGCTTCTTTAAACGGAGGTGCAATCTTGTTCTTCACCACTTTTACACGTGTACGATTCCCAACCATTTCGCCACTTTGTTTCAGCGTTTCAATCCTTCTAATGTCCAGGCGAATCGAAGCATAAAACTTCAATGCGCGTCCACCGGAGGTAGTTTCAGGACTTCCAAACATGACGCCTACTTTTTCACGAAGTTGATTGATAAAGATAACAATACAATTCGATTTACTAATGACCGGTGTCAACTTCCGTAATGCTTGAGACATTAATCTTGCTTGAAGTCCGACGTGACTGTCTCCCATGTCTCCTTCAATCTCCTGACGAGGAACCAATGCGGCAACGGAGTCAATGACAATAATATCCATTGCTCCAGAGCGTACCATGGTCTCTGTAATCTCTAGCGCCTGGTCTCCACTGTCTGGTTGTGAAATATATAATTCATCAATGTCTACGCCAATATTCTTCGCATAAACGGGATCCAATGCATGCTCTGCATCAATAAATCCGGCAATTCCACCACGTTTTTGAACTTCTGCAATCATATGTAATGCCAGTGTCGTCTTACCACTGGATTCCGGTCCGTATACTTCCAAGACACGGCCTCTTGGTACGCCGCCAAGTCCCAATGCAATATCTAAACTGATAGAACCTGTAGGTACCGTCTCTACGGATACATGCGCACCCGCATCCCCAAGCTTCATCACTGCTCCTTTTCCAAAATCCTTTTCTAACTTTGTAATTGCCGCATCTAATGCTTTTTGTTTATCATCGCTTGCCATTCTAATCTCCTTTTTCACTAGCGAACCTATGTTCGCTTTTCTATTCATATCTTAGTATAGTTCCACGAAAATGTCAACCACTATTTTGATTTTTTAGCTCATAGACCTCACCTGCCTCTTTTTTGTTTTTCAAATTGGTATATGGCGGAATCCGCCGGCGATATACACAGATGGAAACGAATGTTTTCCAGATTTCTGTTCTTAAACGATAGCATAAAACGGAAGAGAATGCAATGCACTCTCTTCCGTTTTACATATTTTAATCCTCTTTCAAAGAATGTTTTTTACTGATCAATACTTTTTCTTCATAACACTCAAATAGTTCTGCAATTTTTTCTTTCGGCAATTTCGGTGTCACCAAGCTGACCACCGGTACAATAATCAATCCTGCCACCATAGCTGCTGCACCTGCATTAATCGGTGATTCGATGTAATGGAAAAACATATTGGAGACCGTAATGCCTACCCCTGTGATAAAACTAGCCCATACCGCTGCACGGGTAACTCCTTTCCAGTACAATCCATATAAAAATGGTGCAATAAATGCGCCTGCCAGCGCACCCCAGGAGATTCCCATTAACTGTGCGATAAACGCCGGTGGGTCTAGGGCAATTAGAACCGATATGGCAATAAAAAACACAATCAGTATCTGCATGGTGAGAATCTGTTTCTTTTCACTCATTTTCTTCATCACATTATCTTTCAAAAAATCCAGTGTTAATGTGGAGCTGGAAGTCAATACCAGTGAAGATAAGGTAGACATGGACGCCGATAGCACCAATACCACCACCACTCCGATTAGGATATCCGGTAATGTGGATAACATATGTGGAATAATGTTATCAAAAATGATTCCCCCTGTCTTTGCATCTTGAATGGCTGAGCCCTGAAAGAGACGTCCAAATCCTCCTAGGAAATAGGAACCTCCGGCAATCACAATAGCAAATACCGTAGAGATAATGGTACCCGTTTCCACTGCTTTTTCATCCTTGATGGTGTAAAATTTGTGAATCATCTGTGGCAATCCCCAGGTTCCCAGAGAGGTCAATAATACTACGCCCAATAAATTAATGGGGTCCGGCCCAAAGAAAGAAGTGAAAGCTCCTTGTTGTCCTAATGTTGCCGGTATATCACTTGGAATTTCTGCCATTTTACGGATTGCTTCTGTAAAACCGCCCTGACCGTTTAATACTGCTAAAATAACTGCAACGATCCCAAAGAGCATGATAATTCCCTGAATAAAATCATTCCATGCAGTTGCCATGTAACCACCGATAATCACATATAGTCCGGTTACTACCGCCATGACAATCACGCATACTGCATAAGGAACATCAAATGCCATTGTGAATAATCTGGATAACCCATTGTATATGGATGCCGTATAAGGTACCAGAAAGATAAATACAATGACCGAAGCTACAATTTTGAGTGATTTACTGTGGTAACGTTCTCCGAAGAAATCCGGCATTGTTTTAGACTGTAAATGCTGACTCATAATTCTGGTTCGTCTGCCTAAGACTACCCACGCCAATAGGCTTCCAATCAATGCATTCCCGATTCCGATCCAGGTAGATGCAATTCCATATTTCCATCCAAATTGTCCTGCATATCCTACAAATACAACAGCTGAAAAATAGGACGTACCATATGCGAAAGCCGTAAGCCACGGTCCTACCGAGCGTCCTCCTAACACAAATCCGTCTACACTTGTGGTATGTTTTCTTGCGTATAGGCCTACCCCTATCATAACCGCAAAAAATACTATCAGTAGTGATACTTTTACAACCATTGTCTTTCCCTCTTCTTTCTATGCTTTTTATTTTATATCCCGTCTTCTTCTCGCTTTAAAGCGTTACGCTTTAAAGCATTGAAGTACATAAGTGATAGTATCACATTGACCTATGTTTTGTCAAGCCAAAATATAGGAGTATCTTACGATACTCCCACTTTTTTAGGCTTTCAGTTTTTCCACTCGTTCATCAATGGTCTTATTAAAATTCTCTACGGTACGATTGTAGGTTTCGCCCATGTACTTTGAATTCAGCATAAAATCTGCGGTAGCCAGATTATTTGCAATGGGAATATCATATACCACTGCAATACGAAGAAGCGCTTTTACATCCGGATCATGAGGTTGTGCCTCCAGTGGGTCCCAGAAAAATACCATAAAGTCAATCTGTCCCTCCACAATTTTAGCCCCAATCTGTTGATCACCACCTAATGGACCACTGTTGTATCCTTTGACCGGCAGTCCGGTACGTTCCGATATCAGTCTTGCAGTGGTTCCGGTTCCGCATAGAAAATGATTTTTCAGTATGTCTTGGTTTCGTTCACACCAATCTACCATTTCTTTTTTCTTGCCATCATGGGCTACCAATGCGATGTGTTTTGCTTTCTCAATTTCAAATGTAACAAAATTTGGGTTCATTTTACCCTTCCTTTCTTACTACTTCATTTTTTTGTTTATAGATACTATTCGCCGGCACATACCCTCTTACCATAGAAAGAGGATAAATATTCGTGCGTTTTCCTACCACACTTCCTGGATTTAGTATGGTGCCGCAGCCAACCTCTACCTTATCCCCCAGTATGGCACCGAATTTCTTGATTCCGGTTTCGATTTCTCCTTCCGGCGTTTTGATTACCACTAATTTCTTATCCGATTTCACATTGGAAGTAATGGAGCCTGCACCCATATGAGCCTTATATCCCAAAATGGAATCCCCTACATAATTGTAATGTGGTACTTGCACTTTGTTAAACAGCACTACATTTTTCAGCTCGGTAGAATTTCCTACCACAGCGCCTTCTCCCACGAAAGCGTTTCCTCGAATAAAGGCACAATGTCTTATTTCCGCATGTTTTCCGATAATCGCCGGCCCGGTTATGGAAGCCGTTGGGGCAACCGTTGCTGATTTTGCAATCCAGATATGTTCTCCTTGTTTGTCGTACTCGGTTTCACTGAGCGTATTTCCAAATGCAATAATAAATGCACCAATCTTAGGAAGTACTTCCCACGGAAATACCGCCCCTTCAAATAGTTCTCCTGCAATGGTTTCTTTTAAATCAAATAATTCTGCAATGGTTAATTCTTTCATTGATATTAAATCCTTCCTATTGTTCATTTTTTTTGTAATAAGAGGCCGCTTGGTCATAACAGCCTCGCAGTCTGGATTGATTGTTCAGACTCAGCACGCCACTGGTTCGACTGACAATAAATTTCTCTAACTTCACCATATATTCCTCTGAAGTAATTTCTCCCTCCGCCACATAATTGAGTCCCTTTTCCCAGCTGGCAGTCAGTTCCGGATTCAACAGTGATTTAATGGAATTGTTTACGACGTCAAATATCATTTCTCCTAAAAGTGTGGGGGTCACCATTTGGGTCTTCTTATTCAAAGCCAAATATTTAATATGTATTAGTTTTTTTAAAATCTCTGCTCTAGTTGCACTGGTTCCAATGCCACTTCCTTTCATCTGTGCCCGTAATTCTTCATCTTCAATAAATTGTCCTGCATTTTCCATGGCTAAAATCATAGATCCGGAATTATACCGCTTGGGTGGTGAAGTTTCCCCTTCCTTGATATCGTAGGACTTCACACCCAGCAAAGAGCCTTTCTTTAATCCACTGATGCATTGGAAAAACTGGGAATCCAGATTCCCTTCTTCCGTCTGTCCTCCAGCACCTGCTACTTTTAGATATCCTTCTTTGGATAATACTTTGAAATTCGAGAAAAAACTTTCTTCTTTTCGTTTGGTGGTAATACTGACTTTTTGGTAAACCGCCGGTGGATAGAAGATGCTCAGAAACCGTCTGACGATGCTGTCATAGACCTGTTTTGCTGTATGACTGACAGCATTCAACGCCCCAAGTCCCTGCCCGGTGGGTACGATTGCATAATGATCCGTAATCTGTTTATCATTTACATATCTTGTTTTTTCCAACCCTTTGTAACTACCCATCTGGGCAATTTCTGTTAAATATCTGGCAAATGGTTCATACTTGGAAAGTCCATTTAAATTTTTATGAATTTCCTTTGCCACTGCAGTAGACAACACTCTGGCATCTGTTCTGGGATAAGTCACTAACTTTTTTTCATATAACTCCTGTACAATGCGAAGAGTTTCATCCGGACTGATTTTAAAACGTTTGGAACATTCATTTTGCAGTTCTGCCAAGTTGTATAGCAGTGGCGGATTTTTCTTTTCCTGCTTTTTTTCAATCCCAGTGATTTCACAGCTCAGTGGTTCCGGCACTGTGAGAAATGCCATCAGTTCCTCTGCTTTTTCCCGTGTTTGAAATCCATTCTCCTTATATAAATCCACCGATTCAAAATAATGAGAACCCTTTACTGCTCTCCATTCTCCTTCAAAGGTATGCCCGTCTACGTCTACGGTGCTTAATACACGATAAAATGGAGTTTTCACAAATTCCCGAATTTCCCGTTCTCGGCGTACCACCATTCCCAGTACACAGGTCATAACGCGGCCTACGGAGATAACGGTGTATTTGCTTTTTTGGTAATTGGAAATACTGTTTCCATATTCCAGTGTCAATAATCTGGAAAAATTAATACCCATTAGATAATCTTCTTTTGCTCTTAGATAAGCCGCATCGGACAGGTTGTCATAAGCACTTAAGTCTTTTGCCTCTTTGATTCCACGCAAAATTTCATCTTCTGTCTGCGAATCAATCCATACCCGTCGTCTGTCTTTTCCCTTCACTCCCGCCATCTGTTCTACTAAACGATAAATGTATTCTCCCTCTCTTCCCGAGTCAGTGCAAACGTAAATGCGCTCCACATCCTCTCTGGTCAAAAGTTCTTTTACGATTTCAAATTGTTTTGCCACAGCTGGAATCACTTCGTACTTATATTCTTTGGGAATAAAAGGAAGGGTCTGTAAGCTCCATCGCTTATATTTTTCATCGTACACTTCCGGATAACTCATGGTAACCAAATGTCCTACACACCACGTTACAATAGCTTCCTCTGATTCCAGATAACCGTTCTTACGCCTCGTATTTAATTTTAGTACCTTTGCAAATTCTTGAGCCACACTGGGCTTTTCTGCGATATATAACGATTTTCCCATGGATTACTTCCTATCTCTTATTATTTTACTTTTTTTCTCTTTGAAAAAATGTCAGAATACGTTTGTAAAAGCTTTGTTTTTCTTTTCTTTCCGGCTGTTTTGCCCCCAATGCTTCTTTCATAAAATATTCCTGAGAGTTCACCGGATGGTCCGTGATTTCTTTTTTACAATAAATGCCATCCTTTTGCAATACCCGTGCCTTCACATTATCTTCTAACATAATCTGTATCATTCGATTGATGCGGATTCTTACATCCGGATTAAGAATCGGACATGCGACTTCCACACGCTTCTCTGTATTACGAGTCATCATATCTGCAGACCCTATATACATCTTTTGATCCCCACCGGTTCCAAAGCAAAAGATACGGGGATGTTCCAAATATCTTCCCACAATACTGGTGACTGTTAAATTCTCTGTCTCGCCTGGAATCCCCGGCAAAATACAGCAGATTCCGCGGACGATCAAATCAATTTTCACACCTGCCTTGGATGCTTCTGCTACTTTTTGGATAAAATCAACATCTGTCACCGAATTCATCTTCATCACAATGCGCCCATTTTTTCCTTTGTGAATCTCCGCATCCATCATCAGTAGTATTTTCTGCTTCAAACTACTGGGTGCCACAATCAGGTGTTCGTAGGTGCCTTCCAGATTCCCAATGGACATATTTTTGAAAAATTCTGTCGCATCTGTTCCAATCCCACGATTGGATGTCATCAAGCAAAGATCGGTATACATCTTGGCTGTCTTTTCATTGTAATTACCGGTTCCAATCTGGGTGATATATTGAATATCGGTTCGATTTCGATAGGTAATCAGACATATTTTAGAATGCACTTTATACCCTTCGAATCCATAAATCACTCTGCATCCCGCTTCTTCCAGACGCTCTGACCAGTCAATATTATTTTGCTCATCAAACCGTGCCCGCAATTCAATTAACACCGTCACTTCTTTTCCATTTTCAGCTGCCGCACACAGATATTCCACCAGTCTTGTCTTTTTCGCCAGACGGTAAATCGTAATCTTAATGGTAATGACACTGGCATCGGTAGAAGCTTCCTTGACTAACTGCAAAAATGGCTCCATACTTTCGTAGGGATAAGAAAGCAAAATGTCCTTTCGCTTCACCTGTTTCAACACACTTCCCGGCTGTACGAACCGAGACGGCTGGGGCGTAAATGGTTCGTCCACCAATGTTCGTTTCATAGATGCAGGTGCCTTATCCATAATTGCAAACATGTATTCCAACTTCATCGGAACCTTGGTGCGAAATATCTGTCTGGGGGTAATGGAAAATCGGTCACAGAAATATTTTTCCATATCTTTGTTCAGAGATTCTGCAGTCTCCATCCGCACCACTGCCATCCGCTTCCGCTTATTCAATGTTCTTTTCATGCGATAACGGAAATCTTCATTGTCATCAAATGCTTCATCGTCCGGTGAAATATCTGCATTGCGCGTCACACAGATATAATTTTTATAAGATACCACATATTGTTCGAAAACGACTTCCATATATTCCATGATTACTTTTTCCATGCGGATATAACGAATATCATGCCCCGGAAGATAAAGAATATCTGAAACAAATTGTGGCACTGGAACGATTCCCAACATAGATTTCGTGGTATCTCTCAAACTGGCCACCACATACATTTCCTTATTCAGCAAATGGGGGAATGGGTGGTTCGCATCCACTATCTGTGGCGATAAAATGGGAAGGATTTGATCTTTGAAATATTTTTTTACGTATTTTTTTTCATTCGCTTCCAATTCTTTAAAATCCAAACCACACACCCCATAAGGGTGTAATTGTTTTTTGATTTCAATATAGGTTTTATCCCGTTCTTTATAAAGAAGTGCCATGGTACTATAAATAGCACTTAACTGCTCCTGGGCCGTCATTCCGGATTTCATGTCATAACCTACTTCCCCAAGGGCTGCTATATCATAAAGACTTCCTACTCGAATCATAAAAAACTCATCTAAATTACTTGTAAAAATCGCCACAAATTTCATTCGTTCCATCAACGGAACGGTCTGATCTTGCGCCTCTTCTAATACTCTTTGGTTAAAGCGCAGCCAAGATAGTTCTCTATTTTGTGTATAACTCAACTGTTTTTCCTGCATGCTCTTTTTAGTCTCCTTTTGTCATGACGCTTTCTTCTTATTCTATCATATTTTTCACCAAACGGAAGAAAAAAATGAGACACGGTGGATGTTATCACCGCGTCCCTGATGGTATGCTTCCTATTTTGCCTGAATATATCCCTTTGCAGTCAGTGTTTCTGCACAAAGGATTGCTCCTCCTGCCGCACCGCGCACGGTGTTATGAGATAATCCGACAAATTTAAAATCATATACTGTATCTTCTCTTAATCTTCCTACCGAAATACCCATTCCATTTTCATACTGCACATCCATGGATACTTGTGGGCGATTATCTTCTTCCAAATATTGAATAAATTGTTTCGGCGCACTTGGAAGGTTCAATTCCTGTGGGAGTCCTTTAAAATTCATCAATTTTTCAATTAATTGTTCCTTGGTCGGTTTCTTTTCGAATTTCACAAACACTGCCGCCGTATGTCCATCCAGTACCGGAACGCGGATACACTGTGTGGTGATCAATGGTTTTTCTGCTTTTACGATTTGACCATCCACCACTTTCCCCCAGATACGAAGTGGCTCTTGTTCACTTTTTTCTTCTTCTCCACCAATATAAGGGATGACATTTCCCAGCATTTCCGGCCATTCTTTAAATGTCTTACCGGCTCCTGAAATTGCCTGATAAGTAGTTGCAACTACTTCTGTGGGAACGAATTCTTTCCATGCGGTCAGTACCGGTGCGTAGCTTTGAATAGAGCAATTTGGTTTTACTGCTACAAAGCCCCTGGTAGTACCCAGACGTTTTTTCTGTGCTGCAATGACTTCAAAATGTTCCGGATTAATCTCCGGAACGACCATAGGCACATCCGGTGTCCATCTGTGAGCACTGTTATTGGATACTACCGGAGTCTCGGTCTTCGCATAAGCATCTTCGATTACTCGTATTTCTTCCTTGGTCATATCCACTGCACTAAAAACAAAATCCACTTCCGCAGCTACTTTTTCGATTTCATTTACATTCATAACGATTCGATTTTTCACCTGTTCCGGCATGGGTGTAGGCATCTTCCATTTGGTTCCAACTGCCTCTTCATAGGTCTTGCCTGCTGATCTGGCACTTGCTGCTAACGTTGTCACTTCATACCACGGGTGATTCTCCAGTAAAGAAATAAAACGCTGTCCTACCATCCCGGTTGCTCCTAAAATTCCTACTTTTAATTTTGATTCCATCCTTCTCCCTCATCTCTTTCCTTCTTTTAACAGTGTTATCAACATTCCTGCAAATATTTTTTATGTAATTGAATCACTTCTAACATGGCCTTTTTCCCTGGAGCACCAATGGTGGTACGCTTATTTACACACGTTTCCAGGCTGATTGCATCATAGATATCGGCTTCAAATACCGGTGAAATCTTTTGATATTCTTCTAATGTCATCTCATCTAGGGAAATTCCTTCTTCTATGCAATGTAGAACCAATTGTCCTACGATCCCATGCGCATCTCGAAACGCCACCCCATGATTCACCAGATAATCTGCTGCATCCGTGGCATTCGTAAATCCATTTTTAGCACTTTGTTTCATCTTGTCTTGATTGAACCGGATGGTGCGAAGCATCCCGTCAAATAGGGAAATGCACCCTTTGGCCGTATCAATTGCATCAAAAACCAGTTCTTTATCTTCTTGCATATCTTTGTTGTATGCCAGTGGGATTCCCTTCATCGTTGTAAGAATCGACATCAAAGCACCATATACGCGTCCTGTTTTTCCTCTCACCAACTCTGCAATATCTGGATTCTTTTTCTGTGGCATAATACTGCTTCCGGTACTGTAGGAATCATCAATCTCTACGAATTGATATTCATTGGAATTCCAGATAATAATTTCTTCCGAAAACCTGCTCAAATGCATCATCATAATAGAAAGTGCAGACATTAGTTCCATCAAGTAATCTCGGTCTGCAACAGAATCCATGCTATTTAAGGTGGGTCCGTCAAATCCTAATAGCTCAGCCGTATACGCCCGGTCCAGTGGATAGGTGGTTCCTGCCAGTGCTCCGGAACCAAGTGGACAATAGTTCATTCGCTTGTAAATATCCTGTAGTCTGGAACGGTCCCGTTTAAACATTTCAAAGTAAGCACCGATATGATGTGCCAATGTAATCGGCTGTGCTTTTTGAAGATGAGTAAATCCCGGCATAATCGTCTCTGTATGTTCTTCCATGATGGAAAGAAGTGTCTCCAAAAATGCCTTTACCAGTTTTTCAAGTAATAACACTTCTTCTCTTGTATAAAGTTTCATATCCAATGCTACTTGATCATTTCTGCTTCTTCCCGTATGTAATTTTTTCCCTGGTTCTCCGATTCGATCAATCAACGTTGCTTCTACAAAGCTATGAATATCTTCGTATGTTTCGGTAATCTCCAGTTTCCCACTTTGCACATCATTTAAAATGCCTTCCAGTCCTTCTATAATCTTTCGTTTTTCCTCTTTGGTCAAAATCTCTTGTTTGGATAACATCAGAACATGTGCAATACTTCCATTGATATCCTGCGCATATAATTTTTTATCAAAAGAAATGGACGCATTAAAATTATAAACCAGTTGATCCGTTTCCTTTGTAAATCTTCCACCCCATAATTGTGCCATCTATTTTCCTCTTTTCATCTCGTACATTTTCTTGTCTGCTCGATCAAGCAATTCATTTGTGCTTTCACCCGGCAAATATTGCGCCGCACCACAGCTGACACTTACATGAAAGGTATGTTCTTCTTCCTGAAACTCAATTCCTGCAATCGTTGCTCTCGCTTGTCTACATTTTTCCTCTACTTCTTTTAAAGACTTCCCTTCATAAGCAACTAAGAACTCATCTCCACCCATTCTAGAAGCCCATGCGGATTCCTCTTCTATATACTGACGAATCACATCCACAATGCGTAAAATGACCGCATCTCCTGTGACGTGTCCATACGCATCATTGATCTGTTTGAAATGATCGATATCCATGACTGCAACGGTCAACAAAACACCGTCTTCCTTTGCCCGTCGGAATGCCCTCAGTATCTTCTGGTAGGTGAAATTTTTATTGTAAAGTTTTGTAAAACTATCATGAGTCAACAACTCATTAAAATGCTGAATGACCTGAGTAATATCTTCATTATTGTCTTCTAATTGCGTCGCATTGTTAATCGTCATGCTGGTAGTGACATCTTTCCCACACTCCATCACATATCTCTTTCCTTTTAATTCAATGGGAATACTGAAAATCAAGACTATATTTTTTTCCATATATTCCAATTTAACAATCTGTTGATTTCTTTCCAATGCACGTTCTGATGTGCAATTCACACAAGGACAATCCCGTCCCCATATAAAATAGCACTTATTTTTTTGGGGAATAAGCGTTTCGCCATCATAATCATATATTTGATTCGTTTCCGCATCTATAATGCGATAAAAATCAAAAATCTCCTGCGTAGAACAATACTTTTTCAATTCTTCATGCATTTTTTCTATTGCAAACATTTTATTCCCTCGCACTTTGGTCATCGGTATCTTTTGTTTTGTTTAGTTTACCATGACTTTCCTTCCTTGTAAAGTTTCCTTCTAACGAATTTCCATCTCTTTATAAGAAAATTCGCATCCACAATAATTCTGGCGATACAAGCCATATTCCTTTGACAATTCCACAGAACGCTTGTATCCATTCTTCTTTTTGAAGTCGGATGGAAGATAATTTACTCCATATTTTCCACCCAGCATTTGTCCGATTTCGTTTAGTTTTTCTACGTTTTTCAAGGGGCTGATGCTAAGGGTGGTAGCGAAAAATTCAAATGCTCCTTCTTTTGCAATTCTGGCTGCTTCGGAAAGTCGAAGGGCATAACATTGAAAACAACGTTCTCCCCCTTCTTTTAAATTTTCTTTTCCTTTTGCCATGGTAGAAAATTTTTCTTTATCATAATTACCTGCCATAAAAGAAATCGGATGCTTCACTTTCATTTCCTGAATTAATATCTGCTGCTCCAAAATCCGCTTTGTATATTCGCTTTCCGGATAGATGTTCGGATTATAATATAAGACCGTAATACTAAAAAAGTCAGACAGATATTCTAAAACATAACTACTGCAAGGAGCACAGCAACTGTGCAGCAGTAGTTTTGGAACTCTTCCTTCTTTTTCTATTTTTTTTATGAGTTCTTCCAGTTCTTTTTGATAGTTCATCTTTTTACCTCGTCAAACTAATTTAATGTTTTTATTATACGAGTTTTTATAGTATAAAACAATCTACTTTTTACACACTTTTGCAATTTTTTCATAGACTAATAGGGAAATGATACGGAGGTTTCTTGTCTTATGGAACATATATTAGAATTAACTGATATTCATTACACTTATCATACTGTGGACGGAGAGACAGAAGCTTTATCCAATATTTCTTTTTCATTAAAAGAAGGAGAATTTGTTGCCATTGTAGGTCCTTCCGGTTGTGGTAAATCCACTTTGCTATCCATTATTGCCGGATTGTTGACTCCGGAATATGGAACGGTATCTCTCCGAGGAAAGGAACTCAAAGAAAGTACCACCAATATTGGTTATATGTTACAACGAGACCATTTATTTGAATGGCGTACCATCTATAACAATGTGGTACTTGGCTTAGAAATTCAACATATGATGACTGCAAAAACCAAGCATCGGGCAGAAGATTTGCTACGTTTATATGGATTAGAAGATTTCTCCGATGCCAAACCTTCCCAACTGTCCGGTGGGATGCGCCAACGTGCTGCTTTAATTCGCACTTTGGTTTTGGAACCGGATATTCTCCTACTGGATGAGCCATTTTCCGCTCTTGATTATCAGACACGTCTCACAGTAGCCGATGATATTGGGCAAATTATAAAAAGAGAACATAAAACTGCCATTTTAGTCACCCATGACCTTTCCGAAGCCATTAGCCTTGGAGACCGCGTTATCATCCTTTCCAAACGTCCGGCCACTATTTGGCAAACAGTTCCTATTAAGTTTGCGCTACAAAAGGATACCCCTTTGGCTCGCAGAAATGAACCGGAATTTAAAACCTATTTTAATTTGATCTGGGGTGAATTGAATGGAAAAGCATGAAGTGTCCCTAGGACAAAAGAAGTTTTTAATCAAGCAAAGAAACCATAAATGGATTGTTCATCTGTCAAGAGTCCTGATTTTAGTCTGTTTTCTGCTTCTATGGGAAATCACTTCTGACATGGGAATCATTGATTCATTTATTTTTAGCAGCCCTTCTAAAATAGTGACCTGCTTTTGGTCTATGGTACTGGATCGGAGCATTTTCATACACATGGGAATCACTTTATATGAAACCATCATCAGTTTTCTATTAGTTATTTTTTTTAGTATTCTCATTGCGGTCTTGTTGTGGTTCAGTAAAAAGCTTTCCGAAATATTAGACCCTTATTTGGTCGTATTAAACAGCCTTCCCAAGTCAGCACTTGCACCTCTTTTAATTGTATGGCTAGGTGCAACAAAAACAACCATCATCGTAGCCGGAATGTCGGTTGCTATTTTTGGAAGTATTCTAAATCTATATACCAACTTCCTAATGGTAGATAAAGAGGAAATCAAATTAATTTATACGCTCCACGGAAATCGCTTTCACGCTCTTACCAAAGTAGTTCTTCCAAGTTCTGTGCCGGCCATTATCAGTACTATGAAAGTCAATATAGGACTATGTCTGGTAGGGGTCATTATCGGCGAATTTTTAGCGGCAAGAGAAGGTCTTGGATATTTAATTATCTATTCCAGCCAAGTGTTTAAAATGGATTGGTTAATCATGTCCATTGTACTACTTTGCATTATCGCCATGGGCTTATATAAAAGTATTAGCGTGATAGAAACTTGCTACTTAAAAAAACAATAAAAGTTCGGAAACCGAACTTTTATTGTTTTTTTGTGATTATCATTACACACTCTTATCCGTTTAATCTATTTTTTCTTTCCAACAGCCATATTTTCGTCCACCTATACGTTCAATCTTCCCTTCTTCCATCATTGATTTCATTATACGTTTTGTAGAACGTTCTGAAGTCCCTGTCAAAACTGCCATTTGAGATTGAGTCAACTTAGGGTTCTCTCTAATAATGGTCAATATTTTTTCTTCTAAGATGCCCTTTAATGTGCCATTTAAAGTGCCATTTAAAGTGCCATTTTGTTCTTTTGACACCTTATACTGCTTTAATGGAGTGAATTTGACCATAATATCTTCTAGATGTAGCGTATATTCCGGGCTTGGCACTCCATGCTGTTTACAAGCCTCACAAATCTTTTCAATCCCACGTCCCCAAGTTTCCACATATCCTGCACGAAAAAAGCAATTCGCAATATTTGGATTGTAAGGCTGTGAACGGTGTCGTTGCATCAAGGTGTCTATTGTCCAACCAACTGGAAAAATGCAGTCATTACTAATATATAAAGCATCCTCATGAATGCGAATTTGAATAGGGATTAACGCTGCATAATTGGAATGAATAATAGCATTGTATACAGCTTCTCTGACTGCCAACTTTGGCAATGGATACGTTTCTATTCTTGTCACATTGTCATAAGAAATATCTGCTTTCATATATTTTAAATAAATCAAATCTACGACACGATCTGCCTGCATAAGCAGTGAACCATGAATCTCATCCTGATAACGCAAATCCGATCCCTCGCCAAAATATCCAATCTTAATAAATGCACCTGTAACCCATTTCTCTGGTTCTCGGTGAAAAAGCATAACCGCAGCCCTCTTAAGCTTTCCATTTTCCATTAATCTAAGATTTTCCAATAACTGTTCGTTACTCATGTGCAAATCTTCTTTCGTCATGCGTCCGCTACGCAATGCTTCCCGACGAAAAATATCAAAACTCTCTTTGTCCAAATCTTCAGCCATTACATCATCCACCGGAACCGCATCCCACTTGTACCCAGTTTTAGATAGCAAAAATTCCGTTAGTGATGCCCCACGAAGAAGCTGTTTTGTACTGCCGCTTCGATAATGATATTCTCCCTTGAAATTAACCGGATAACTACTAGGATTTACTACTATTTCTATATAATCTTTTTCATTGTCTGTAAGTAAATTAACGTCTACAATAATACCAAGGATATCACGAACTTTATTCGGAAGATCTTCCAACAGTTTTTTACTATCAGCAACTCCCACTACAGTTCCATCATCTCTGGTTCCGATAAAGATTTTGCCTCCTTGAGCGTTTGAAAAACCACAAATCCATTTTAGGTATTCATCACGCCAAGATTCTTTCCATTCTGTGTTTTGGTTTTCTTTCACGTAAATACCTCCCATTTTATATACTATTATTATACGCCAAACACATAATATGTCGAGCCGAATATATAATATTATGTCCATTGTACTACTTTGCATTATCGCCATGGGCTTATACAAAAGTATTAGCGTGATAGAAACTCACTACTTAAAAAAATAATTTTTTCCAAATCACAAAAAAAGGTTGCATATTTCTTAAAATCAGATATAATAATCTTTGTGGCTGTACAAAACACCACAATGCTGAAATAGCTCAGTTGGTAGAGCACTTCACTCGTAATGAAGGGGTCGCCGGTTCAAATCCGGCTTTCAGCTTAACAAAAAAGTCCGGAGACCGGACTTTTTTTACTTCACTCCTTTTATTTAGAGTACCAATCATCACTCCCCACCTAGGAGAGCACTTTTTTATCTCTAATGCGGAATACAATATTATCTGTCTCAATTTGTAATTCTATCTTTTTGCTTTGGAATTCACTGATATCTCCAACGGTTTTCACGCTTCCGTTTGGTATTCCATCCAAGTCAATGGAAACCGTATCAATCATGTCCTCTGGCAAAGACATATAAGGAATTTCCAAAACCATTTTTTCCAAAGTACCTTTGATTTTATCCTCATTTACTAAAAGAATATGAGCAACACTGTTGACTTTTCGATCTACTTTCAATGCTTGAAAACTGATATGGGTCAGTTCGCGCGTTAAGCAATCTCTCATTTGATCCTTAATTTGCACAGGGATTTCCTGCTCCTCTATCCTAAGGAGGATTTTACTTCCTTCTCGTTTCAGTTTAAACATTTTGTCTGCAACTGTCTTTTCCATTTGAATAGAAATTGACTCCGATAATGCTCCTCCATAAATCACACAAGGAACCATACCTGAGCGCCTCAATTTCTTTACTTTTGTTGATGCATCTCGTTCCATCACTGTAATTGTTTCCATTTTTCTTCCTCCTAATTTTCGTTTCTGTTGTCCTAACCTTTTTTATAGGAGGACTGTATTTCCCTCCTCCTATAAAAAAAAAGAAAGACTTTTCATACAACACCTCTCGGCGCAATACCAAAAGCCCTTCTAGATACAGACGGTTCTTTTTTATTCATTTCCTGTATGCTACCATAAATTCCTTACAAAGGCAAGGAAAGTGGCATTTAGTTTTTCTCATCCATTTGCACCGTCACATGAGGATATGCAATTTCAATCTGATGTGCATCCAGTGCCAGCTTAATTTCTTCCAGCAGTTCCCATCTAGCTGTCCAATATTCGTCCATTTCCACCCATACACGAGCACCAATTACTACGGCGCTCTCCGCCAGTTGATCCACGAACACTATCATTTCTTCCTCTTTCAAAACACTTCTATTTTGCTGCAGTAAATTTTTAATGACCTGTTTCGCCTTTTTTAAATCTGCCTGATAGGAAATGCTAACGGTTAAGTCCAGCCTCCTGCGATCTTTCGCTGTTACATTCGTCATACTGGTATTGGCAAGAGTTCCATTTGGAATCACAATAATTTTATTATCTACGGTGGACAATTTCGTATAAAAAATCTGAATTTCTTTTACCGTTCCTTCATTTTTATGAGAATCTTCTACAATATAATCCCCTACTACAAAGGGCTTTAGCAAAAGAATCAGTACTCCGCCTGCGAAGTTGGACAAACTCCCTTGCAATGCCAAACCAATTGCAACCCCGCCGGATGCAATCAAAGCTGCTACAGATGAGGATTCCACTCCAAATTTCGTTGCGATGGAAAACAACAATAAGATATAGAGGGAAAATTTTAACAGTGAATCTACAAACTGCTCTACTCCTTTATCCGCTTGGGAACGTTCAATAGAGCGTCTCACTATTTTTCGAACCCATTGAATAAGTTTACTTCCAATAAAGAAAAAAACAAATGCCAATAGTACCCGAATGCCAAATGAAATCAGTTCCGGAATCTGACTCTGCAGATAAGTCGCAAACTGATTGACCTCTTTTACTACCTCTGTGGCCCCTTGCGTCGCTGATTTTTCCATATGCTCCTCCTATTTCTTCAAAGCTAAAAATGCTCCCATATTTCCGCGTTTTCCATTGGATCCTCGATGTGAAAATAACAATTGACGATTGCAACAAGTACATAAATTGGTCACTGCAATATGTTCCTTTAAAATACCAGCTTCTTTCATCACCAACTCATTGGCCTTCCAAAGATTCAGCTGATATTTTCCGTTTTCCTTTTGAAAAAACAATTCTTCCCAATCCCCTTGGGAAAATCCTTTTTGAAATTCGCTTATAACATCCTCACTGACTTCATAACAATCCTGACAAATAGAAGGACCGATTGCTCCACGGATGTCCTTTGGGTCACAGCCATATTCGTGTTCCATGGTTTCTACCGTCTTCCTGCCGATTTTCCCAACAGTTCCCCGCCATCCGGAATGGCTAAGACCAATGACTTTTTTTACCGGATCCACAAAATATAGCGGCACACAATCTGCATAAAAAGTAACTAGGCAAATACCGGGAATATTGGTGATTAATCCATCTGCAGACGAATAATCAATTGGTTTTAAAAGTCCTTTTCCACTATCTTCTTTCGTAACCACTCGAATCTGTGTATCATGTACTTGCGCTGAACAGACCATCTCCGTCTCCAAGACCCCCATCGTCCTTGCGAACCGATGAAAATTTTCTTTTACATGTTCCCTTTCATCCCCTCTGGCAAAGCTTAAATTCATAGAAGCATAGATTCCTTCGCTTACTCCACCGAGGCGGGTAGAAAAACCGTGTTTGACCACTCCTAATTCTGTAAGAAGAGGAAATTCCAAAAATGGAACTCCCTCTTCTTCACGTTCCAGAAATATCTTTTCTTGATTCTGATATTTTAGCCCTAGTTCCATTGCCTCCACCCCTTTTCTATATCACATAGTCAAATGCATTTTTTATATGAGTGATTTCTTCTTTTAAAATTCCGATTACATCAAACCGGCAAGGTATATTTTCATTTCCATGCATAGTTACATAATAGAGTCCACATTTTGACAATCTCTTTTGTTTTTTTTCATTCACAGCCTCCAAGGGATGCCCTGCTTTCTCATCTGCTCGGTATTTCACCTCGCAAAACACCACACAATTTCCCTCTCTGGCAATGATGTCGATTTCTCCACTATGACACCGGAAATTATACTCCAAAATCACATACCCTTGCTGTTCCAAATAACGTCCGGCCATTTTTTCGTAGGCCGTTCCCACTGCTCTTTGGTTTGGTTTCATGTATTTTTCCTGCTCCTAAATAAAATTCTTAATAAAGGTTGACCTGTGAATAGGTGTTGGTCCTAACTTTTGTAATGCTGCAATGTGTTCGGCAGAACCATAGCCCTTGTTCTTTGCCAGTCCATATCCGGACAGTATGGTATCATACTCTTCCATCCATCGGTCTCTAGTAACCTTGGCAATGACGCTAGCCGCCGCAATCGACAAGCTTTTGGCATCTCCTTTGATAATAGGCACCTGTGTAATAGATATTCCGGGGATGGTCACGGCATCATTTAATAAAAGATTCGGTTGTACGGGCAAATGACTCACTGCCAGACGCATTGCTTCATAGGTTGCTTGCAAGATATTGATTTCATCAATCCTTGCCGGTGATACGCATCCAATTCCGGTTGCCACTGCTTTTTCCATGATTTCGTCATAGAGTTCTTCTCTTCTTTTTGCCGACAATTGTTTGGAATCATTCAGATACAAAATGGTACAATCCTTTGGTAGAATCACCGCACCTGCAACCACCGGACCCGCCAATGGACCCCTTCCCACTTCATCGATTCCACAGATAAATTCATATTCTTGATACTTTCTTTCATAGGTGAGCATCTGTTCTACTCGGTTGATTTCAGCTTCCATCTTCTTCTCTTGACGTCTATATTTTGCAAGCAAACTGATAATTCCTGCTCGGTCATCCTCTGCATAGGTCATATACAGAACTTGTCTTGTCTGATCATCCGCCTCTTCCCATTCTTGTTTGACTTCTTTCACACTTTTATTCATGTTCTACTACCCCAAGTCGATCCAGTGGCCAGATTCTCACCCATGCACGCCCGATCAGATTCTTTCGATGCAAAATGCCAACACTGGGGTCTCGGCTGTCTGAACTGTGATTTCGATTATCTCCTAACACAAAATATTCGTCCTCTCCCAGCACAATCTCTTTTTGGGCAATGCCCGGGTCATTCATCACTTCTTTGCCATAATGTTCATCCAATTTCTCTCCATTAATATAAACATATCCATCAATCACCTGAACATGTTCTCCCGGAAGCCCGATAATTCTTTTAATATAATAAGTTTTCTCCTCGTATGCATAAGGAAATACAATGATTTCATAACGCTTTGGATCCCGGAATCGATAAGAAATTTTATCCACAATTAGATTATCTCCATCATGCAATGTGGTTTGCATGGATTCCCCACTCACTCTGGTCCTTTGTCCTATAAAAGTAATAATAAGATAAGTAAGTCCTATGATAAGAACTATGTATCCCAGCCAGCCTAGAAGCTCCCTTCCGATTCCCTTTGGTTTTTCTTCTCTGTTATCTTCGTTTTCACCCATGAATCTCTATCCTCCGTTCGTTCCATTTTATTCATAATCTGCCGGAAATTCAATCGTAATTCTTCCCAACTTTCCATTTCTAAAATCATCTGTTAATAATCTGGATGCCTTGTCCGTGTCCAGTTCATTGCCACGCAAAAGACAATGACGACTTTTTGCAATTTCAGAAAGACAAACATAAGGATCGGATGATTCTTCAATCTGATATTTTTCCGCCAACACCCCCGGATACTGTTTTAGCATAAACCCAATGGTTTCTGCAGCCAATTCTTCTGTATTTAAAATTTCATCTTTGATGGAACCGGTAAATGCCAGTCGAAGCCCTACTGTCTGGTCTTCAAATTTCGGCCACAAAATACCCGGTGTATCCAATAATTCCACATTTTTATTCAAGCGAATCCACTGTTTTCCTTTGGTAACTCCCGGTTTATTTCCGGTTTTTGTACAGGCTTTTCCTGCTAAAGAATTAATAAAAGTAGATTTTCCTACATTGGGGATTCCTACTACCATCGCCCGAATGGGACGATTTAAGATACCCCGTTTTCGGTCCCGTTCTGTCTTTTCTTTACAAGCCTCTTGAATAACTCCTTGGATGGATTTCACGCCACCACCTTTTTTTGAGTTCACTTTAATAACGGAATATCCCTTTTCTTTAAAATAAGCCGCCCATGCATCATTCCATTTTTCTTCTGCTAAATCCGCTTTGTTTAATAAAATCAATCTCGCTTTATTCTTGCCTAGTTCATCTATTTCTGGATTTCGACTGCTCATAGGGATTCTGGCATCTACCAGTTCAATTACCAGATCAATTAATTTAATGCTGTCTTGCATCATCCTCTTCGCTTTTGTCATATGTCCCGGGTACCATTGAAAATGCATATTATTTCTCCTTTTTTATAAAGCCAAAATGCTTATGGGGGGAAACTATAAACCATGCTTTTCCTTCTATCTCAGAACGTTTTACATTTCCCACATCTGCCATTCGACTATCCTCACTGCTTTTACGGTTATCGCCTAATACAAAGTATTCATCTCCCTTTAATTGGATTTTGTCTTTGGCAAGTCCCGCCTCTTCTATCTTGGTGGTCTTTTGTTTTTCTTGGATCTTTTTACCATTGATATATATTTGATTCTCTTTTATTTGAACGGTTTCTCCCGGTAGTCCTATCAATCTTTTAAAATAAAAATGTGAGTTCTCATTTCCATTGGGTCGAAAGGCAACAATATCACCTCTTTTTGGCGTACTTGCATCATAGACAATCCGATTGATTAACACGATATCCCCATTTTTTAATAAGGGTTTCATGGAATCTCCAATCATACTGACCCGTTGTCCAAAATACCACACAAAAACAAAGGCGAACAAGCAAACAAGTAATATCTGAAAGGTCCATACTCCTGCTGACTTCACACCATCCCAATTCATTCTCACTTTTTCTTTCCGAAACGATAATTTATGCATATCTTCCCCTCAGTGTAAACGAAAGGGACAATATACATGATGTATTGTCCCTTTCCACATTTACTATTTTACTAATTCTCTTACTTTCGCTCTCTTACCTACACGTCCTCTTAAGTAATTCAATTTTGCTCTTCTTACTTTACCACGGCGGATGACTTCCACACGTTCTACATTGGGAGAATGTAATGGCCAAGTTTTCTCAACTCCGATACCATTAGAGCTCTTTCTTACTGTAAATGTTGCTCTCGTGCTTCCACCTTGTTTCTTCAGGACTGTTCCTTCAAAAATCTGGATTCTTTCACGAGTACCTTCTTTGATTTTACCATATACTTTCACGGTATCACCTACGTTAAATTCAGGTACATCTGCCTTTAATTGTTCTGCTTCAATATTCTTAATAATGTCATTCATTGTGCGACCTCCTTTATATTTTGACGTTCTTAATACATATCTTGTACCAGAGGACCATCGCTTCTTCTCACAACTATTAGATTTTACCACAATTCACCGTGGTGCGCAAGGTTTTTTTATCTCTTTACTTCTTTATTTCCCTATGATATCATGTTCTACATGTATAAATGATATAGGAAAGGAAGTTATATTATGAAACAACTAAAAACATCCAAAGAAGCGGATTTGGGAAATGATGCTCTGGGAAAACTGTTTTTTCGTCTGGCGCTCCCTGCTATTCTAGCTCAAGTCATCAATGTTATGTATAACATGGTGGACCGGATGTACATTGGTCACATTCCTAAAATCGGTCCGGAAGCCCTTACCGGTGTGGGGGTTACCATGCCGATTATCATGGCCATTTCTGCATTTGCTGCACTGGTTAGTATGGGAGGTGCCCCGCGTGCTTCTATTATGATGGGAAAAGGGGATAAACCTGCTGCAGAAAAAATCCTTGGAAACTGTACCACCATGCTTGCTCTGATTGCCGTTTTGCTAACGGTTGTTTTCTTAGCCTTTGGACATCCTATTCTCATGCTGTTTGGTGCCAGTGGAAATACCATATCCTATGCTTGGGATTATATGAAAATTTATTCCATCGGAACCATATTCGTTCAATTTTCACTGGGGTTAAATGCTTTTATCAATGCCCAGGGATATGCAAAAACCGGAATGTTTACCGTTGCCATTGGTGCTATTTGCAACATTATCCTAGACCCTATTTTCATCTTTGGATTTCATATGGGTGTGAAAGGAGCTGCCCTGGCAACGATTATTTCACAGGCGATTTCGTGTATCTGGGTACTGAAATTTCTGCTTTCTAAAAAAAGTTCTCTACGCATCCGCAAAGAAAACCTGAAACCCAATACGCGAACCATACTACCTTGTCTGGCACTTGGACTATCCCCTTTTATTATGCAGTTTACTGAAAGTGTCTTGTCCGTCAGCTTCAATACTTCATTATTAAAATATGGTGGTGATATTGCAGTAGGTGCCATGACTATTTTGACCAGTCTGATGCAGTTTTGCATGCTGCCGCTCCAAGGACTTACCCAAGGCGCACAGCCTATCATCAGCTTTAACTATGGCGCCGGCAATATCGACCGTGTGAAGAAAACATTTAAACTGCTTTTAAAAGCATGTCTGCTCTATTCGACTATGCTTTGGGCTATTGCCATGTTCCTTCCACGCATCTTCATTGCTATCTTTACAAATAGCGCTGCACTTGCTGATTATACCACCTGGTCCATTCGTATTTATATGGCAGCATCGCTACTGTTCGGGATTCAGATTGCTTGCCAGCAGACCTTTATCGCACTGGGCAATGCTAAAACCTCTGTGTTTCTTGCCTTGCTTCGTAAAGTCATCTTACTCATACCACTGATTTTTATTCTTCCATTCTTCTTTTCCAACCAAGTCATGGCTGTATTTTTGGCAGAACCCATTGCAGATACCATTGCGGTAACGGTGACAGCCATATTATTCACCAAAAATTATCGAAAATTAAAATAAGGAAACGGGGGTCTGTCATTCACAGACTCCCCGTTTTTTACTGTTTTTCTAACCATTCTATTTCTTTTTTCGTCAATTTTGCCTGTTCCAATAAATCCGGACGATATTCTCTGGTTCGGTAAAGAGACTGTTCCCGTCTCCATTTTTCAATATTTGCATGATGCCCCGACAATAGGACCTCCGGCACTTTTTTCTCATGCCAGGTCTCCGGTCGAGTATACTGTGGATATTCCAGTAAATGGTCTTGAAAAGATTCAAACTCTGCGGATACATCGTTATGAAGCACCCCTGGTACCAGTCTTGCAATGGTATCCACCATCACCATAGCCGGAAGCTCTCCTCCAGTCAGCACATAATCTCCAATGGAGACATAGTCCGTCACGATTTCTTCTATTACACGTTCGTCAATACCCTCATAATGCCCACACAGTAGAATCAGCTCTTCTTCTTTTGCATATTCTTCTGCAAGCTCCTGGGAAAACGTCGTTCCCTGAGGGGACAGATAAATGACCCTTGGTTTCTTCTTCGCCTTTTTGGCTACTGCTTCATAAGCCAGGTATACCGGTTCTGCCTGCATCAGCATCCCCGCACCTCCACCATAGGGATAATCATCTACGGTATTGTGTTTATTAAAGGCATAATCCCGGATATCCAAAGCTTCAATGCTTAACAGCCCCTTCTCCATTGCCCTGCCGATAATGCTTGTATGAAGTCCATCCAGAACCATCTGAGGAAATAATGTTAAAATATGAAAATTCATATATCGTTTCTCCTTATGCTTTGCTCTACAAAAGCCCATCTAATAATCGGATTTTCATTTCCATTGTTTCCATGGAAACTTGTAAAACACATTGTTTGATTGCCGGAATCAGCACCTCTTTTTTATCTTTCGTTTCAATTACATACACGTCATTCGCTCCGGTCTCCAGTACGTCCACCAATGTCCCAAACGCTTCCATATCTTCCGTAATGACCTTCATGCCAATCATGTCTGCAATAAAATATTCATCTTCTTGTAGTTTCACCGCATCTTTTCGTTCTACTAATAAGGGTCTTCCTTTATATTTTTCAATCTCATTTATATCATCAATTCCTTTGAATTTCACAATGGCAAATTGCTTGAAAAACTTCACGCCCTGGATATCCAACGTTAATTGTTCTTTTCCGGTATCAAGTATCACTTGCTTTAATTTTTTAAACCGTGTCACATCATCTGTGGTGGGAAATACTTTGACTTCTCCCTTTACTCCATGCGTAGATGAAATCACACCAATTTGTAATAACGGTTCCATAGTAAGCTCCTTTTCCTTTTTTCATAAAAGGAAGGTCCCTACCTTCATTAGGCAAAGACCTATCCTGGTTCAAAAGCTTATTGCATGATTTCAACAATTACTTTTTTATCTTCCTTAGCTGCGGCCGCCTTTACTACCGAACGGATTGCTTTTGCAATGCGTCCCTGCTTGCCGATTACTTTTCCCATATCCGAATCCGCTACTTTTAGTTCCAGAACAGTGGTCTTACCTTCTGTTTTCTCTGTGACTACAACGTCTTCCGGTTGGTCTACTAAAGCTTTTGCAATTACTTCAACTAATTCTTTCATATGCTCACCTCCAAGGTACAGCCTATTTTTCAATACCGGCTGCTTTGAAAATTTTGCCAACTACTTCTGTAGGCTGAGCTCCGTTATTTAACCATTTCTTTGCTGCTTCTTCATCTACTTTAAATACACTTGGATCTTGTCTAGGATCATAAGTACCGATTTCTTCGATTAATCTTCCATCTCTGGGAGCTCTTGCATCCGCTACTACGATTCTATAGAAAGGAGCTTTCTTTTGTCCCATTCTTTTTAATCTGATTTTTACTGCCATTTGATTCACCTCCATGAATTTTTTGTTTTTATTTATGAAAAAGGAAAATTGAATTTACCCTTTTTACCCATTTTGCCACCCATCATAGATGGGAGTTTTTTCATCATCTTCTTTGCCTGGTCAAATTGTTTGACCATCCGGTTCACTTCACTGATATCTACACCGGCGCCTTTGGCAATGCGATGTTTTCTGGATGGATTCAGAAGATCCGGATTCCCCCGTTCTTCCAAGGTCATGGAATAGATCATTGCTTCCATGCGGGCCATCTTTTTCTCGCCTTCTTCGGAATCGATATCCGGCATCTGTCCCCCGCCCATTCCCGGGAGCATGTTCATTACACTTGCAAATCCACCCATGTTTTTCATCTGTTTCATGCTTTCCAGATAATCATCATAATCAAACTGGGCTTTTTTCATCTTTTGCGCCATATTTTTGGCTTTTTCTTCATCAATTTCTGCGCCTGCTTTTTCAATCAGCGTCAGCACATCGCCCATCCCCAATATACGGGAAGCCATACGTTCCGGATAAAACTGTTCCAAATCGGAAAGTTTTTCACCCATACCTACATACAAAATCGGACGCCCAGTCACTGCCTTGATGGAAAGCGCTGCTCCACCCCTTGTATCCCCATCTAACTTCGTCACAATCACTCCGTCAATTCCAATCTTTTCATGGAAATGACTGGCTACATTTACAGCATCTTGTCCGGTCATAGCATCTACGACCAAGATGGTCTGATGTACGGTGACCGCTTCTTTCATATCCTGCAGTTCTTTCATCATCTCATCATCAATATGAAGTCGCCCTGCTGTATCTAAAATAACAATTTGATTTCCATTTTTCGCTGCATGTTCCAAAGCCGCTTTGGCAATGTTCGCCGGTGCGTTCTTATCTCCCATGGAAAATACTTCCACGCCCTGTTTCTCACCATTCACCTGCAACTGTTTAATTGCAGCCGGACGATAAATATCACAAGCAACCAATAATGGTTTTTTCCCTTTTAATTTAAATTTACCTGCAAGTTTTGCGGTGGTAGTGGTCTTACCTGCACCTTGCAGACCTGCCATCATAATAACGGTAATTGCACTTCCCGGTTGTAATGTAATCTCTGTGGTATCCGAACCCATTAATTTCACCAGTTCTTCATTCACGATCTTAATGACCATCTGTCCCGGATTCAGACCGTTCATCACATCTTGTCCAACGGCACGTTCCTGTACATCCTTGACAAAGTTTTTTACGACCTTAAAGTTTACATCCGCTTCTAAAAGAGCCATCTTGACCTCTTTTAATGCAGCTTTTACATCATCTTGAGTCAAACGTCCCTTGCTTCGCAGATTTTTAAATACATTTTGAAGTTTTTCTGTTAAGCTGTCAAATGCCATATTATAACTCCTCTATAATTTCATCTGCCATTCGCCTGATGTGGCTGAGCAAATCATCGGTATTGCTGCTATCATGAGTTTCCAGTAACACATCCATACGGTGCACTTTTTCTTTGATGGAAAGAAATTTACTGACCAGGTGCAGTTTATTTTCATATTCTTCCAAGGACTTGTTGCACCGCTTAATTAAGTCATGCACCCCTTGCCTGCTAATTCCTTCATCTTCGGCAATCTCGCTTAGCGATAGGTCCTCCGATGAAAACTGTTCGTATATTCTCTTTTGATGCTCCGTCAATAACTCTCCATAAAAATCATATAACAATGTCTGTTCTAAAAATTTTTCCATATCGTTCACCTCAGATATCATATAACAACTTTTTTCTGCTGTCAAGTGTTTTTTCTTGACAGCATTTTTTTATCTCATCAGTTTGGCTACATCCAACATCCCCCACCCCTGCCTGTTGGCTGGCTCTCCTAGGTCTCTGCAGCTTTCCCGCAGCCGTAACTTTACTTCTACATTACTCAAATCGGGATATTTGGATAACAATAATGCAATGGCACCTGACACTACCGGCGTGGACATAGACGTACCACTTTTACTAATATAAGGGGGCGTGTTCTTCTGACGGTAATTGGCATTGCAAGAAATCATATGGGAACCCGGCGCAACTACATCCGGCTTACACACACATTCCATGGTAGGACCTCTTCCGGAATAATCCTTTTTCAAAAGGCCTGAATGTCCCATGCACATTCCCTCATCGGAAGATCCAACCGTAATCACTTTTCGGCTAATTCCCGGTGTGGTAATGGTTCCGCTTTCCGGTCCGTAATTACCAGCAGCTGTAATTACAACTAACCCATAGTCCCAAGCTGCTTCCACCCCTTCAATTAATTTTTCCTCCTCTTTATCGCCAATTTTAGGTATGGTTCCCACTGATACATTCACAATTCGAATTCCATAACGATCCCTGTTTTCTATGACCCATTGAAGCCCAGCCAGCACATGGGCGATCTTCCCACTTCCTTTTTGATTCAGCACTTTCACCATAGCCAAATGACCTTTGGGCGCAATTCCCGCATAAAGCCCCTGTGATACTCTTCCACTTCCCACAAGCAACCCAGAGACATGGGTACCATGCCCGTTGTCGTCATAGATGATCCGTTGTTCATTGACAATATCACAAAAAGCGGAAATTCGGTTTCCAAAATCCGGATGCAGCATAATCCCCGTATCCAGTACCGCGATTCCTACACCCTGCCCCAAGTGTTTTTGGGATACGGTGTCCTCACACCAATAATTGATTGCTTGTTTTATTTCACTCATGATAGAAAGATTCCTTTTCTATTAACATATTCTACCATCAGCTCATTGGTTCCTCCCCTGTAATTTTCTTGCAAAAACTCCTTAAAAAATGCTATACTTTTGTAAAAAGATTTCACCATACAAAACCAGGAGGTACCAAATGATTCGAAATGCACGTACGACAGACCTTGATTCTATTATGATACTGGTAACGAAAGCATCTGCTCTCATGCTACAGGAAAATAATCCACAATGGGATCCAACCTATCCAACCAAAGCGGATTTTCAAGCAGATATTGTAGAAGAGACCCTTTATGTCCATGAAACCGATGGCATTGTAGATGGTGTTTTATGCGTCAATTTTACAGAGTCGCCACAATACCAGCCCATTTCCTGGGCAAAGACAGAAACAGCCATGGTGGTTCACCGCATGGCCGTAGATCCGGATAGCCGTGGTCGTGGTATCGGTCATCGTCTTCTTTCCTTTGCAGATGAAATTGCACGGAGCCATCATGTTTTCTATTTAAAAAGTGACACTTACGGAGCCAATGTAAAAATGAATGGGTTGCTTCAAAAACATGCCTACACCTTATGTGGCCATCTCTATTTTCCGGGAATAGAGGGTGTTTTTAATTGCTATGAAAAATCACTATCGGAGAAGGAATCCAATTTGTATACCACTAGCAAATCTACCATGCGATCATAACTTTCCACACCATCACTTTGTCCATTCGCTTTTAAATAAGTATCATTTACTCGGTCGGCAACATCTGCCACGGCTCCTTCATAGCGATCCCAAAAGATGCTGTTTTCTTCTAAATCTTTCCTTACTTGGGGGGATAAGGATGCTCTTAAGGCTTCATACTCTTGTGGTGCCTGATTGCAAAGCACATTGGTACTATAGATCCACGCCAACAGACTGCCACTATACTTAAATTCCATGCTGTCGGATACCTCACAGGCTAAATAGGCAATAAAATTTGCTTCCTCTTCTTGCATAAACCCACGAAGATGGGATAATTCGTGACACATGGTAAATGGTATATTATAAGGTGTCATATCATTATTGTAATTGGCCTCTATCGTGAAAGGGGAATAGACTCCGCTTATGTTTTGATAGGATAACAACTCCGGCATCAGCAATGCTTTCGGTCTTGGATAATAGCCCGCCAAACTCGGATATTGTTCTCCTAGTTGATTCATGGTATGTACTGCTGCCTTCTGGGTCGCTTGCATAGAAGTTCCGTCCATTGCCGTTCCATTTCCATCTCTTGGCACCTGTGCGCTCCATTGATTCACCTCTTGGGTTAGTTCCTTGCATAACAAAACCAACTCTTCTACACTATATTTTCGTGTCTGTATCTTGGTTTCTTCCGAAAAAGAAATCCGCCGATAATTCAACCCACACCCCAGTGTGAAAATCAAAAATAATATGGAAGCAGCCAATACTGCTGTAGTCATAGCTCCTATGACTTCCTTTTTCCCTGCTTTTTTTTGAAAGATTCTCAGTCCCAGTCTGCAAAGGGTAATGAAAACAAACACCCCTAATATATATAGACACAGCTCCGCGACGGAAAAAGGAACGACGGAACAAAGCCCGCCCACCAGACGAACCAGAATGGGGTAGCACTCCTTCGAATACCATTGTGAAAATCCCGTATGCAATTGTGCGACTAGTAATAATAAGAGACTCCCCCCAAATAAAACCAATGCGGCAATGCCCTTCTTTTTATTTTTCATAAGTTTGCTCATTTCTTTGATGTACTTTATTCACTCTTCTTATAGTACCAAAGTTATATTTTATTTTCCAGTGGAAAAATTTTTCATAATTATAGAAACATAATTAAGCCTACCTACATACTATAGAAATGTAAATAAACATATATGGAGGATTTAACATGAGTGATTTAACTGCAACAAACTGTGGATGTAGCTGCGAGTCTAGTAAAGGGGGCTCTTCCTGCCTTTGGATCATCTTGCTCCTTTGCTGCTGCGGTGGCGGAATCGGTGGCGGTGGTGACAGCTGTGGCTGTGGCGGCGGTGGAGGCTGTGGCGGTGGTGGTGACAGCTGTCTGTGGATTATCTTATTGCTGTGCTGCTGCGGTGGCGGACTTGGTGGCGGTGGCGGATCCATGTGCTGCTAATTTTCACATAGAAAAAGGGGGATGCAACATGCATCCCCCTTTTTCTATCTCTGTTTTTTGGTGTGATGTTCTTCCCCATGTTCTTTCTGTGTTCCCTCTTCGTTCTTTTCCTCGGCTTTTTTCTTGAGCATACAATCTTCATCTAACTCATAAACTGCTGTTCCATCAATAATTAATCGTTTCCCCACTTTGAAACCTCCTTTATGCTTCCCTTTTATTATATGAATTTTTCATATTTTCGTTTTCTTCCTCATATATATTTACAACGTGATAGTTAGGAGGACCTATGGAACAAAACGAAAAAACACCTATGACACCACTTGACCAGCTGGTTTCTTCTCAAGAATTACAAACACTGAAACTGCTGATTCCATATACGCCTCCTGCCCGCCAGCAGTTTCTCGCCGTATATGTAAAATTTATGGAACTGCAACGTACCATGTCAGTATTCCAGAATTTTGGCTCGGATATACATATTCAGGATTTTGACCGTGAAATTGTATCCCCTGCAGATATGATAAAGGAAATGAAACCTTATTTATCTGCCAATGGTTCCGGAACCATTGAAAAGGTTTTGAATATGATGAGTATGATGGAACTGGTTTCTTCTTTTCAAACGGCAGATACCGGGGACGGCATCAATCCCCTTGATATGATGAAAGGAATGCTGACACCGGAACAGCAGGAAATGTATCAGATGTATAGCACTATGTTCGAAACAGAAGCAAACATGGAAAAAGCTCAGAAAGGAAATGATGAAAATGGATATGAATGCATGGATGAATCACCCGGCAATGAAAAATATTGACCCGGTAAAATTGGAGTTGATCAAAACAGCCGCCCAGCAGACCCAGGGGAAAAGTGGCAACAATCTTGCTCCCGTACTTCTGGCACTGATTACCGGTGCCAACAAAGAAGGAATTCGATTTACCTCCGAAGAAATGTCCTTAATCTTAGAATTAATGAAAAATGGAAAATCAAAAAAAGAACAGACCCAGATTGATCAAACACTCCGTGCGGTCAGTTCTCTTTTAAAAAACAAAAAATGAAATCATTAAAATCCTTCTTCTTTTCGAAGAACACGCATTTCCCGGCGTTTCTCGCCGGCTTCCCATTCTGCCTTCTCCGATTCCGTCCGAATAATCAGACCCGGAACCGGCGTAGGCTTATCTTCTTGATCAAGGGCCACCATGGTAAAATACGCTCGGTTGATAGCTCTTCTCTCCATTTCCATATTCTCCACATAAGTGTCCACTCGGACTTCCATAGAGGTTCTGCCCACAAAAGTTGCCTTCCCAATTAAAACCACCACATCTCCTTGGTAAGCACCTTTTAAAAATCGTAGATTATCTACCGATGCCGTAATCACATTTGATCGAGTGTGGCGTTTTGCTACCAATCCTGCCGCCTCATCAATCCATTGCATCAATATCCCACCAAATAGTCGTCCTGCACCATTTAGGTGGTTGGGACGCACCATATGGACTGTCTCCACAATCGACTCTTCTACGGTTCGTTCTATTAATTCCATTTTCTTTTCCTCCGAATCTTGTCAAAGTGCTTTTATTATATCATAATCTTTGTTATACTAAAACTACTTTCCACTCGAAAACCCGCATCACACAAACAAGGAGAACACATGCGAAATATAAAACTAACATTACAATACGACGGAAGCCGCTACCAAGGTTGGACGAGACTTGGCAAAGGAGAGTCAGAAAATACCATCTCGAATAAAATAATAGAAGTAATTCAAAAAATGACCGGTGAAGAAGTGGAACTGTTTTGTGGTTCCAGAACCGAAGTAGGTGTCCATGCCCATGGACAGATTGCGAATTTCAAGACTGCCTCTGCTTTGAAAGAGTACGAAATCAAACACTATTTAAATCGCTACCTTCCTATGGATATTGCCGTTTTAAATGTGGAAGAAAAACCGGAGCGCTTCCATGCAAGCTTAAATGCCACCTCCCGTGTCTATCTCTATCGCGTGGCCGTCAGCGAAGTGCCCAGTGTATTCGACCGCAAATATACCTATTATTCTTTCCAAAAACCGGATGTAGAAAAAATGCGACAAGCTGCTCTTTTACTCACCGGAACCCATGATTTCAAAGATTTTTCTACTGCAAAAAAAAGTAAATCCACCAGTAAAAAGCTTTCTCGCGTGGAAATCTTAGATACCGGTGAAGAAATTCAGATTACCCTTCAAGCTAATGATTTTCTACACAACATGACTCGTATGCTTGCTGCTACGTTACTGGATGTAGGCCTAGGGAAACGTAAAATCGAAGAGATGACTGGGATTTTAGACCCCAAAGATTTAACCGTTGCCAGTGCACCTGCGGATCCCAAAGGACTATTTTTACAGGAAGTCATTTATTAGTTTTCGTATCCACGAATCCAATTTGATTTTATCAAAAAGAATAAAAATACAAGGGAACTTAAGGACCAGGTCAGAGGATATGCCCAGAACACCACTTGAATCTTGGGAATGTAATGTACGATGACTGTGATGTAGGAAACCCGGATGATGCACCAACACACCAGCATCACGAACATGGGTACCATAGACTTTCCTGCTCCGCGCATAATACCTGCAACACAGTGGGAAAATGCCAGCAGACAATAAAACAAAGCCTCGGTTCTGGCCTGCATGGTTCCAAATGCAATCACGCTGGCAGAACTGTTAAAGGCAGAGATTAAAACGGGTGCCGCCAGATAAATGCACACACCCACGACTTCGGCCATGGTAACACTGCATAGGATTCCAAACTTCGCACCTTTTTTCGCGCGGTCATACTTTTTTGCCCCTAAATTCTGGCTGATAAACGTAGTCAGCCCCATGGAAAAACAGTTGATTGGTAAAAATGCGAATCCTTCAATTTTAGAATATACCCCACATCCTGCCACTGCCATCTTCCCAAATAAGTTGATGTTAGACTGAACTACCACATTAGCAATGGAAATAATTGAATTTTGGAGTCCCGTAGGAAGACCATTTCGAATAATCTGCTTGAGCATAAAAGAATCAAATCCAATCTTACTGAAAGTCACCTTATAATCATCCGGACTTTTCATCAATCGAATCATGCATAAAATGGCACTGACAAATTGAGAAATAATCGTCGCCACGGCTGCAGAACCCACTCCCCAATGAAATACTGCTACAAATAATAAATCCAATACAATATTAATTCCGGAAGAAATCATCAGATATATCAATGGATGCTGACTGTCTCCCACGGATTGTAAAATCCCTACGCATGCATTGAACAACACAAAAGCCAAGGAGCCCAAAAAATAAATGCGAAAATAAGAAATGGAATTGGGCAGTACATCTTTGGGTGTTCCCATCCAAACCAGTATCTGTGGTGTTAAAATGATTCCAACAATCGTCAGTGCCACTCCGGATACCATCCCCAGTGCCACTGTGGTATGGATTGCCCTTTGCACTTTGGGTATATCTCTGGCACCATAATATCTGGCCACTACTACCCCTGCACCTACAAAGATACCATTGAAAAATCCCACCAACAGAAAAATCAAACTGCCGGAAGAACTGACTGCCGCCAGCGCATTGCTTCCAAGAAAATTTCCTACAATCAAAGAATCCGCTGTATTATATAGTTGCTGGAATAGATTTCCGAAAAAAAGTGGTATGGCGAATACGGTGATTTTCTTCCAAATTGGTCCTTGTGTCATTAATGTACTTTCCATTGCTTTACCACTGTTTCCCCTCAATTTTTTCTTTCGTATCTCTTAACAATCTTTCTCGCAATCGCTTGGTGTATTCGAATTCTTCTGCCTGTTCCTGTCCATAGGTACACTGCAATTCATATTCCAGTGGAAGCCAGGTATCCAGTGGCGCTTCATTGTGCTGAATCACGGCCTCCATTTTATCTAAAGCATGAACCAGTTTGGATTCTCTTGTTTCATTCTCCTCGATTTCTTTTAAATACCAAGCCAATTCCTCCCTCTCTTCTTTTGGAAGCATCTGCTCAATATCCCGTAATGCCTTATTTTCCTTTTCCTGCTCTGCTTCGCCTTTTTCAAAGCTTGGAACATCTCCCGTCACGGCTTCCCCAATATCATGAAACAGACACATTTTCAGTACCCGTTCCATGTCCAGTTCCGGAAAGTCTTCCTTTACCAGCCATGCAAACATACACAACCGATATGTATGCTCTGCCACACTTTCAGCTCTTCCCGTGGATGTCCACGAATGCCTGGTATTGCATTTTAACTTTTCTGCCAGAGTCATAAAATCTAAAAGTGCTTGTATTTCCATTTTTTCCTCCTAGTTGTCTAAATAATGAAGTAGATTTTGATATTGCTTTTCCATCAGATGATACCCATGTTGGTAGAAATCTAACAGCACATCATAATTTTGCTCTAATTTTGAAATTGCCTTTACTTGAGGACGAATCACAAAAATTTTTCCGGCCTCTTCTAACTCTTCAATCTTGTCCATCGTACGGTTATAGCAATAGCTTCGCCTGCGAAGAGTCTCCACCAATTTCGGATATTTCTTATAGGAACGACGATACAAATCTGCCAGGCCTTTACTAATTGGTTGTTTCCGATATCCCGGATTTCTGGTCAATACGAAAACCATCTTGGGATTTCCTAATTGAACCGCTCTGTTCAATGGTAGCGAGTCCGCCAGCCCTCCATCCAAGTAGGGGACATGGTCTATATTTACAATGGGTGCAAGCAATGGCATACTACTGGATGCTCGGGAAAGCTTCATTAACCGATCCTCATCTTGTGTCTCTGTCAAATATTCTGCTTTTCCGGTCTCACAATTCGTTGCCACAATTTCGCAGACCATTTCCGATGTAAAATAAGTATCATAATCAAAGGGAAACAACTCCTTCGGATATCTTTCAAAGATCATATCCATATCCAACAAACTTTTTTTCTTTACAAATTTACGTATCCCATGATGAAAATTATACTTCTTTTCTGTATGTATGGTACATTTTTTGGTTCTTTCTTTTTGTTTCGACACATAATTTAATGCATTGCAAGATCCGGCCGACACCCCAATGACATGGGACAGGTACAAATTTTGTTCCATCAGATAATCCAATACGCCCGATGTGAATACGCCTCTGGTTGCTCCGCCTTCTAAAACCAATGTTGCTTCTTTCATAATTTTGCGCCTCGCTTTCTTTTTTATTATATACTGTTTTATGGATTCCGAAAACCTTTTCCTGTTATTTTTCTTGAAAAGCCGTCTTCATATTGCCAACACCTCATTCTCATGGTAATATAATCGGTGGAGCTTTCATTTTATTTAAGCAAGGGAGAACACACATGATTAGTACAAGCAATGTCACATTAAGACTAGGGAAAAAAGCCCTCTTCGAAGATGTTAGTATTAAATTTACAGAAGGGAACTGCTACGGTATGATTGGCGCCAATGGTGCAGGTAAATCTACTTTTCTACGCATTCTTTCCGGACAGTTGGATTCTACCAATGGAGATGTAATCATCACACCGGGAGACCGTCTTTCCTTTCTACAACAAGATCACTATAAATATGACGAGTGTCAGGTTTTAGATACGGTCATTATGGGTAATAAACGCCTCTATGAGATCATGAAAGAAAAAGAAGCGATTTATGCCAAAGAAGACTTTACCGATGCCGATGGTATCAAAGCCAGTGAATTAGAAGGGGAGTTTGCCACCATGGATGGTTGGGAATCTGAATCCAACGCAGCCTCTTTACTCAATGGACTTGGTATTGAAACGGATTTGCATGATAAACGGATGAAAGATTTAACCGGTTCTATGAAAGTCAAAGTATTGCTTGCCCAGGCACTCTTTGGCAACCCGGATATTTTACTTTTAGATGAGCCTACCAACCATTTGGATCTGGATGCCATTGCATGGTTAGAAGAGTTCTTGATCAACTTTGAAAATACCGTTATTGTGGTATCCCATGACCGTTATTTTCTCAACAAAGTCTGTACCCATATCGCCGATATCGACTATGGAAAGATTCAGCTTTATGCCGGCAACTATGATTTCTGGTACGAATCCAGTCAATTAGCGGTCCGTCAGATGAAGGAATCCAATAAGAAAAAAGAAGAAAAAATCAAAGAATTACAAGACTTTATTTCTCGTTTCAGTGCCAATGCATCCAAGTCCAAACAAGCCACCTCCAGAAAACGTGCGCTGGAAAAAATCGAACTGGATGACATTCGTCCTTCCAGTCGAAAGTATCCTTATATTGACTTTAAACCGGAGCGTGAAATTGGTAATGAAGTGCTTTCGGTAGAGGGCCTTTCTAAGACCATCGATGGTGAAAAAATATTAGATGACTTAACCTTTACGCTGAACCGAGAAGACAAAGTTGCCTTCGTCGGAAGCAATGAGCTTGCCAAAACAGTATTGTTCAAGATTCTCACCGGAGAAATGGAACCCGATACAGGCACTTACAAATGGGGCGTGACCACCAGTCAGGCTTACTTCCCCAAAGACAGTTCTGCAGAATTTAATAATGATTATTCCATTGCTGACTGGTTGATGCAATACTCTGAAATTAAAGATGTAACCTACGTTCGTGGATTCCTTGGCCGTATGCTCTTTGCCGGAGACGATGGTATTAAAAAGGTGAAAATCCTTTCCGGAGGAGAAAAAGTACGTTGCCTCCTCTCAAAGATGATGATTTCCGGTGCCAACGTTTTAGTTCTTGACGAGCCCACCAACCATTTGGATATGGAATCCATTACCGCATTAAATAACGGCATGACCAAGTTCCCGGGAGTACTTCTTTTCACCTCTCGTGATCACCAGATTGTAGAAACCACTGCCAACCGCATTATGGAGATTGTACCAGGTGGCAAGATGATTGATAAAATCACAAGCTATGATGAGTATCTGGCCAATGATGAAATGGCAAGAAAACGTCAGACCTATACCGTTACCGAAGATGAAGAAGCAGATGACTAAAAAGAATTAAAAAAATGGTTTGTTACACGTAAGTGCGACAAACCATTTTTTCTGTTGCTCTACCGGATGCGGTCCGGAAATCCTACTTTACGCTGTACTTTACGCAATGTCTTGGTAGCGTAATAATCCGCCTTTTCCGCGTTTGTTTTGATGATCCCGTCAATATATGCCTTATCCTTTTCTAAGCGCTGTACTTCATCTTGGAGTGGCTTCAATACCGATACCACTGCCTCACCCACTGCCATTTTGAACTCGCCATATCCTTTTCCGTCGAATTCCTTTACGACCTGGTCTGCTGTCTGTTCCGTACACGCACTGTAAATATCAATTAAATTCTTCACTCCGGGTTGTTCTTCCCGGTATAAAATCTGTGCCTGTGAATCAGTCACTGCCCGTTTACATTTCCGAATAATAGCATCTGGCTCATCCATCAGATAAATGCTTGCATTGGGATTCTCATCAGATTTAGACATCTTTTTATCTGGGTCTTGTAAACTCATAATCTTGGCACCCACTTTTCCGATATAGGCCTCCGGAATAGTAAATACATCTCCATATACTGAATTAAAACGTGTTGCAATGTCTCTGGTAATCTCTAAATGCTGCATTTGATCGATTCCCACCGGAACCACATCTGCCTGATAAAGTAAAATATCTGCCGCCATCAGTACCGGATAAGTAAATAATCCTGCATTAATATTATCGGTATGCTTGGCTGATTTATCCTTGAATTGAGTCATCCGGTTCAATTCACCCATATAGGTAAAACAATTCAATATCCATGCCAGTTCCGCATGTCCGGAAACATGAGACTGGTAATAGATACAGTTTTTTTCCGGATCTAATCCTGCTGCAATATATAACGTCAGTAAGGCACGTGCACGTTTACGCAACACAGTTGGATCTTGTCTGACGGTAATCGAATGCATATCCACCACACTGTAAAAGCATTCGTATTGATCCCCCAGAGATACCCAGTTCTTTAATGCCCCTAAATAATTTCCAAGTGTAAGATTCCCAGTTGCCTGCATGCCACTAAATAAAATTTTCTTATCATTTATCATATTTCTGATTCTCCTTTACCACTCTGCTACTTCTTCGGTATAATAAATTTTCGCCTCTTCTAAAATCTTAGGCTGTTGTTCTTTGACTTCCACAATGGTGACGGCACAATTTTTATGGACTTTGCTTTCCCAGTATTGTGCTATGGGATTTTCTTTAATCAGCGTCAACATCCCACAAAGAGCAGCCCCATGGGTGGCAAGCAACACATTTTTGGTCTCCCATTCTTTCTTTTGATACAATTCCTGCAAAAAAGAATTCAACCGGTTTAAAACCGTTGTGAAATCCTCTCCCCCTTTGGGCGGATGATACTGGTCTGGGTCCTGGAAAAAGTTTTCAAAGCCAGGATCCGGTACATTCCATCCTTCTTCACTACAGCATAAGCCCTCGTATTCTCCAAAACAAATTTCTTTAATGCGGTCGTCTTCCACCAGCGGAACATCTCTCCCCTCTAAAATAATCTGGGCGGTTTCTCTGGCTCTGCAAAGAGGACTGGTAAATGCTGCATCAAATGGGATTTCTTTTAGTCCCTGTGCGGTCTGCTGTGCCAGCACTCTGCCAAAATCATTCAATGGAATATCCGATGCTCCCTGAATTTTCCGTTCCTTATTCCAATTTGTTTCTCCATGTCGAATGATATATAATTTCATAAGTCGATTTCCCCTCTGCTTTTTCTTTTTTATTTTAAGATTACATTTCGAATATAAGCAAATGTTTTTCGTTCTCCTTGTTCTGCCAGCATATGAAGTAACTTCTCCAATATTTCCCTTGTATTTGAATGCAGAAGTTCCGATGCGTTTCCATGACTGTAATAGACTAGCGGCGCTTGATTGGTGTAACGCTCCTTTTGATACGTTTTAGAAGCTGCTACCCGGTCTAAAAACATTTCCACCACATAATTTTTGGGCATTTTCATACCGCCCATAATCTGTTCGCCTTCCATGCTATAGTCCAGCCAATATTCATAATGATGCTTATTCCTGCCCTTATGGTGCAGCCATGCCGAAGAATATCCCCGATCTTCCCGCTCTGCATTATTGGGGCTTCTGGTTCCCTGATAATATTTTGCTCCTACCGGAAATTCAGCCAAGCCATATTTTGACAGATCATGTAGTAGACCTTGCTTATATAATCCCACTTGAAAACAGGACTTCATCACAATCATCTTATGTTGTGTAATTGTACAAAAATGTTTCCATGCCTCCATTGCTTCTTCCTTTCCCGTTGATGTTATACCAAAAGTTTCATCCCCAGCAGTACCAAAAGGGAAGCCGGATAGATGATATAGAAAAACCGTTGCCTGGCAAATCCTCTGTTCCCTTTATAAAAACTAATGGGAATCAGTGATAGTGCTCCATACACTTGTACGCCACCCATGGCACGTATATTCATAATTGCTACCGACAAATTGCGCATCGTGGGTCGCTGATGATAACTATAAAAAAATAAAATAATCAGAATCCCCATAGAACTGTAATCGCTCTTCAACGCTTCTGCAAGAAGCATGATGAATATCACACTGCTGGTCTTGGCAAAATCACCTTGCAGCGCTTCTAACAGATACAATAGTAGAACGCCCAGCACTAAGGTGAAGAACACATTCTGTCTTGTGAGATCAAAGATGCTTCCAAAAAAAAGCAAATCATAGGGAATCTCTGACACCAAAGCAAAAAGGAGCAAGCGCCTCATATAGCCCATGATATCACTGGTATGAAAAAATCCTTCCACGATCAAGAAGCAAAAAATGGGAAAAGATAAGCGGCCAATGATACGAAAGATTCCATATTGTGGAAAAAATACAATTCCTATATGATCGATCAGCATAGTAAGAATTCCAATTATTTTCAGTTGAAATGAGGTGAGTTCCAATTCAGATATCCGTTCTGTCATCTCCCTTACCTCCCTACGAACATCGTAATGGTTCTTTCCGAAATGACAACTTCTTTCTGATTTTTCTCCGGTTCCCCATGAGAAATCCCTCCGGATTCTGTTGAAAATACCGGAACCCATTTTTTCCCTTTGCAAAGTGCCGGAAGGGCAAAAGAATGTTTTTGCCAATGCAGATTATAGGCAATAAAACAATCCTCATCTTGCATTCCTTCCCCACTATAATAAATCCCCAGCTGACGGCTTGCAATTTCGGTGGGAACACGCCATGCGCTCTCTCCATGATAGGATACATCCGGAACTCCGCAGCAGGCCTGATCCATGCCTAAGAACTCCCTTTTCGGATGAAGGACTGGATGGGTTTTGCGGATTGCAATCAATTCCTTCACATACGTAAATAATTCCCCTTCTTTCTCTACCTTTCGCCAATCCAGCCATCCACATTCATTATCCTGACAATACACATTATTATTTCCCTTTTGTGTATTGGCAAATTCATCTCCTGCTAAAATGCAAGGCGTTCCCTGGGCTGCCAGTACGAGAAAAAAGGCATTGCGCATCTGTTTCTTTCGCAGTTCTACCACTGCTTTTTTTCTGGTTGGTCCTTCTACACCACAATTCCAACTATAATTATAGGTAGGGCCATCTTGATTATCCTCTCCATTGCGTTCATTGTGCTTTCCATCATAGGAAACCAAATCCATCAACGTAAATCCATTGTGGTTGGTAATATAGTTAAAAGTTCCTTCCGCTTTGGAATGGTGGCGCATCCCCCATATGACACTGTCGATCATGCCTTCGTCTCCCTTTAGGAATCTACGCATCACCGTCTGAAAACCATCCTGTTTTTTCATGAGTTTGGTCTTTTTTAACAGAGGATCTTGCACCACGGTATCCATCGGTGCCGTGGCGGGATCTAAAACAAATCCATCCACATGATATTCCATCACATAATAACGCAGGCAGTCCTCCACCATCTGTGGGGATACCTTTTCCGTAAAGGGAACGTCTAACACGACCTCGATACCGGCTCTGTGGCAAGCTTTTACCATGTCTTTTAATTCTTTTACCGGATCTTCACTGAATGCATACGACGCTTTGGGTGCAAAATAATACCCCGGGCCATATCCCCAATAATTGGTATATTTTTCATTTTCCAAAAAATCATAAATCGGCATACACTGAATTTGATTAATTCCCAAATTCGTCAGATAAGGTAGCTTCTCCATCACACCTTGAAAGGTCCCCCGTCCTTTTACTTTTGAAGAGGCATGTTTCGTAAAACCTCTCACGTGTAAACTATATGCAATCACATCTTCATAAGCATGCTGCAATGGCCGATCCCCTTCCCAATCATAGGATTCCTCCACAAATCTGCCACGGACTTCATGGTCTTTCATTTCTTTGGGTTCATCAAATACATCGCGCCCGGTCAGTGCCTTCGCATAAGGATCCAGGGTTACAATGCCGTCTATTTCATAATTATATTCATATTCTTTTTCCGGAAATGCTTCCAAGGCAAGCACGTTTACTTCGCCCATTACCGGCTGCATCTCATACTCTTTGACCGGACTTGTTTCGCCGGCTCGATACAATAATAATTTGCATGATTTTTCACAAGGAACCGGTACGGAAAAATTCATTTTCCCTTCTATCTTATTTACCCCGAAAGGCAATGGATATCCTTGTGTTTTTCTCATGATATTACCCTCTTTTCTGTTATGTCACTATTGCCAGCCATCTACACCGTACATATCCACATTTTCACCGGTAATCAAAAATGTCTCCACATAGGTTTCTTTTTCATAGGTTTCCCCATTTAATATCTGTAACCCTATTTTCGCAGCACTTTTCCCAATTTCAATGGGTGCCTGGGCTCCGGTTCCCACAACCGCACTGTTGGGCTTTTTTAATTCTTGTTTAATATCCGGTGAACCATCTACGCCATAGATAACCGCTTGAAAATCCTTCCGTTCCTTCGCTGCAACTAAAGCTCCCAGTGCCGTAGGATCATTTCCACACATCACCCCTACGATGTCTGTATTTTCTGCAAATATTTTTTCCGCATCGACCATGGATTCCTGCATATCGCCATGGGTGTCTTCTCTTCGCACCACTTCAAATCCTTTTTCAGCAATGGCCTCCTCAAATCCGGTAATGCGGTCATTAATGGAATTCATAGTGGGACATTCCAAGATAACAATTTTACCACCCTTGGGATACCGTTTAGCCAGGTCCTCTCCACAGACAAACCCTGCATTTTTATTATCCGAGCCAATATAAGCATCGATGTATTCCATATTTTTCACTTGTGTGTCTACATTCACAATCTTCACATTGGCTTCTTTTAACTCTTTCAGAGCCGGCGTGATCTTCTGCCAGTCTACCGGGCTTAGGAATAATAATTCAATTCCTTCTTTGATCATCCCTTGAATCTGCTCCACTTGTTTTTGAGAATCCCCTTGGGGATCTTCGGTAATTAAAGTACTTCCCTCTGCCGTAATGGACTCCCGCAGTGACTTTACCAATGTAATATAATAAGGGTTTTCCATGTCGATTCCCGAAAATCCATATTTATGTGCGATTACTTCTTCATTCTCATCTGTTTTCTTGTCTGCTTCCGATACTGCATTGTCTTCCGGTGTTCCTACTTGTTTCTTACAGCCCGATGCCATAAGTACTACCAATAGCACAACCATACACAACGCCAGTGTCCTCTTCTTTTTCATTTGCTAGCCTCCTTGGTATTTTACACATACCTTATTTCATTTTACCGTTTTTTCCTATAATGTCAATACTTTTTCCCTTGCAATTTGCCTTCTAGTCTGCTAAAGTTAGGGTATTAACGATAAAGGAGAATAATACTATGAGTGAACATAATCACGACTGCAACTGTGGTGGAGACTGCAATTGTAATGATGATGAATTAACGGTAACACTGACACTTGATAATGATGAAGAAGTAGAATGTGCCGTCATCACCATTTATACGGTAAAAGAACAGCAATATATCGCACTTCTTCCACTGGACGAAGAGGGCGAGAATGATGAGGGAGATGTATTTATCTATCGTTTCCAGGAATCCGAAGATGGAGAACCTACCTTAGACAACATTGATGACGATGACGAGTATGAACTTGCTGCAGACGCCTTTGATGAATGGTTAGACACACAAGAATTCGAAGAGTTAGATGACGAAGAATAGACAGACAAAGAAGCCGGCAGGGAGACCTGCCGCTTTTTATCGCCCTTTTTCTTTCTTTTTCTTTTCCACATGCAGAAGTTCTGTGACGAACCGCGAGGGCTCCATAGCTTTTCCACTGCGCTCTTTTGTATAAGAAATCAACAGTCGCTTTTTTGCCCTTGTCATCGCCACATAAAACATGCGGCGTTCTTCTTCTAAATCCGCTTCCGTCACCGCTTTCTTATGTGGTGTCAGCGTTTCATTGGCTCCAATCAAGAATACCGTATCAAATTCCAACCCCTTGGCACCGTGCATCGTCAAAAAATTCACCGCATCCGGATGGGGTTCCTGCTGCTGATAGCTGCTCTTCCATTGAGCCGTATAATTTTCCACATGAGTAAACCACTCCTCCATCGTCCGATACCCCTTGGTCCGCTCTTGGATTTCTTTCAATATTTCCTTCAAATCCTCCAATGGAATCCGTCGAAAGGTTCCGTATTCTTCCAAAAACCCGTCGTAACCGATATGTGTTCGAATAAACTGAATGGCTGCATACGGAGTCATGTTTTTCATTAATCGCAAATCCAATTCCCACTGGTCGATGCGATCTTGCATCCACTCCATATTCCGATAAAACCCTTTCAAACTGGCAAATGATATTTCTTTTTTGTTAATGCAATCACGTCCTATATAACGATTGGGACGATTCATAACCCTTAAAAACTGAGCCCTGGTTCTTTCGCCAAGTGCCATCTTCATATAGGTCAGCAAGTCCTGCCCAATAAAATGTTCATAAAGATTGGGCAAATGTTCCTTCATCTGATAGGGAATGTGATATTCTGCCATAGTTTCTGCCAGTGCCATGGCTTCGGTATTCGTTCGAAACAGCACCGCAATATGCTCCGGATGCACCCCTTGTTTTTTTCGTTCCTGAATCTGACTCATCACATATTTGCTTTCTTCCACTGGATCCAGTACTTCTTGCACATGCACATTGACACCTTGTTCATTGGTGGTAGAAATGGCTTTGGGGTAGCGATTATGATTTTTTTCAATGACTCGTTTGGCTACATTGACAATTGCTTTGGTGGAACGATAATTCACCTGCAAAGCCAATGTCCTTGCATCTGGATAATCCTGTGTAAAATGCAGCATAATCTCCGGTTTTGCTCCTCGAAAGCGATAAATGGACTGGTCATCATCCCCTACAATAAACAGATTATTCAAAGGTGCTGCCAGCATTTTAATGACATCATACTGTACTTGATTGATATCTTGAAATTCATCCACTAAAATGTAGCGAAACTTTTCCTGCCAAAGTTTCAACACTTCCGGTCTCTTTTGGAAAAGCTCATAGCAAAGCACCAGCATATCATCGAAATCAATCTTCTTTGCTTCCTTACGCTTTTCCTCATATATTTTGAAAATTTCCCGAAATACATTCTCCTCACAGTGAAGAGAATGGTATGTTGCAATCTCTAACTGATTGTTTTTAATCATTCCAATTTCTCCTGCTAATTCCTGCAGGAATTCCTTTTCATCCTCGTAATCCGGTTCCGTCTGTATCACTACCTGTCGCAATAATTGATATTTCTCTTCTTCCGAAAAAATATTATCTGCATTCATCCGATAAGCCCACTTTAAAATACCATAGTAGATACCATGAAAAGTACCAAAGGTAACCGGATAATAAGTTCCCTGCATCTCTTTGGTAAATCTAGACTTCATTTCTTTGGAAGCAGCTTTTGTAAAGGTAATGACCAGAATTTCTTCTGGTCTCACCTTATGTTTTTCTATCAGATATTCAATTCGCTTTACAACGGTAAGTGTTTTCCCGGAACCGGGACCGGCGAGGAGCATACACGGTCCATCCTTATGGATGGCCGCTTCATACTGTACCTCATTTAAATTCATAGATAAACCTCATTCGAATTATTTACTTAATAACGCAATTGCCACTTCCATCCGGTGGATGGATTCTTCTTTTCCAATAATTTCCATAATTTCCGTAGCTCCACAGGGTGTGTTCTGTTTGCCTGATACGGCAGTACGCACCGGCCACATAGCATATCCGTTTTTACAGCCCTTCTTCTCTACATATCCCTTTAATACCCCATAAAGTCCATCATTACTGTAATCTTCCTGGGCTTCAAAAAGTGGGAGAAGTTCTTTTAGGACTTCTAACGAAGTTTCCTCATTGGTCTTCATCTTTTTATGCGTATACATGGCTGTATCATAGGTGGGCAATTCCTCAAAGAAATCAATCTGCTCCTTAATATCGGGGAAAATTTCAATTCTGGTTTTCACCATTTCTGCAATTTTCTTCAAATCATAATCCTTTGTAATCACTTCTTTAATCATGGGTTCTGCTTTCTGATAAAAATCATCAAAGCTCATAGCCTTAATATATTCCCCATTCATCCATTTCAATTTCACCGTATCGAAAACAGCCGGCGACTTACTCATATGATGATAATCAAATGCCTGTACCAACTCTTCCAGAGAAAAGATTTCTCGATTATCTACCGGACTCCATCCAAGCAGTGCTACAAAGTTAATCACCGCTTCCGTTAAATATCCCTGTCCGATTAAATCTTCATAAGAAGAATGACCGCAGCGTTTGCTTAATTTCTTGTGTGTCTCATCCGTAATCAGTGGACAATGTACATAAATCGGCACTTCCCAGCCAAAAGCTTCATATAACCGGTTGTATTTTGGCGCAGAAGACAAATATTCATTGCCACGTACTACATGGGTTACAAACTGCAAATGATCATCAATGACATTGGCAAAGTTATAGGTGGGATATCCATCGGATTTAATTAAAATCATATCATCCAGTTCTGCGTTGGGTACCGAAATATCTCCATAAATATCATCGTGGAAAGTAGTCTCCCCTTCACTTGGCATATTAATACGAATCACATACGGTTTCCCGGATGCTAAATTCGCCTCCACCTCTTCTTTGGTCAAAGAAAGGCAGTGCTTATCATATACAATGATTTCCGTTCCATCTTCCGATACTGAAGTACGAAGGGATTCCAATCGCTCTTTATCACAAAAACAATAATAAGCATCTCCCTGATCAATCAGTTGCTTGGCATATTCCATGTAAAGTCCTTGTGCCTGACGCTCACTTTGCACATAGGGACCCACACCACCATCCTTATCCGGTCCTTCGTCATGGACCAATCCGGTCTGTTCCAACGTACGATATATAATTTCAAGTGCACCTTCCACAAAGCGTTCCTGGTCCGTATCTTCGATGCGGAGCATAAATGTTCCTTCTTCATGTTTCGCAATCAAATACGCATATAATGCGGTTCTTAAATTTCCCACATGCATCCGCCCTGTGGGACTTGGCGCAAATCTTGTTTTTACTTTACTCATCTTCTCATACACTCCTGTTTTATTTTGACACCATCGTTATTATATACCACTCTCTCTTCCCTTACAAGACTTTTCGGCATCCAGACTCTCCAATAAATGATCCAGCGTCTGATCTACTCTTTGGTGAATGACTAGATCTGCGAGCTTATCGGAAAAATGCTCATTTTTGGAAATCAGGATTACTTTATCTCCTTGGTAATAACGAACCAGTTGTTCACACAAGTAGGTCTTTAAATTGGTCCCCAGAATCAAAAGCACATCTGCTTTTTCTACCTCTTCTGCCGCTTTCGTCATAATGGCATTATCTACCATTTCCCCAAATAGTGTGACATTGGGTCTGATTGGAGTGGAACATTTGGTACAAAGTGGTACCCGTTTACTATTTTTCATAAATTCAATGGAATACTTTTCTCCACAATGTGGACAATAATTTTCGTAAACACTTCCATGCATCTCCACCACATTTTGACATCCCGCCTTTTTGGGAAGCCCATAAACTCTCCTTGTAATTACACTCTGAATCAGACCCCTTCGTTCCAATTCTGCCAGGGCATAAAAACACCGTCCGGCAGGCCGGTCTGTTACGCTTAAAACCTCATTTCGGTAAAACTCAAAAAACAATTCTTTTCGCGTGGAAAAAAATTCACTATGGAAAATTTCTTCTGTAGAATAACCATATTTTTGTTCTACATCATAAGATTCTTCTCCATCTCTCAATGCCGGATATCCACTTTCAATCAGCATACCAAACCCACTTAACACTACCGTATACTTGCTCTCTTGTAACAATTGACACAACCCGTTTTCTTTCATACTTTTCCCCACCTTTCCAAGTTATTCTTTTTCACCTTCTTACCTTTATTTCGGTATTGCTTTCGTCCTTTTTCTGTTTCCAGTAGCTGATAAAAAACCATTTTTTCGGAAGTGATATCACAAATACGATTCCGATGACAATGGCAAATGCTATTTTCATGGCTCCAATCCCCTTTTCCGCAGCCAATGTTAAATGATTGGTAACCAGATTATACGCCGTGAAATACACTGCTGCTCCGGGTACCAATGGAAAGATTCCGGATATCAGAAACACAGTAATGGGACATTTTTTCCATACTGCAAAGATTCTAGATAAAAACACCACTACAATCGTTCCCAAAAAAGAACAGATGGCCGGTGTGGCGTACTGATTCGCAAAGCAATAACAGATCCAGCCCATTGCTCCGGTAAGTCCACAGCAAAAATAAAATCGTCGATCCACATTGAACAAAATGGAAAATGCAATCGTACCCAAAAATGGAAGTATCAAATTGGCAATCATATTAAAATACCTCCCAGCAAATTGCTGTAACATCCCAGTATAAATCCAACCCCAATCGCAATATAAACAAACACTAACAAAGCATCTATCATTCGTACTGTTCCGGAAATAAAATCACTGTTGGCAATATCTCTAATGGCGTTGGTAAATGCCACTCCGGGCACCAACGGCATAATCGAACCAATAATCACTTGATCCAATCCCACCGGATATGGGAAATAGAGGCTGAAACCAATTGCCAGAACCGTAATTAGCGCCCCTCCTACAATATTTACGATAATTTTGGTCAATTTATGCTTTTCTGCAAATAAAATGAATACATACAGCATCATTCCAATTCCAAAAGCTACCATACTTTCCCAAAAAGTCCCTTGGAGTAAATAGCAAAAGCACCCACTGCCCAGACCGGCGGCTACGATACGGGTCCTTCCCTTTTTCGGTGGTAACTGTTCAATCACTTTTAGTTTTTCCACGGCATCTGCAAGACTAATTTTCCCTGCAGAGATTTCTCTGGATAAATCGTTGACTTCGGTAACGATTCCCAGATGTACACTGGATAAGGGGACATGTTTCACTTTTGCAAACATTTCCTGTCCTTCATATTCTGCGGTAATAAAAATCCCATTGCTCATAATAAACGTATCCACCGAAGAAATATCGAATTTCTTACAGATATGTCCAATGGTTTCCTCTACACGAAAGATTTCTGCTCCATTTTTTAAAAGAACTCTGCCCACTTCCAGTGCGAAATTTAATACTTCCCGTTGTTTCACAGGTGTTTTGGCATCCATCATTTGATCCATGTGGTTTCAACCCCCTCTCTACGGTAATAAGGATTGACATGTACCATGCAATGCTTTACTCCCGGAATCTCCTGCTCAATTGCATGATGAACTGCTTCGGCAATTTCATGGGTTTCATAAAGTGTGAAGTTCCCATCTGCCATAATCTCTACTTCTACAAAAATCTTCATTCCAAACAATCTGGTTCTGATTTTATCGACGCCCATTACCCCTTGCTGTTTGCTTACTGTCTCTCGAATCTGTTCTACGACTTCCTTGCCGCAAGATTTATCCACCATCTTGCCTACCGCATCTTTGAAAATCTCAATGGCTGCACGAATAATAAAGATACAGATAATCACACTGAGTAGTGGATCACAAATAGGAGCACCCAATCTGGCGCCTACTACACCAAGGAGACTTCCGGCGGAACAAAGTGCGTCCAATCGATGGTGCCACGCATCTGCCATCAATGCCGTAGAACCAATTCGCTTTGCGTTTACTCTAGTATACCAATACATAGCCTCTTTTACAAGAATGGAAAATATGGCAACAAATACCGCTATAATTCCGGGAACTGCCAAGGAACTGTAATCTTTCCCGATAATTTTCCCGATACCACCGATACCAATGCCGGCACCGGTCAATCCAAGAATGGTGGATAAAATAAGTGCTGCCACACATTCAAATCGTTCATGGCCGTAAGGATGTTCTTCATCTGCCGGCTTTGCAGATAATTTTACACCAATAATGACAATGACCGTTTCAAATACATCTGCCGCAGAATGAATCCCGTCTGAAAAAATTGCCTGGGAATGTGCAATCCATCCTACTATTAATTTTAATACCGATAAAAGTGTGTTACTAATCATATTGTGAATGGACACGCTCATGGCAATGTCCTCTTGTGTTTTCGATTGTGTATAAATAATTATTGCCTCCTAAATTTTCCTAACTGCTCTGTCATAAGTGAGCATTCCATTGACCTCATCTTCCACGTCGGATAATTGTGTATAGACCGTTGCGCATAATCCTTGTGGGATTTTGGGACCAATGACTTGCTCCATCATCTTATGGTATGCCAGACCCAATCTTTTTTTGCTGTGAAATACCCCATATCCGTAAACATTTCTGCTTGCAGAATGTCCTCTTACCCGCATGGAATACCCACCAAATTCCGATAGTACCAAGGCTCTTTTTTCTTCTGCCTTTATTCGAAGGGAAAAGAAATAATTATGAATGCTCTTCACATCCCCTCCACCTTGGTCGAACCATCCGCTAGCCTGATCTATCAGCCTTGTGGCATCCAGCTTTTTCAAAAGAGCCGTCATGTCTTTTGTTTGGAACTGTCCCCAACCTTCATTGAAAATCACCCAGGTACAAATGCTTGGATGAGAATACAAAAGATGTACCGTTTCTTCCATTTCCAATATAAATTCCAGACGACCAGCCTTTTCTCTCCTGCCCAGAACTTTGGTATAGCAATCCTTCACCCGCACTCCCAGTCTAGAAAAAGCAGTCGCTAAATAGGTGACATACCAGTGTTGGTAAGTACTCCCTCCATTGACCATGTCTTGCCATACAATCATTCCCAAACGGTCGCAATGATAGTACCATCGTTGTGGTTCAATCTTAATATGCTTGCGTAGCATATTAAATCCCATCTGCTTCATCTGTAAAATATCGTAAATCATTGCCGCATCAGAAGGTGGTGTGTAAAGCCCGTCCGGCCAATATCCCTGATCCAATACCCCCTTTTGAAAACATTCTTTATGATTCAAACAAATGCGTGGGATACCCTTTTGATCTGGTTCCACCGAAAAAATCCGCATGGCAAAATAACTTTTCACCCGGTCTTTTCCCATAGTAACGGACACGCGGTAAAGATAAGGGCTGTCCGGTGTCCAAGGATGAAATTGGGTCAATGGAATGGTAAATTCCTCATTTGACATCCCCTGTACCGGTATTTCTTCCCCTTCTATGTGAACTTGTACCGCCAGAGAATCCTTTGAGACCACTTGCAATGCAATGGCTTTCTTATCATAAAGCGGAGTCCAAATCAGTTCATGAATATAGTCTTGGGGAACCGTTTCCATCCATACCGTCTGCCATATTCCACTTTGTGCTGTATAAAACATGCCGCCCCGTTTTAATTTTTGCTTTCCCCTGGCATGATAGGACGTATCACTATAATCCTGAACCCGAACCACCAATTCATTCTCACCGGTCTTCACCGCTTTCGTAATATCTATGGAAAACGGAAGATATCCACCCACATGCCGATAGACTTCTTTTCCTTCCACATAGACCTTACAAGCTTGGTCTACCGCACCAAAATGAAGCAGCAGACGCTTCCCTTCCCGGTCATCTGCTGCCTTCAGTATTTTACGATACCAGAGATATTCTTGTGGTTTTAATTGTCGCTTTACGCCGGATAGAACACTTTCCGGTGAAAACGGTACTAAAATCTCACCGTCATATTTCTCCGGTTTCTTTTTTTCTTCTGAAAAGGCATATTCCCAGAGACCGTTTAGATTATCGTAATCCGACCGCTCCATAAGTGGTCGCGGATACTCCTGCAAAACCCGCTCCTGCTCCAATGCTTTTCCCCATCTGGTATATAATTGTTTCACGAAATCGCCTTCATTTCCAAATCATTTTTGAATCATTTTCTCAAAGTCTATGCGCTGAATCGGTTTAGAAAACAAATACCCCTGGTATAGTTCACAACCAATCCCTTTACAAAAATCTGCCTGTTCCTGCTTTTCAATTCCTTCGCACAACGTTCGAAATCCTAACATCTGCACCGTCTTAATTAATTGTTGCAGCAAGATTCTTTCCTTGACCCCATTTTCATTTTTTAAAAAGACTTTATCAAATTTAATAATATGTGCCGGAATATCCGGAAGTACATTTAAGGAAGAATACCCGGAACCGAAATCATCGATGGACACTTCAAACCCCGCATCTAAGAGAAATTGTAAAAATTCGCCCAATGCTGTGACATCTTCCAAAAATACGGATTCGGTTACTTCAAATTCCAATAATTCATGAGGAATCTGATAGCGATTCACTACCTCTAAAACATCTTTAAAGAACCCGGGTTGCAGACAATCATGTCTAGATAAATTAATGGATAACGGAACTACGTTTTCTTCTTTATCCAGCCACTGACGAAGCATCTTACAGGTTTGTTCTAATACAAAATAGTCGATTCGCGTAATGACTCCATTGGATTCACAAAAAGGAATGAATTCATCGGGATAAATAATACTTCCATCTGCTTTATGCCATCGAATCAGAGCCTCTCCGCCCACGATTTTATCTGTCTGCAAACAAATTTTCGGTTGATAATATACTTGAAATTCCCCCACCTCAAAAGCGTGATCCAATGCATTTAGCATGGTAGATTGACGTTGCAACTCCTTTTTCATCTTGGCGTCAAAAAGAATGGTTCCACCTTTCGGATCTTTCTTGGCTTCTCTTCTGGCATAATTGGCATGGTCAATGGCATCGTCAAAGCCCTCTTCTTTTGTAAAGAAACAAACCCCACTTACCAGCACCACATTCATTCCATAGTACTTCTGTTTTAATTTTGCTTCTAATGATCGATTGCAATCTTTGACCACGTTCATCAGACGCTGCTGACTGTCAGACAACCCCAGTGCTGCAAAACTATCCCCTGCAATTCGACACAGCAATATCTTACTATTATCTGTACGCATAAAATCCGCAAATTCGCAAAGAACCTCATCTCCTACTGCAAATCCAAATGCATCATTGATATATTTAAAGTTTTTAAAATCCGTATAGATAATCACATATTCCTCATCCGGATTCTCATTAAACAGTCGCTGTGCATCTCTTCTGAATTTTGCATAAGTAGGAAGTTTCGTAAGCGCATCGTAGTTCACAAACCGGTCCATAAAATAATCCATTCTAGATTTATCTTGATGTTTATGAAGGACCATTCCCACTTTTTCAGATACATCTTTGATAAATGAAATTTGCCCTTCCGTCCATTTTCTTGGTTTATGATAGTTTTCGAATCGGAAAATATATGCCAAAACACCATCTACGAACACCCCCATATGAACTGCTGACGCAACATGGTTCTTTTTTAAAGAATAGATATAAATATCTTCCATATCTTCTTTTTCTACATTTTCGCATACTACCATGGGATGATCAATCTCATAATAATTAATAAACTGGTTGGTCACGCTTTTGCTGTATAGCAAGTATTGATTGAGATTCGAAGCCAATTCCCTATTCCGGCTCCATTCATAAGCACAATACAAGCAATTCCCAAGCACATCCACTTCCAGAACGCTGGCCGACTCTGCATCTAGAAAAAGTGCAGTTCTTTCTAAAATCGCCTGAATATTCTCGCCCAGATTTTCTTCATCCTGCAATCGCCATACAATGGATGTTTGAATATTTTCCTGAAAAGAAAGTTCTCTTCCATATTCCGGAAAAATAGACTCCTTAGCTACTTCTCCAACGGAACTTTTGCCTAAGATATCACGAAACAAGGAAAATGCATTTTTGCCCGAACGCTTCACATAATAAAGGGCCGCTTCTGCCTTCTTCACAACCATATCCGTATCTCTTCCGGTATACGGGTACATGGCAATTCCCATACTAACCGTAACCGGGGTTTTGAAATTATGTTCTTTGGAGAATCCACCACAGTTTGCCAATATTTTATCTGCCAAGGCGACTACTTTGTCTTTTCCACAGCCCGGACACAAAATCATGAATTTATTGTCACCTGTTCTTCCGATTCGATCTTGCTTTCTTGTTTCTTTGCACAACCGGTCTCCGATGAGTTTTAGCATATAATCTCCATACCAATACCCATAATTATCATTGATTTTCTTGAAATCATCTACATCTAGAACGATAATACCTCCACGACTTCGTGGTTTATGCAGCTGCTGATCCACTTCTTCATAAATTGCAGATTGATTTAGCAATCCGGTCATGGCATCCAGATTCAGTTTTTCATTGACTCCCTCTTTTTTCGTCATGTTCATAAAAACCCTTTCCCGTCTTCAAATTTAAGCTTTATAAAACAGCGATGATTAAAGAAATAATTTTTCGGGATAGACCTGATCTGCAATGAGTTGCAAAATCGCACTTGCTACCGTCTTTTTATCTTCTTTGTAAGTAACACCAAACCACTTGTCCATAGAATGAAGTACTATCACTTCCACTACTTTTTCTTTTAACAAATCTCCGATAATCGTAGGAAGCAGGTACTCCCCTTTTAGTGTTTCCTTATCTAGTTTTTTCAAAAAATCTTCGAATCCTTTTTCCAGTATGGGGAAAATATCCGGTGTCAGTCCCCACATATTCATAGAAACCACAGATGTTCCTGCCAGGGGGATAAGCGTTCCCTCACAATCTACCGCTGCTCCAGTCTCAGTCTTTACAATGTTGTGTGTTTCTACGATCTCCGTCAGCATATGCTGCTCATCCACTTGACACACGCCTCGGGTTACGGAACCGTTATCACTTAAGGTATTCCCCAACACGAAACCTACCATGCTGATCTGCAGTTTATCTCCACTTTGTTTCTGCTCCATCAGATGCTGGTAAGCCTCCTGAAAGGCTTCTTTTCCATAATAATCGTCCGCATTGATGACAAGAAATGGCTCTTTTACAAGTTCTTTGCAACACAATATAGCTTGTCCGGTGCCCCACGGTTTCGTTCGTCCCCCAAATTGTCCACGGTATTTTTCCGGAAGGTCCGAAAGTTCCTGATACGCATAGGCAACCTCAATTACCTTTTCCATGCGATTCCCGATCACTTCTTTAAAATCCGCTTCTAAATCTTTTCGAATGACAAATACCACCTTATCAAATCCGGCTTCTTTGGCATCATACACCGAATAATCCATAATAATCTCACCATGGGGGCCCATAGCTTCCAGTTGCTTGATTCC
>JAVWVS010000008.1:0-80765 GCA_036666555.1 Lachnospiraceae bacterium | reverse complement strand
TCTGGCTGTAATCTCCTGACCAACGCTTAATACATCAGAAGGTTTTTCTACATGCGCCTTTGAAATCTGTGATACATGAAGTAATGCATCCACTCCAGGTGCCAGTTCTACGAATGCACCGAAATCTGTCATTCTGGCTACTCTTCCATCAATAATCGTTCCAACTGCATATTCGTCAGTAGCATTCGCCCATGGATTCGTCTCTGGGAATTTTAAACTCAACGCTACTTTGGTATCGTTAATATCTTTTACCAAAACTTCTACTTTGTCTCCAACTTGGAATACTTTTTTAGGATTTTCCACTCTGCCCCATGACATCTCAGAAATATGAAGTAATCCATCTACTCCGCCTAAATCAATAAATGCACCAAAGTCAGTTACATTTTTAACAATTCCTTCTACCTTATCTCCAACGCACAGCTTCGCAAACAATTCTTTTTGTTTCACGGCTCTTTCTGCAACCAGTAATTGTCTTCTATCACCAATCACACGATTTCTTCTTGGATTAAACTCACTAATTACAAATTCAATTTCTTGTCCTTGATACTTGCCCAAATCTTTTTCGTAAGTATCTGATACCAGACTTGCAGGAATAAAGACTCTTGCTTCGTCTACTACAACGCTTAATCCACCACCTAAAATCTGTGTAACCGTTGCTTTCAATACTTCTTTGTTCTCAAATGCTTCTTTTAATTTTTCGTTTCCTTTTTCTGCGGCCAGTCTCTTATAAGTTAAAAGTACCTGTCCTTCTCCATCATTCACTTTTAAAACTTTTGCCGTCATAGCGTCACCAACAGAAACAAGCGTGGTCAAATCTACATTAGTTTCATTTGTATATTCGCTTCTGGTAATAATTCCATCGGCTTTGTAACCGATGTTTAAAATAATCTCATCGGGTTTTACATCGATAATTGTTCCGTCTACAACCTCTCCGTTGTGGATCGTCTTAAATGACTCCTCTAACATTTGTTCGAAAGTTAATTCTGACATTGCTTTGAACCTCCTCAATTATATTATTGGGCGTGGATGCCCCTGCTGTAATACCTACTGTTTCCACGGACCTTAATTGATTCATATCCAAATCGTCAAGTGTCTGTATATAGTACGTATTGTTACATGCTTTTTTACATATTTCAAATAGCTTTTGAGTATTAGAACTGTGCTTGTCACCAATGACAATCATAGCCTCTGCCTCTTCTGCAATGCACCGCGCCTCTGTCTGACGTTCCTTCGTAGCACTGCATATCGTATTTAAAACACTTACATCATAACCCTTTTCCGAAATAATTTCAACTAAATCTTCAAATTTATTGTAATTAAATGTCGTCTGTGCCACAATGCAAATCTTTTTTTTGGAAAGATTTTGGAATTTAGTTGCTTCTTCGGCTGTTTGAATCACCTCTGAATCCTCTCCTGCCCACCCTTTGATTCCTTTTACCTCTGGATGGGAGCCATCACCAATAATGATAATATACTTTCCCGCTTCACTTTCTTTTTGCACGATTTCGTGGATTTTTTTCACAAAAGGACAGGTTGCATCCATACAAACAATTGGCTTTTTTTTAATTTTCTCATAAACACCCTTAGAAACTCCATGGGAACGAATAATCACAATTCCTTCTTTCACGGCATTTAGCTCTTCTTCTGTGTAAAGCACCTTGATTCCTTTTTTTTTCATATCTTTGATTACTTCTTCGTTATGAATAATCGGTCCATAGGTATATATTTGTTGTTCCTTATTTTCTTTTAATTGTTCATATACCGTTTCTACTGCGCGTTTTACTCCAAAACAAAATCCCGCTGTTTTTGCAAGTTTGATATCCATCTTTTTTCCTCATTTACTTTGTATCTCTTTGTTACGATTTACAGCCCATTTTACACACTTTTAAAATTGCATCCGTCACTTCTTTTAGTGTCATATGGGAAGAATCAATATAGATTGCATCCTCCGCTTGTTTTAATGGGGCAGTCTCACGATTCATATCCCGTTGATCCCGTTCTTGAATATCACGGGCAATTTTATCATAATCACAAGCTTCTTCTTTCTGCTGCAATTCCAAATATCTTCTTTGTGCACGGGTTTCAATGCTGGCAGTTAAGTATATTTTCACCTGTGCAAAAGGAAGTACATGTGTTCCAATATCCCTTCCATCCATCACAACGTTTTCTTTTTTGGCCAATCCTCTTTGCAATTCCAAAAGTTTTTCTCTCACTTGCGGAATTGCCGAACTAAGCGATGCCATATTTCCCACCGCCTCATCCCGCAACTTTGCTGTTATATTTTCTTGGTTTAAATATACTTGCTGCAGGCCATTTTCATAAGAAATAGTCACATTGGCAGTCTCACACGCTGCAACGATTTGCTCTGTTTCTTCGGGTTTTAGTCCTTGGTTTAAAAAATGAATTGCCATAGCCCGATACATCGCTCCGGTGTCTACGTAAATATACCCTAGTTTTTTTGCGACCCTCTTCGCAATGGTGCTTTTACCTGCGCCTGCCGGGCCATCAATTGCTATATTATATCCCATTGTTGTTCCTACTTTCCTTCTATTCCAAGGGCTGCTGCATAGGCAGTAGACCATGCAATCTGTAGATTGAATCCGCCGGTTAGTGCGTCTAAATCCAGTACCTCTCCGGCAAAATAGATTCCTTTTACAAGCTTGGACTCCATCGTAGACGGGTTCACTTCTTTGATATTCACGCCACCCTTAGTGATAATTGCTTCATTGTAGTCGCGCAGTCCAATGATAGTCATGGAAAATCCTTTTATGAATGCAACAAATTTCTGTCTCTCTTCCTTGGAAATTTCATTTACTTTTTTTTCTGGCGAAATCCCGCTCAACTCTAGCATAACAGGAATTAGTTTTGCCGGAAACAGCTTGGACACTGCATTTTTAAAGCATTTGTTGATATTTTCATCAAAATCTCTTAGCACTCTGGCATCCAGTTGTTCCAAGCTAAGTGCCGGTTTCAAATCAACGGAAAGACGGAGTTCTTTTTTCTTTAATCTGCTTCCAATAAAGCTGCTTGCACTTAAAATCAACGGTCCACTGACCCCATAATGTGTAAACAGCATCTCACCAAATTCTTGGTACAGAGTCTTTTTCCCATCCCAAACAGAAACCCTAACATTGCGAAGAGAAAGTCCTTGTAATCTTTTTACAAACTCCTCTTTAATCTCCAATGGTACTAACGATGGATAGATTTCGGTCACTTGATGTCCCAGTTCTTTTGCAAAGCGATATCCATCTCCGGTGGAACCGGTGGTTTGATAAGAAGCGCCTCCGGTAGTAATGATGCAGGCATCCCCGCCCACTTTTTTTCCATCTTCGGTTTCAATTCCGGAGAACTGACCTTGCTCTGTTAAAATTCTCTTTATAGGTGCAGATAGGTGAATATTCACACCTTCCCGTTTCATTTCTTTCGTCAATGCCTGGATCACATCCCCGGAACGGTCTGACGCCGGAAATACCCGTTCTCCTCTTTCTACCTTGGTCGTCACGCCAATGGATTCAAAAAAATCAATGACATTTTGATTGGTAAAGCCATATAAACTACTGTATAAAAATTTAGGATTGGTTACTACGGAAGAAAAGACCTCGTCCATATCCGCTGCGTTAGTAATATTGCATCTGCCTTTTCCTGTAATAAATAGCTTCTTACCTAATTTTCCATTTTTCTCATACACATGTACTTCGTGCCCATTTTTTGCTGCAAAAATAGATGCCAGCATCCCTGCCGCTCCACCGCCTATAATCAGCACTTTTTTCATTTTGTTTCCTCTTCTTCCTCGAAGAACACCGATACGGAATCATTCACATGATTCAACTCGTCTCCACTGTATACTTGGTATTCATCCCATATCTTTTCCAACGTTTCAAGGGTGGACACAACCTCTTTTTGATTTTTCATGCAAAGTGCTACGATCAGTGCATTAATAACGCTTAAAGGTGCTGTTAATGAGTCTACAATAGATGCCATGTCACTGCGAGCAATGAGATTGCAAGAAGAATAAAGCGTCATGGGAGAATGCAAACTATCGGTCAATGTAATCACTTTTGCATTTTGGTTGCTTGCAAATTCAAGTGCTTTTAATGTCCGCATGGAATATCTTGGAAAACTGATTCCAATAATGACGTCTTCACTGCCAATACGAATCAACTGTTCGAATATTTCACTGGAACTATTGGTATGCACCGATACAACATTGTCAAAAATAAGGTTCAAATAAAAGCTTAGAAATTCTGCAAGGGGAGCGCAGCTTCTGATGCCCACTACATAAATCCGCCGTGCCTTTAAGATAGTATCCACAGCCGCTTCAAATGCAGTCTGATCAATACCCGCCAACGTTAATTTGATTTTTTCAATATCGGATTGCAGAACTGACGTAAGAATCTCCGACTGACTGATTCGACCATAGGTTACTTCCATTCTTTGAATGGAATTTAGACGATTACGAACTAATTCTTCCAATGCTCTTTGAAATCCAGGATAGCCTTTGTATCCTAATTGCATAGCGAACCGCACTACTGTAGATTCACTCACACCCACAACATTCCCAAGTTTTGCCGCTGTCAAAAAAACAGCTTTGTCATAATTGCCCACAATGTAATTTGCCAGCAGTTTTTGTCCCTTACTTAATTTATGATAATGTACCTTGATTCTGTTTAATAATTCATTTGTATTTTCATTGTCCACCGACGTGTGTCCTCCTGCATATGCATGCTTTTTATTCATACTTATTCATTATACACGAGGATGCTGTCAAATTCAAATAATTCTCCAGAAAATAACGCAAAGGGAAGAATCTGTCTGGATTCTTCCCTTTTTATGTTAGACCGGATAGGATCCGTTCTCAGTATCTGCTACTTTTTGATCAACTTTTGTCTGTTGTGCCTCGCGATATTTGAAGAAGTCCAAAGCAACCTGTGGAAACAAGGCATAGGTCAATACATCTTCATCTTGCTGTTTCCATTGTTTCATTTCACCTTCCAGTGTCTCTAATTCATCTGGAATCAAATCAGCGGGACGGCAAGTAATTGGTTCTACATCACCGATACATTTTTTAACAACATCCGGATTAAATGGTTTTACTGTTTTACCATATTTTCCACTTAATACATCCTTGGTTTCTTTCGTTGCCATTTTGTACCGCTCACCCATTAATACATTAAATACTGCCTGAGTTCCTACGATTTGTGAAGAAGGAGTTACCAGTGGTGGTTCTCCTAAATCTTTACGAACACGTGGTACTTCTTCCAGCACTTCATAATATTTGTCTTCTGCATTTTGTTCCTTTAACTGGGAAGTCAGATTAGATAACATTCCACCCGGAACCTGATATAACAAAGTTTTAATATTCACTCCTAAATTTTTGGGATTCAACAATCCACTATCTAAGGCTTCATCTCGAATCGGTCTGAAATAATCTGCAATTTCTGCCAATAATTTTTGGTCGAATCCGGTATCATAGGGTGTTCCCTTAAATGTTTCCACCATCACCTCTGTAGCCGGCTGAGACGTTCCCATGGCAAACGGAGACATCGCAGTGTCAATTACATCTACGCCTGCTTCTACTGCCTTTAAATAGGTCATAGATGCCACTCCCGACGTATAATGAGTATGGAGCTGAATCGGAATCTTCACTGCTGATTTCAATGCAGATACTAATCTGGTTGCTTCATAAGGAACCAAAAGTCCTGCCATATCTTTGATGCACAAAGAATCTGCTCCCATTTCTTCCACTTGTTTCGCTATATTCACCCAATAATCCAGGGTATATGCATCTCCCAGTGTATAGGAAAGTGCCACTTGTGCTTCTACTTTTTCTTTGTTAGCAGATGTAACCGCCGTCTGTAGGTTTCTTAAATCATTTAAACAGTCAAATATACGGATAATATCAATTCCATTTGCCGCAGATTTCTGCACAAAATATTCCACCACATCATCTCCATAAGGACGATAACCCAAGATGTTCTGACCGCGGAAAAGCATCTGCAGTTTCGTGTTCTTAAAGCCGTCACGGAATTTACGCAGGCGATCCCATGGATCTTCTTTGAGGAATCGTAAAGAGGCATCAAAGGTTGCACCTCCCCAGCACTCTACCGAATGATATCCCACCTTGTCCATTTTTTCCACAATGGGAAGCATTTGATTTGTAGTCATTCTGGTTGCAATCAAAGATTGATGTGCATCTCGCAGAATGGTTTCTGTAATTTTAATTGGTTTTTTTTCTATTTCTGCCATAACTCTTCTCCTTCACTATCTGTGTTAGATTTATTTCACCCCGAATATTGCCATAAATGTTCCGGCTGCTACTGCAGTACCAATAACTCCGGCTACATTGGGTCCCATTGCATGCATCAGTAAGAAATTTGTAGGGTCTGCTTCTGCGCCGACTTTTTGTGAAACACGTGCCGACATAGGAACTGCCGATACACCAGCGGAACCAATCAATGGATTTACTTTTCCGTGGGTTGCCAGACACATCAGTTTACCAAACAAGACACCGGCCGCTGTGCCAAATGCAAAGGCAACCAAACCCAGTGCTACAATTTTAATGGTAGTTGCATTCAAAAATGCTTCTGCACTGGTCGTTGCGCCTACTGAAGTTCCCAGTAAAATTACAACAATGTACATCAATGCATTGGCTGCTGTTTCCGTAAGTTGTCTTACCACTCCGGACTCTTTAAATAAATTTCCAAGCATTAACATACCAATCAACGGAGCTGTTGTAGGAAGTATCAAACTTACTACAATGGTAACAATAATGGGAAATAGCACACGTTCTAATCGAGATACCGGTCGAAGCTGTTCCATTTTAATTTTACGTTCTTTTTCTGTGGTCAGTAACTTCATAATCGGTGGCTGAATAATTGGGACCAAGGACATATACGAATATGCCGCTACTGCAATCGGACCTAAAATTGCAGTTTGTTGTAATTTTCCTGCCAGGAAAATAGAAGTAGGACCATCTGCGCCACCTATAATAGAAATAGCTGCTGCTGCTTTATCACTAAAGCCAAGTGCCATCGCACCTAGATATGCCGCAAAAATACCAAATTGCGCCGCTGCACCCAAAAGAAAACTTTTGGGGTTCGCAATCAGTGGACCAAAGTCCGTCATTGCCCCCACACCCATGAAAATAAGTGGTGGCAAAATTCCCCATTCATCTAATAAATAGAAGTACTGTAAAAGCCCTCCCGTATTATTTGCCGAATCTTCGATTCGAATCATAATATCCGGATAGATGTTAACCAAAAGCATTCCAAATGCAATAGGGACTAACAATAGTGGCTCAAACCCTCTTCTGATAGCCAGGTATAGGAAGAGACATGCGACAGCAATCATGACATAGTTTCCAATCGTCAGATTAAAAAAAGCTGTCTGATGCACGAGGTTTCCTAATGTAGTTGATATATATTCCATTTTATAACCTCCTGTGAATTACTAGTCTAATTTAACGTAGCCAATACTGTTCCTGCCTCAATCGCATCGCCCACGGCAATATCAATACTAGCAATTGTACCATCTTGTGGCGCAACAACCGGAATTTCCATCTTCATTGCTTCAATGATGACAACGGTATCTCCTTTTGCTACATGCTGTCCTACACTTGTTTCTACTTTGAATACCTTGCCAGCTGCTCCCGCTTCCATTTTGATACTGCCACTACCAACTGCCACTGCCGATTTTACTGGTGCCGCAGCTACTGGTGCCGTTACTGGTGCCGCAGATGTTACTGTAGGTGTTGCACTTGTGCCCGTTTCTTCCACTGTTACATCGTATGCTTTTCCATTCACTGTAATTGTATAATTTTTCATTTTTCTTTCCTCCTGATTTTCATTTTATCAATTCCACTTATTTGACGTTTTACGTTTGATTTTACGTACCACAAATCCATCTGTCGGCATCGTAGTGCTTGCCGCAATGGCTGCTGTAATCACCGCCACCAGTTCGCCATCTTCTGTCATATCTTCCGAATCCATTGGAGGTTCAGAAATTGCAGTTACCGCAATGACTTCTTTCGATTTTTTTGAAAATTTTTCTTGAATATTCGGAATATATTTAAATAGAGAAATAATAAATGCAATGAAAATCAGTACACTAAACACCGTTCCCATTCCCAGCAGTGTGTTCAATCCTGCTTTTTTAAGGATTTCTCCTTTTGTGTATTCTCCGCTGACAGTCATGTTTTTTATATTTGATTTTTCATCAAATACAAATTTAATTTCTGCATCACGCTTATCAAATTTTGCATTTGTTGTCATTGTAATTTCTTTCCCGGAAACTGCTATCGTATAATCACCATGTTCTGCATACGTACCACACTCTTTTGTTCCGGCTTTCCATGCTTCAATCATAGATACAAATACTGCTCGTTGTACTGGAAGTCCTGATTGCATCAATGTTAAATCCACTTGCAGGTCCGGACCTTCTGTAAACTGCTTAAAATCGGCATCGCCCATTTGTGCAAAACTGTTAACAACCGTATCCGCCGCCTTTTCCAGTGTGGCTTGATCATATTCTAAGCTTGTTTTTGCATTTCCGCAACCGACAAGACTGAATACAAAGGCAAGCACGCATACCAGTAAGCTCATTTTTTTCTTCAATTTGCCTCACCTCACTAAACTGTTCCGTGTTTTTTTACAGGACGTTCTTCCCTCTTGGTAAATAACATTTCCAATGCGCCAATTAGATATTTTCTTGTATCTTCTGGACGGATAATGGTATCTACATATCCTCTTCTTGCTGCTGAAAGGGGACTTGACTGCAATTCTTTATATGCAGTTGCTTTTTCTTTTAAGACCTCTGCTTTTTCATCTGCATACATAATCTTCACAGCCAGGTCCGCATCCATCATACCGATTTCTGCCGACGGCCATGCATAGACCATATCTGCTCCAATAGACTTGCTGTTCATTGCCACATAAGCGCTTCCATAAGCTTTTCCAATAACTACATTGACCTTAGGAATGGTCGCATTAGCAAATGCATAAATCAACTTTGCAGTTTCTCTCGCCAGTGTTCTTTCTTCATGCTTTCCTGCTTTGAATCCAGTAACATTGGTAAGTGTTATTACTGGTATATTAAATGCATCACAGAAATTCACAAAATCCACCGTTTTTTTACATCCTTTTGTTGAAAGTGAACCATCAAATTCTTCCAACACTTCCGACTCCGGTCCATATACTTTCGAACGATTCGCAACTGCACCTACTGTCATTCCATTTAAGCGAATAAATCCCGTAACCATATCTTTGGCATATGCCTTTTTTGTTTCAAAAAATACATGATTATCTGAAATAATAGAAAGAGCAATCGCAGTATCTTCGGTGGCATTTTCAATATTTTCGCAAATACGGTTTAAATCATCCAAGCATTCATCATAAGAGGCATCATCCTCATTATTAGAAGGAATCATGCATATTAAGGAACGTATTTCCGCAAGGATTTCGTCTTCTGTACCAATTCCATCCACCAATCCGGATTCTTCACTTTGGAAGCAAGCAGAGGACGTATCGCATTTTGAACTATCATTATCCGGAAGTGCATTGGGTGAATTAAGAAATAATTTCGCTTTAGACGATTCCATAAATGTGAAATCCGTCAAAGCCGAAGCCACAGATAATCCGCCCCCACAGTTACCGAAAATTGCTGTAATTTGTGGAATCACGCCGGAGGCCATGGTTTGTTTCAGATAAAGACTTCCAAATCCATGAAGGGCATCTGTTGCTTCTTGAAGTCTCATTCCCGCACAATCCACCAATCCGATGACGGGAGCCCCCATCTTCATTGCCATATCATAAATTGTTGCTATTTTCTTGGCATGCATTTCCCCAATTGCACCATTTAAAACGGTTGCGTCTTGGCTGTACACATAGACAAGATTGCCATCAATGACTCCGTATCCGGTTATGACGCCGTCTGCTGGAGTTTCTTTTGTCTGCATGTTGAAATCTGTTGTTCGCGCAGTCACTGCACCACCGATTTCAACAAAGCTTCCCATATCAAGTAAAGTGGCAATTCTTAGACTTGCTTGGGTTTCTGCTGTTGTGTTGCTCATAAATATAGCCCTCCATTTTCTATTCCCACCGGTATTTTATAAGATGCCGTGGGGTGTATTTTAAAAAAGTTAAACCAATTTTTTGCCAATTATAGTATACTGTTTTTCGAGGGAAAATACAACTGTTTTTCATAAATATGTTAATTATTTCACGTTTTCCTTTATCACTCTATCAGATTGCTCTGTTTCCTCGATAAAATCATTTTGTTTTTCTCAGTATTTTCTTTATTTTTCGTCCTTTTTTCATATAATTTATTGATTTTTGTATCAAAATTCTACACTAATTTTGCTTATAGAACGAAGTACAAAAAATTTATTGTAACTATTGTTCACCTGTGCTAGAATAGTCCTCAGGGGATTAAACAAATTTATTTGAAAAGGAGGTTTTTCAAATAGGTGTATCAGTACAATGAGAGCATATATGCAGCCGATACTGCTCTCCCTTACATACAGAATAATCATCGTGGATGGTCATCACTCTTGGTTTTGGTTACACTTAAACAACTTATCCCTAAGAGTACTACTTAGAAATCATTTCACAGTTCTTTATGCTTCTGCTACACTTGCGATTAACTATGAAACAGCTCCTTCTCACATGTTCTTCATTGAAATAAGATAGATGTTGTGTATATCTTATGGAAATAGTATAAGAACCGTTTCACTTGGGGAAGTCGGTGAGATTGTTAACTGTACTTTGCCACTGTTACCTATGTAACCGGTAATGAGACAATTTGGCTGTCACTCCTCTTCTTAACCGGAGGTTAAATAAGGTTAAAAGCTACTCGAGAGAAATTCAAAAAAATATTTATTGGAGGGTTTTAAAATTATGGGTGAAGTAGCAACAAAACAAAAAGGTTATCCAATTGGATTTTATATCTGTTGTATTACCTACACATTTGAAAGATTTGCTTTTTACGGCAGCAAACCGTTATTGGTTCTATTTTTGCTAAAATCAGTAGCAGAAGGCGGACTTGGTATCGACGCTGCACAAGCTGCAGTGATTGCAACTAACTTAACTGCTTTTACGTATATCGCTCCCGTTATTGGTGGTTATATTTCAGACCATTGGTTAGGTGCTAGATATGCAGTATCTATTGGTAGTGTTTTAATGGCTATTGGTTACTTATTTGGATGGCAGGCACATAGTGTAGCTATGGTTAATATGATGATCATTGTAGTATCCATCGGTACTGGTTTATTCAAAGGGAACTTGGCTGCAATCATCGGACGTCTGTTTGACGACCAAAAGCAACTGGACTCTGCTTTCTCTATTCAGTATGCGTTCGTTAACATTGGTTCTTTCTTCGGTTCCTCTATCTGTGGTGTACTTTACATCAATCAGTTAGCTCATGGAAAAGAATTAGGATTTAGACCTGTTTTTTTAATCTGTGGTATTTTAGTTTTAATCGGTGGAATCGTATTCACCTTATGCTATGGTAAATTACAAGGTCAAGGTATCAAACCTTTCAAATTCCTTACAGATACGCAAGGAAATGTCACTGGAGAAGTTCACAAGGAGAAAAAAGAAAAATCTTCTGCTCCTCTGTCCTTAAAAGAGAAAAAAGGTGTTCTCGCTATTGTATTAGTATCCTTTATTTCTGTTATTTTCTGGTTGGCATATTATCAACAAGATTTAGCTTTAACCATTTACATGGATAAGTTCGTTAACATGAACCTTGGTGGATTTAAACTTTCACCTCCACTTGTTACAACATCATGGAACGGTCTGTTATGTATCTTCTTAAGTTTAGCTGCTGCTAAATTATGGAGCAAACTTGCTAAGAGACCAAAAGGTGACTTCACGATGTTCCAAAAAGTTGCTCTGTCATTTGTATTTTTAGGCGCTTCTTACCTTCTGTTAATCCTTATGGAAGTTTCCAGAGGTGTGGGTGCTCCTGCTTCTTCAAAAGCTAGTGTTGTATGGTTACTCTTATTCGGATTATTCCTGACCTTTGGTGAAATTTGCTTCTCACCACTTGGGAACTCTTTTGTAAGTAAATACGCACCAAAGAAATACTTATCACTGTTAATGGGTGTATGGACATTTGCTACATTCCTTGCAGCACAGATCAATGGTCAAGTTCAAGGTTTTGTACAAAAACTAGGAATTATGCCAATCTTCGTTACTTTCTTTGCTCTTTCCGTTATTTGTGCGGTTGTTATGTTCTTATTGAATAAACCGTTGAACAAATTAGTACAAGATGATGTTGCAGAAAAAAAATAGTATTTAAGTAATTACTTACACAACATAAAAGGCTTTCTATGATTTACGTCATAGAAAGCCTTTTTATTGTCTTGGAAGAATAGTGTTTGTACTTTAGTCTAATTTGTAGTAAAATGAAATCATAATAAGATACATACTATTTTAAGGAGGGTTTTTCAAATGCAAGTAACCGAAAGAATTACAAAACTTCGCTCTCTTATGAGTGAAAAGAACATGGACGCTTATATTGTTCCGTCCGCCGACAACCATCAGAGCGAATATGTTGGGGAATATTTTAAATCTAGGGAGTATATCACCGGATTTACAGGCTCTGCCGGAACTGCTGTTTTTACCAAAGAGGATGCATATCTTTGGACCGATGGACGTTATTTTCTACAGGCAGAGACGCAGCTTGCCGGCAGTGGTGTCAAACTAATGAAGATTAGTGAACCCGGATATCCTACCATCGAAGAATTTTTAGCTGAAAAGATGCCTGCCAAAGGCTCCCTTGGATTTGATGGTCGTGTAGTTTCCATGGAAGAAGGACAGGCATATGAAGCCGCTCTTTCTTCTAAGCAAATCACTTTCGATTATGCTTATGATTTAGTGGGCGAAGTATGGTCTGATCGCCCTGACTTGGCCAATGAACCGGTCTTTCTATTAGACGAAAAATATTCCGGAGAAAGTACCTCTTCGAAATTAAATCGTGTGCGGGAAGTGATGAAAGAGCAACATGCCACTACACATATCATTGCATCCTTAGATGATGTTGCTTGGCTCATTAACATGCGTGGAAATGACGTTGCTTACTCTCCTCTGATTCTTGCTTATGCCATCGTAACCTTGCATGATATGAAGTTGTTTATCGATGCCACCAAATTAAGCCAAGATGCTAAGGCAGAGCTTTCCAAAAATAATATTCAGGTGCTCCCATACAATGACGTTTATAATGCCGTGAAGGACTTCTCTCCTACTGAAGCAGTCATGATCGATCCCATGAAATTAAACTATGCATTATATAACAATATTCCTACCAATGCAGCAAAAGTGATCCATGCCAATCCTACCATTTTATTTAAAGCCATGAAGAATCCGGTAGAGCTTGACAATATCCGTAAAGCTCATATTAAAGACGGAGTTGCTGTTACAAAATTTATGCACTGGATGAAAACCAATGTTGGCAAAGAAAGAATAACCGAATTAAGCGCTGCCAAAAAATTAGACTCTTTCCGTCAAGAACAAGATGGCTACCTATGGCAAAGTTTTGAACCCATCTGCGCTTACAAAGAGCATGCTGCCATGATGCATTATGCACCTACCGAAGAGACCGATGTAGAGTTAAAACCGGAACATTTCTTCTTAAATGACACCGGTGGTAATTACTATGAGGGTTCTACTGATATTACTAGAACATTTGTATTAGGACCTATTAGCGATGAATTGAAACTGCATTTTACCGCTGTTGCCCGTGCCATGATGAATCTTTCCAGAGCAACCTTTCTCTATGGCTGTTACGGATACAACTTAGATATCCTTGCCAGAGGTCCTATTTGGGATCTTGGTATTGATTATAAGTGTGGTACTGGACATGGCGTAGGCTACATGTTGAACATTCATGAAGCACCTACCGGATTTAGATGGTATGTGGTTCCGTCCAAAAATGAAACCCATATTTTAGAGGAAGGAATGGTTCTTACCGATGAACCGGGTATCTATCTGGATGGCCAACACGGTATTCGTACTGAAAATGAAATGATCGTCAGAAAAGGAAATCAAAATGAATTTGGACAATTTATGTATTTTGAACCGGTTACATTTGTTCCGATTGACCTAGATGGCATTGACCCTGAGGAAATGACAAAAACAGAAAAAGCATACTTAAATCACTATCACCAACAAGTATTTGAAAAGATTTCTCCTTACTTAAACGAAGAAGAAACCACCTGGTTAAAAGAATACACAAGAGCAATCTAAAAAAATGGTAACTGCCTTTTTAATGGCAGTTACCATTTTTTAATCATTTTTTATTTCGAAATTGTATAGGTGTTAGTTGATACTCTTTTTTAAACAGACGATTAAAATGCTCTACATTTTGATAACCCACGGAAGATGCCACATTATCCACCGTCATATTACTGGTTTTTAACATTGCTTTTGCCTTTTTCATCCGAATTTTCTTCACATGATCTCCAAAGGTCATTCCTGATTTTTCTTTGATGTATTTGGATAAATATGGTTTGGAAAGATAAAACTGTCTGGATAGATCATCTAATGTTACTTCCAAATAATTTTCCTGAATAAAGTTCATGATTTCCATCATTCGTTCCTCTTGACAACCATTCGTTTGTTTTACCGCTTCAATTTTATTTACTGCAACCGTTAATGCTTCTATGGATGCCCGTATAATATCCGCATCAATGCCTACACCCCAGTGGCAGTTCCCTTGACAAATTACTCCAACATAAGCAACTGCTTTCGAAGAAGAACCCTGTGACAGGGAATGTTCTTCATAAAAAGCTAATTCATAGCTGATACCAAAATATTGCTTAATTGCATTACTGACAGCGTCCAATCGACCATTTCCATTGCCTACTACACGGCGTTGTAATTCTCCTTGTCCTATGGTCACATCTGCAATAATACCATCTGCCTGTTTAAAATGACATTCTTCGATGGAAAAAACACTTTTCACATTCACATAATGATCTTCAAAAATCTGATACACCCATTGCGGAGAAAGTTCTTTGTGAGCTTTATCCGACACACCTTTTACAATGTATCCCACTTCTTCTTTCAGTTTTTCCGGTAAGCTAATTCCATAGCTTTGTTTCAGAATATAATTCACTCCACCCTTTCCGGACTGACTATTAATGCGAATCACATCCGAATCATATTCTCTTCCCACATCTTTGGGATCGATAGAAAGATAAGGTACGGACCATGTATTGCATTTTTTAGCTTCTCTCCATGCCATTCCCTTTGCAATTGCATCTTGATGTGAACCGGAAAATGCGGTAAATACCAATTCCCCGGAATATGGCTGACGCACATATACCTGCATCCTAGTCAATCGTTCATAGGCATCGGCAAGTTTTCGGATATCAGAAAAATCAAGCATGGGATCTACACCCTGGGCATACATATTCATTGCAACCGTAATCAAATCCACATTCCCCGTGCGCTCGCCATTTCCAAACAACGTACCTTCAATACGGTCTGCACCGGCAAGAATACCTAATTCCGCATCGCAGACTCCACAACCACGGTCATTATGAGGATGTAGACAAAGCAGTACTGCTTCTCGGTACTTTAGATGTTTGCTCATATATTCTACCTGACTTGCAAACACATGTGGCATTGCATTCTCTACTGTGGTAGGCAGATTGATAATTGCTTTTTTCTTGTTGGTGGGTTTCCACACATCCAAAACCGCATTACACACTTCCAATGCATATTCCACTTCCGTTCCTTGAAAACTTTCCGGGCTGTATTGAAACGTAAAATTTCCTTCCGTCTCTTCTGCTAATTTCTTTAAAAGTTTCGCCCCATCCACTGCTATTTTTTTAACTTCCGATTTACTTTTTTTAAATACCTGCTCCCGCTGTGCAACAGATGTAGAATTATATAAATGCACCACTGCATGAGGCGCACCCTTTACCGCTTCAAAAGTCTTCTTGATAATATGTTCTCTGGCCTGAGTCAACACCTGAATGGTCACATCTTCCGGAATCATCCCTTTTTCAATAATAGTGCGAATAAATTGATATTCTGTTTCTGATGCGGCCGGGAATCCCACTTCAATTTCCTTAAAACCAACCGCTACCAGCAATTGAAAAAACTCCACTTTTTCTTCTAAACTCATGGGTTCAATAAGCGCTTGATTCCCATCGCGCAAATCTACACTGCACCAAATCGGTGCCTTTTCTATGTGATCTTTTTTCACCCAGCTGTCACTTACTTCAGGTGGCATAAAGTAACTTCGTTCATATTTTTGATAATTTTTCATTTTCAGCACTCCTTTATCCTGTTTCCTAAATTCTTTTTATCATAACATAGTTTTATTTCTTTTGATAGTGTTATATTTAATCATTTATGTTGATTTATTTTAATGTCACGTATTGTTCTGCAATTTTTTTTGCACACCAAAAAAAGGTCCTCTTACCAATGGTCACATAGCTGACGATTGGGTATTCCTTTATGGTTTCTCCCTCTAAAAAGTAACGTGCTATTCCAATTTTCTCTCCTTTTTCTATGGGGGCCTTCAATTTCTTTGGGATTTGATACTGGATGGTGACTCGTTCGTTAGTATGTAATAAAACTTTTTGTTTTTGTTCCTTGTCTTCCTTTTTGTATCCCACGCTTGCTTTTGCAGGACTTCCCGGTTTTTTATTTTGTGGAATTCCCTGTTCCACCTCCACCGGAGTAAATTTTTTATCAGTTTCCAATACCTCCCGATAATGGTAATTTTCCAAACCATAAGTCATTAGTTTTTGCGTGTCTTTCCACTTATCATTTCGATTATTGGGCCATCCACAGGCCAGTAATGCCACAATCAATGTTTTTCCATCCCGTCTCAAAGCTCCTACATAGCAGTATCCGGCATCTCCTGTAAATCCGGTTTTCCCAGATACGGCTCCCTCCATCATCCCTAAAAATGCATTGTGATTATTACAGGAAAAATTTCGTTCCCCTGACACATCCTGAAAAGAATATTCCTTTGTTCCCGTGATTTTTAAAAATTCCTCTTTTTTTGGAGATTCCATCATACAGTATCTCATTATGTAAGCTAATTCTGCTGCTGTTGTACCATGAATTCCTCGTTCATCGGAGGCATCCAGACCATTTGGTGTAATGAAATAAGTATGTTCACAACCAATTTTTTTCGCTTTTTCATTCATAAGCCCTGCAAATGTTTCCACCGAACCCCCTATTTGCTCTGCAATAGCAACAGCACTGTCATTATGAGATTCTAACATTAACGAATACAACAGATCCTTTAGATAAAATTGTTCTCCGCTCCTCATTCCCAAATGTACTTTGGGTCTGGAAGCCGCATATGCACTAACTGTAATTACGTCTTCTAAATTTCCATTTTCCAGAGCAATGATACATGTCATAATCTTCGTGGTGCTTGCCATCGGTTTTGTTTCATATCCATTTTTTTCATAAAGAATTCTACCGGTCTCCCCATCCATCAACACTGCTGATTGCGCATATAAGGAATCGATTTTAGTCTCTTCTTCGGCTCTTGTCTCTTGTGCCGGTATGGATACCGTAATCATTGTTACCATCAAACCCATTAAAAAAAGTCTTCGCATAGGCTCCTCACATAGTTCCATCGATATCATATCTATGTGCAAACACCCCAAAAAAGACTTTTTCCTTCTGTTTCTATATCTCTAGCTTTAGCTGTATTTCTTCTTCTGCTTCTTCCTTAAATCCTTCCATCTGTTCTGGATTCAGTGTAGGCAGGTCTTCTACGGAATGTACGCCAAACCGTCGTAAGAACTCTTCTGTGGTACCAAGCAAGATTGGTCTGCCCGGGGCATCCATTCTTCCCACTTCACAAATAAGATTATATTCAATCAGACGGTTGACTGCATGGTCTGATTTTACGCCTCGGATTTTTTCTATTTCTAACTTGGTAACCGGCTGACGGTAAGCAACAATGGAAAGAGTCTCTAACTGCACCTCTGTCAGTACGTATTTTTTAGGTTGCTTCGCAACACGAATCAAATACTCATATAGTTCTGTCTTCGTACACATCTGATATGCATTCTCAAGTTCAAGAATGCGGACACCACGCTGGGCTTCCTCATAGCCATCCATCATATTATGAATGATCTTCTTTGTAGTTTCCACATCCTGCTCAATAGCCGCTGCAATCTGAGCAACCTCCACCGAATCTCCCATGGTAAATAAAACAGCTTCTATGATTGCCTCTATTTTTTTGATTTCCATTTCTGTCCTTCTCCTTATACCTGAGATGTAATGATAATATCTTCAAATGTATCTTCCTGTTCTACGAAAAGTGTACCCATCTTCATTAATTCCAACACGGCTAAAAAAGTAACAACAATCTGCATTTTAGAACTTTGTTTTTCCAATAATGCGCGAAAACTGAACCGTTTATGTGTCATAGCATATTCTTCCACAAAGGATAATTTTTCAGGCAGATTCACTTCTTCTTTTTCAATCGTACCAAATTTACTCCGAACCGGATCTATTTTATCCGTTTGTCGTTTCATAATATCTTTAAAAATCCCATTGATCTTTGTCAGCGTCAAATCACCCAGTAATTCATCCAGATTCACCGGTTCCACATACTCTGCCACTTCTTTTGGAATCGTTGCCTCTTTATATAAAAGGCGTTCCCCTTCCATTTGCCGATCCCGTAATTCATAGGACATATATTTATACATCTTATATTGCAGTAACTGTTCTACCAGTTCCTGTCGGGGGTCCTCTTCTTCCCCTTCTTCGTTCACTTCTTTCGGTAATAGCATTCTACATTTAATATCTAAAAGTGTAGCGGCCATCAACAGAAATTCACTCATTACATTTAAATCTTCTGCCTGCATCCCTCGAATATAAGTCATATACTGATTGGTAATTTCCACAATGGGGATGTCGTAAATATCTATTTTGTTTTTATCAATCAGATGAAGTAACAAATCTAACGGTCCTTCAAATGCCTGTAATTTTATAGGGATACCCATATTTATTTTTCCTCACTTTGTAAATGAATCACTACCACTTCTGCCGGATTACATACTCTCAAATTCACCGTATGTGTCCCAAGCCCTTTACTGACCACAATAGTAGACTGCTCTTTTGTTGTCTTCTCTCCGGAATATGGGGGGAATAAAAATCCTTGAGGGGTAATCACTCCCCGCCATCCGGGAATTCTTGCCACTCCTCCATGTAAATGTCCGGATACGACCAAATCTGCTCCCCATGTTCGGTATGCCTCAAAATAAATGGGATTATGGGCAATTAAAATTTGATATAAATTGGCATTACTGGTTCCCAGACATTTCACCATTGTTTTTTGCATAAGCTTCTCTTTCTTAAACTTTTCATAACAGGTCATAGGAAGTTCCAGTCCATATATCTCCAGCACCGTTTCATCCATCATCCGAATACGGCTGTTGTTTTCCAAGAAAATAACACCACTAGCCTGCAGCCGCTTTTTATATTTTACATAGGTGTCTCCATATTTTTCAGGATGTTCTTTCATGCGCTGCTCGTGATTTCCATTTCCATAACAAACCGGACAGATATTCGGTAATCTTTCAATCAATGACGCAGCAATCTCTACCGATTCCCCTTTTTTTCCTACCAGCATATCCCCTGCAATGAGTATAATATCCGGTTGCTGATTCTGTATGGCTTGTATCAAATCCGCATTGTTTTTACCATAACAATGGTTATGCAAATCACTTAATAAAATCACTTTTTTTTCTTTGGAAAGTTCTGATAATTTTGCTGAAGTCACTGTATAATGTGTAATCTTAAATCTTCGTAATTCCCTAATGCACTCACACAATATCAGTAAAATAATTACCACTATAAACACTAATATTTTCATAACAATCCCTTCACCGCTTTGTAAAACTCATCAATCGTTTCAAAACAGTACGTAGGCTGATGGTTTGTATCTTTTAAATCCGCCCTTTTTGCCTCGCCGGTAAATACCACTGCTGTATCTACCCCAGCTAAGATGCCGCAGGCAATGTCAGTATACAAACGGTCACCAACCACAATGGTTTCTTCTTTTGATGCCCCGGATTTTTGTAAACACAAATTTACGATATCCGGATTTGGTTTTCCAATATAAAGTGGTGTTCGTTCTACGGCTGCTTCAATCATGTCACAGATTCCACCACAATCGGGAACAAATCCAAACTTTGTGGGGCACCGTTTATCCGGATTGGTACCGATATAATCAATTTCTTTTTGAAAGAGCAGTTGGCAGGCTTTTTCAATTTTTTCATAAGTCAATGTTTGATCAAATCCAACTACAACTCCCACCACTTCCGCTTCTATTTCCTGGGTAATATTTAGGCCGAATTCCTTTAATTCTGTTACAAAAGAAGGGGTTCCTACCACAAATAGACGCTGTGTACCATAATGTTCTTTCAAATAAAGACAAGTTGCGTAAGATGCTGTAATAAACTGTTCTTTCGTCGTTTCAATCTCCCAGCATTTAAATTTTTGAATATAATCTTTCCGGCTTTTGGTTGAATTATTCGTAATATAAAAAGTATGTCCACCAATGGAATCAATGTACTTAAGAAGTTCTTTCGTTCCTTTATAGAGTATGGTGTCTACTGCCAAAGTGCCGTCAATATCAAACAAAAAATTCCGTTTGTGTTTCAGCATGATATCTTCTCCCTTATTCGGATAAAAAGAATAATACAGAATCTATGTTAGAATCCGATTATTCTTCTCGTCCAATTCATTATATAATTTTTTCCATGCTTTTACAATAGAAAGCAGGTAAGTATATCGGAAAATGCGCTGGCATAGGTCATTGCCTTCACCTCTGACCGGGTAATAATATCTACTGCACCGATTTTTTTATCATTCAGAGCATATTGTATTTCCCCTACCACTGCCCCTTTTTTGACAGGTGCTTGAATACCCTTTGATAATACTGTTTTCTTCTTCACGGCAGATAAATCTGCTCCTGTAATATCAATATAGGAAAAAGGTACCTTCGCTTCTATTTTCACTGTTTTTTGAATACCATGTCTGACTTCCATTTCGTCTAGCTGCTCTTTGTTTGCATCCTCATATTTTACACATTTTCCAAATCCATAGTTAAGCAATGTAGTTGCATCTTTGAAACGAATTTTATAATCCGGTGCCGCCATAATAACTGCGATTAATTCCATTCCATCTTTTTTAGCTGTCGCGGAAACACAATATTTTGCCTGACTGGTAGATCCGGTTTTCAACCCCGTTGCATACTGATATTGTCTGAGTAACTTATTGGTGTTGGTCAGCCCAAATTCCGTGGTTCCTTTTTTCGTTGTATGGGTAATGTTTTCCATCCATATGGTGGAATACTGATGAATCTGGGGATACTTAGTAATCAATTCCCGTGACATCACCCCAATGTCCCTGGCTGTAGTGGTGTGCCCATCAGCATCTAACCCATTACAATTCTGAAAATGAGTGTGTGTCATGGAAAGACCCTTAGCCCGTTCATTCATCTGCCGTACGAACTCTTCTTCACTCCCACACAGATGTTCTGCCATTGCTACAGCTGCATCATTCCCGGATGCAACGGCGATACACTTTATCATGGTATCCACGCTTTGCACCTCACCTGGTTCAAAAAACACCTGGGAACCTCCCATAGAAGCCGCATATTCGGATACGGTAACAGAATCTTCTAATGTAATTTTCCCACTTTCCAGCCCATCAAAAATCAGGAGCAGGGTCATAATCTTTGTAACACTGGCCGGTGGTAATTCTTCATTGGCATTTTTTTCAAATAAAATTTGACCGGTGGAAGCCTCCATCAGTACTGCGGAAGGTGCACTAATCTGGGTATCTTCTTTCACATCCGCCCCACACACATTCTGAGCACAAAGTAATAGACTAAAAAACACTGCCAGGATTGTTTTCATATAACAACTCCTTTATGTATCATCTGTTACTATTGTAATAGCCTATGAAGATAAATATGACTTCTTTTCTTAGAATGCTTCTACCGGTGTCAAATTTTTAAGAGAAATATCCATAATCGGTGCCGAATGAGTCAATGCACCACAAGAAACATAATCCACTCCCAATTGAGCGATTTCTTTCAATCGTTCTCTGGTGACATTTCCGGAACATTCTGTCTGTGCTTTTCCAAAAGCCATTGTAACCGCTTTTTTCATTGTCTCATTATCCATATTATCTAACATAATAATATCTGCTCCTGCCAAAAGCGCTTCTTCCATCATCTCAAGATTTTCTACTTCTACCTCGATTTTCCGTACAAAAGGTGCATATTCCTTGGCCATCTCAACTGCTTTTTTTACACTTCCGGCTGCACCGATATGATTGTCTTTAATCAATACGCCATCCGAAAGATTGTATCTATGATTACATCCTCCGCCTACGGTTACTGCATATTTTTCAAAAGGGCGCATATTTGGAGTCGTCTTTCTGGTATCTAATAGTTTGGTTGGAAAGTCCTTGATTTCATCTGCATAACTTTTGGTATAAGTAGCGATTCCACTCATTCGTTGAAGATAGTTTAATGCGGTTCTTTCTCCGGAAAGCAACGCTCTAATGTCACCATAAATCACTCCTACCCGCTCTCCATTTTTCACTTGATCTCCATCTCGATGCGTAGTCTCAAATCGAGCGGTATCATCCAGCAGTTCAAATACTCTTTGAAATATTTCCAATCCACATATCACACCGTCTTCTTTACAGATTAAATCTGCTTTTCCTTCTCTTGGTTCCCGCATCACGGCATTGGTTGTTACATCCTCACTTGTAATATCTTCCCTTAAGGCATTCAAAATGTAATTATCTGTGTTGATTTTCGCTGTCACACCATTTTGCATAAAACTCTCCATCCCTTCTTTGAATCTCTTCCATAATTAATCTTCTGCTATTTTCTTTTCTCATTTTTTGATTTGGATAAGAGTCCGTATCCACCACTATTTTAGCAATATTCACATTTTTTATTTCTTTCGCAATCGATTCTGCCCCACGTTTTGAAAATACTAAACTTTCTAAAAGTGAATTACTGGCTAATCGATTTCTTCCATGCACACCGTTACAAGCAGTCTCTCCTACCGCATATAAATGTTTCATAGAAGTCTGACCCTGAGTGTCCGTGTGAATCCCACCCATCAAATAATGCTGTGCCGGAGTCACCGGAATTGGCTCTTTGGAAAGATCATAGCCTTCCTCTAAACATCGTTGGTAAATATTGGGGAAACGCTGTTCGATTTCTTTTTTTGACATGTGCATCATACTCAAATACACATAAGGCATATGGTACTTGTCCATTTCTTTCTTAATGGCATCGGTTACGATATCCCGTGGAAGCAATTCATCCACAAAGCGGTTTCCTTCCTCGTTGAGAAGTACTGCGCCTTCCCCTCTCACAGATTCCGAGATTAAGAACCGCCTGCCTTCTTTTTTGGAATAGAGCGTAGTGGGATGAATTTGAATGTAATCAATATCTTCCAATTCCACATGATGACCCAGTGCAATAGCAAAACTGTCTCCGGAAATATGTCTGAAATTCGTGGAGTTTTCAAATAGACCGCCAATCCCACCTGTTGCCAGAATCGTTGCCTTTGCATAAATGCATTGTCTTGTCCCATCGTTTTCTTCTACTACAATTCCCTGGCAGGTATTATCCGCTTCTATTAAGTCAATCATGGTCGTATATTCTTTGATATGAATATTATTTCTTTGTAAGACACAATGAATCAATTTACTGGTAATTTCTTTTCCGGTCACATCTTTATGATGAAGGATTCGAAAAACAGTATGTCCACCTTCCCGGGTATAAGCCGGTTCTCCATTTGCATCCCTATCAAATTCCACTCCATAAGATACTAATTCCTTAATAATTTCTCTGGAAGCCTGTAACATCACTTCGACTGATTGTTCGCAATTTTCAAATCTACCGGCACGCATGGTATCTTCAAAATAAATATCATAATCTTCATCATTCTTTAATACAGAGATTCCCCCTTGGGCCAGATACGAGTCACTATGCTTCACTGCCTCCTTTGTAATCATTAAAATCTTGGTATTCCTAGGAAGACTCAGTGCTGCAAATAAACCGGCGGCTCCCGTTCCGACAATGATAACCTCATACTCTGTATCCATTTTTATTCATTCCCTTCTTTCGCCAATTGTAACATACGAGCAAGTGGTTTGTTAGCTTTTTCATACATGGCATCCGGCAATTCTACTTGATGCGATAAATGTTCTAACACTTCTACTATTTTTGCAAGCGTATTGCGTTTCATATCCTCACAGCATTTCCATTCCCCAGCGGGATAAAAATGCTTCTGTGGATTCTGGCTTCTCAACTGATAACATACTCCATTTTCTGTGCAAATAATAAATTCATCCCCATCGTCTTCTTTTGCATACTTAATAATTCCAGAGGTACTACCCACATAATCCGCTAGGTTTGCTACTTCCATTTTACACTCTGGATGTGCCAATACTTTTGCTTTAGGATGTTCTTTTTTTGCCAGTTCCACTTGTTCCTTCGTAATACTGGTATGCACGTAACAATATCCATCATTAAATATAAAATGCTTATGGGGAAGACTTTTGGCAATATATCTGCCCAAATGCTCATCCGGTATAAACAATATATTTGTATTCGGAAGTTTGGACACAATTTTCATGGCATTGGCCGAAGTCACACATACATCTGCATAGGTCTTCACCTCTGCAGTGGAATTAATATAACAGACAACCGCTACATCCTCATACGTTTCTTTGACCTTCTTAATTTTCTCATAATCTGTCATATGAGCCATGGGACAGTCCGCTGACATATCCGGCATAAGAACTGTTTTTTCCGGATTTAAAAGTTTTGCACTTTCACCCATAAATTTTACACCACAAAATACAATTGTTTTCTCTGGAATTTTTGTAGCTATTTCACTTAAATAATAAGAATCTCCCACATAGTCTGCAATTTTTTGTATTTCGTCATTTACGTAATAATGTGCCAGGATTACTGCATCTCGCTCTATTTTTAACTGCTTGATTTTCTCTAGAATTTCAGACACTTTTTTCTCCGCCTTTCTTTTTGCTTTACCTATTAATATTACATATGTCTTGTCACTTGTCAACACCGTGTGTTAATTTAAGGTAGCCTGCGCGGATTTTTTGTACAATTAAGCTTAAATATCGAAATACCGGTTCCGTTGCAATGGAAAATACGCCAAACAGCATCACACATTTTGTGGACATTTCTGAAAGAGCGAACAACTGTTTTAGGAAAATACTGCAGAACAAAAGTCCTATCATACATCCCACCCAGATTAGGATGCGAAGCAAATTCATAGGTTCACTAATTTTAAATAAAATCATAAATCCTACAATTGCCAAAAGAATCGTAGCCGCCGTAGAGATATCCGTTGGTTTCACACCAAAAGTCTGTCCAAATACCACCAACGCTCCTACTACCAGTACATCCGTAAGTGCTGCCGGAAGCGCCTTTAGAAATACATTGCTAAGGAAGTGTCCCTTAATAATATTTTGATTTGGTTCCAACGCCAAGAAAAATGCCGGAATTCCAATCGTAAACATACTAATCAACGACACTTGAGAAGGTTCCAGTGGATAAGTAATCATAAACGCAACTGCAAAAATTGATAGCAAAAATGAGAATATATTCTTTACCAAGAACAAGCTGGCTGACCGCTGAATATTATTGACCACTCGACGACCTTCCAATACCACAGATGGCATACATGCAAAATTGGATTCCAGCAGAACAATTTGAGATGCCTGTACCGCTGCATCACTCCCCGAAGCCATTGCAATGCTACAATCTGCATCTTTCAGCGCCAGTACGTCATTCACTCCATCTCCGGTCATGGCTACTGTTTTACCCGCCTGTTTTAGCACTTGAACAAATTGACGTTTTTGATTCGGTGTTACACGACCAAACACTGTTTTATGAAGTACTGCATCTTCCACTTCTTTGTCCGTTTCCAGTGTGGATGCGTCCACGTAGTTCTCTGCACCAATGATTCCCGCCTCTTTTGCTACTTGAGATACCGTAAGCGGATTATCTCCGGAAATTACTTTTACCTCTACTCCTTGTTCTGCAAAATAGGTAAAGGTCTCTTTGGCTTCTTCCCGAATCGGATTACCCAATAACAAATAAGCAAGAGGAGTGGCTTTTTCCGTCAAAGCTTTTCCATCAATTCTCCCCTCATAGGATGCAAATACCAGCACACGTGCACCACCTTTTGCATATTCCGAGATTTTCCCTTCATAGTCCTCATAATCCTCTCGTAAAACAAATTCCGGAGCACCCAGCACATACGCCTTTTCCTCAAATGTAACACTGCTGTATTTTGTCTGAGACGAAAATGCAGTGGTATGGGTTGGCTTTCGATTGGATGTTTCCGTAAAATGCTTTTTAATGGCCGCCATCGTAATATTATCATTGGTCATAGCTGCTGCAAAATTTCCCATTAATTGGGAAAGTGGTTCCATGTTTTCACTGTCATAATGATCCGTAGGAATCATTTCTTGTACTTTCATAGTGTTTTCGGTAATGGTACCTGTTTTATCCACGCACAACACATTGACTCTTGCCAAAGTCTCAATACATTTCATATCATGTAACAATACCTTTTTCTTAGCAAGCCGAATGGAACTGACTGCCAAAGCCACACTTGCAAGAAGGTATAATCCTTCCGGTATCATTCCAATGACCGCTGCTACCATAGAGGTTACACTGCTTCGAAAGCTTAAATGCTGAAAGAAAAAAGACTGTGAAAACAATGCTATTCCTATTGGAATAATTAAAATTCCCACCCCTTTTACCAATTTGTCTAAAGAACGAATCATTTCGGACTGTTCTCCCTGTTGCATTTCTTTTGCTTCTAAGGTGAGTTTTGCTATATAAGAATCTCGTCCTACTTTTTCCAATCGTACATGACATTGTCCCGATACGATAAAGCTTCCGGACATCAGATGATCGCCTGGTTTCTTTGTGATTTCATCCGATTCTCCGGTTAATAAAGACTCATTTACCTGCACTTCTCCTGCTACCACTATGGCATCCGCACAGACTTGATTCCCGGCTTTGAAAATAACAATATCATCCAGCACCAACTCTTGTGCATCAATAATGGATTTTTTTCCATTTCGTACCACACTAGCCTGTGGAGCATTTAACATCGTTAAGTCATCCAAGATTTTTTTGGCACGAATTTCTTGCACGATTCCAATTAATGTATTAAATATAATTACCGGCAAAAAGGTGAGATCTCGAAAAGACCCTACGATACAAAGTAGCACTGCCAGTACAGTAAAAATCAAGTTGAAATAAGTGTATACATTGCTTTGAACAATTTCCTTGGTTGTTTTTGCCGGTGCTTCTACCTCACGGTTGACCCAGCCATGCAAGTGATGTTCTTGTACTTGGTCCGTTGTTAAACCTTCTTTATAGTCCGGAGTATAGCGAGTTGTTTTGAGGCGTCTGTCCTTCTTTTCTACATTTGGTTGACTTGTCGCCTTTCTTTTCACCATTCCCATCTCCTCCTTTTGTTTTTCTATTTGATAATATTGATTGCTAGATTCTTTCTCATAAGTTATAATATATAGTAACACTTCTGACCATTCTAAGAAAGGAATTTTATGACGTATAAGACAAAGACTATGTCCCGAAAGACAAAATTTTTGTATCTGGCTTTGTTGCCCGCCTATTTTTTCATTACCGGTCTGTTTGTACAGCCACTTCCTGATATTGTTCAAGGAATTATTACCATCATTAAAGAACCTGATTTTTTGATCACGGACTATATTGCGATTGGTGGAATTGGTGCCACCTTTGTGAACTCCAGTATCTTAACCTTTCTATGCATCGCTATTGTTTATTTTCTTGGCATGGAGATGGATGGTCACACTATTACTTCTATATTTCTCATGATGGGATTTTCTATGTTCGGAAAAAACATATTAAATATCTGGGCCATTTTACTAGGCATCTTTTTATATGCAAGGTATCATAAAACTTCTGTAACCAAATATATTTATATTGGATTTTATGGAACCAGTCTTTCACCCATTATCACTCAGATTATGCAATTTGGTGATTTGCCCACTGTTTGGAAGTTAGTTCTGAGCATCTTCGTAGGACTTACAATTGGTTTTGTCCTGCCACCACTATCCACTCATTTATTCTATACACACAAGGGATACTCTCTTTATAATGTAGGCTTTGCCTCTGGCATTATAGCAACCATCATTGTTTCCTTATTCAAATCCTTTGGAATTAAGATGGAGTCGCGGCTTATTTGGTCTACCGGAAATAATCGATTGTTTTCTCTATTGCTGTTCACCTTCTTTGTACTGCTGATTCTTTTTGGACTGATTCATTCCAAAGATGCCCTTCGTGGCTTTTGGAATATTTTAAAAACTTCCGGTGTAGGTGGTATGGATTATGTGGTAACAAATGGTTTCGGTGCAGTATTAGTGAACATGGGGGTAAATGGTATTGTCGCTACTCTTTTTGTCCTTCTGGTAGGTGGGGACTTAAATGGTCCCACCATCGGTGGTATTTTTTCTATTGTTGGATTCGGTTCCACCGGAAAACATATCCGCAATATTCTTCCCGTAATGCTGGGTGTCTGGATTGCCAGTTTTACCAAAACATGGAATATTACCGATCCGGCTCCTATTATTGCTCTTTTATTCTCCACTACATTGGCTCCCATTGCCGGTAAATTTGGTATCTTTGCCGGAATCATAGCTGGGTTTTTACACTCTTCAGTCTCTCTTCACATTGGAATCATCTATGGCGGTATGAATCTTTATAATAATGGATTCGCCGGTGGGGTGATTGCTGCATTTATGGTTCCCATTATCCAATCCATTGAAGACCGTAGGGCAAGAGCCAAGAGTATTCTACCACTATAATTCTATGATTTTTGCACGATGTCTCGCAAATGGAAGAAATTTGTTCAGCAAATCCTTGGTATGGATTTTTAGATGACTGGTATTGATCCCGGGATTGCAGCCAAACCATTCTTCCTCTGCCACCTCTTTGTCCAAAATGAGTTGTACATAATCCTCCTCATCATTTAGAAGCCCCATAATCGTAGCAGAACCCGGTGTTACCCCTAAATGTTCTTCCATGGCCTCTGGAGATGCAAAAGATAACTTGGAACATCCAAGTTTCCCACAAAGTACTTTTGTATCCAGTGCTTTTGCCGCAGGCATCACAAGCAAAAAGAAACTGGTCTTTTTCGAATTGCATAAAAAAATGCTTTTTCGAATTTCGGTTCCTAAGGCTTTGTCGATTTCCACACATTCTTCCATGGTGACGACTTCATCGTTATCTACTCGTTCATAGGTAATCTGAAGTTTATCTAGCGCTTCATATACCGCCTTCTCTAATGGAATTCTTTGATCGACCGGTGCCACTTTACTAATTTCACTGATGTAAATCATATTATTTTCCCCTTTCCTTCACGGAATCATTGGTTAGACACATATTTAAAAATTCTTGCATTGCCATCGTTACATATCTTCCTCTTTTATGATAAAAATAAATATTTCGCTGGCACTCTTTATTATTTAATTTATAATAGGCTACTTCCGAATGCTGTAACCCATATTGCAGTAAAATATCACTGGCAAAACAAGCTCCCATCCCTGAACACGCCACATTATAAGCGGTCATCTGTTGATCTAAGTTCATAATGATATGAGGAGTGAGCCCTTGGGATTTGCATATCTTCATCCCTCGTTTCATGGTATCGTTTTCCGGTTTCAAAAAAATAAAAGGGACTTTTGCAAATGCTTTCAAGGGAACCGCCTCCACTTCTTCCTTTAAATACTCTTGGCTTACAATGGTTTCCACGGAAAGTTCGTACGGAGAAAGCTGCTCTACCACCGGATATCGCCTTGGTACTACCAAAAGTAAATGTTCTGATTGATAAAAATACCTTTCGAATAAGGCATCATCAAACTCAAAATTATCAATCATCAAATCTAACGTTCCATCCAATAGCTGTTCTTCTAACCTCATAGTACTTTCCTCAATCAGATGTATTTGAATTAATGGATATTTTTCCGTAAATGCGGTAATCATAGGCGGTAATATATACGAAGAGAACAAATTACTGCCACCAATGAAAAGTGTTCCCGTTCGAAGTTTCGACATATCATCCACATATCTCTCAAAGTCTGCCTCTACTGCCTTCATCCGTTCTGTTGCTTTAATATACTGTATTCCACAATCCGTAAGACTAATTGGTGCAGTGCTTCGGTCAAAAATAGGAAATCCCACTTTCTCTTCTACTCTTTTTACCGAAGCACTTAAAGAAGGCTGGGAAATATAAAGATTTTTCGCCGCTTTTGAAAAACTTCTTTCTTTATATACTTCATACACATATTCTTTTCCGTTAAATACTTCCATTTGTTCCACCTGTTTCCGATCATAGTTTAAAAGCTATACCAATTATAATGCTATTTGTATTTGATTATATCACAACTTCCTTTTATAATCAAAACAGAAATCAAAGGAGCGTGAAAAATAATGAAGAAAAAATATCGTCTGGAAAAAGATTCCATCGGATCCAAAGACGTACTCAGTGATGTCTATTATGGGGTGCAATCCCTAAGAGCTGCAGAAAACTTTAAAATCACAGGTCTTTATATGCATCCCGAAATTATTAATAGTCTTGCCTATATTAAAAAAGCTGCCGCCATTACCAACTGTGAAGCTGGAATTTTAGACCGAAAAATCACCGATGCTATTGTAGAAGCATGTGACGAAATCATTCACAATAAATTGCATGAGTTTTTTATTGTAGATCCCATTCAAGGTGGTGCTGGAACTTCTTTGAACATGAATGCCAATGAAGTCATTGCCAACCGTGCCATCGAAATTCTAGGTGGGGAAAAAGGTGACTATCGCATCGTCAACCCTAATGATCATGTAAACTGTGGTCAATCTACCAATGATGTCATTCCTACCGCTGGTAAAATGACCTCGTTACGTCTATTAAAACATGCACAGAAGGAACTTCGCAGACTCCATGAAGCTCTTTGTCAGAAATCAGAAGAATTTAACCACGTCATCAAAATGGGACGCACGCAGATGCAAGATGCTGTTCCGATTCGCTTAGGACAAGAGTTTCATGCCTATTCCGTGGCCATTATGCGCGATATCAATCGTATGGATAAAGCCATAGATGAAATGCGCACCGTAAATTTAGGTGGTACCGCCATTGGCACCGGACTCAATGCCGATACCAAGTATTTAAGGCGAGTGGTACCAAACCTATCAAAAATTTCCGGTATAGACTTTGTACAAGCTTATGATTTAATTGATGCGACTCAGAACTTGGATGCTTTTGTCGCAGTATCCGGAGCAGTAAAAGCCTGTGCGGTTACTCTTTCTAAAATTGCCAACGATTTGCGTCTAATGTCTTCTGGTCCCCGGGCCGGTTTTCATGAAATCAATTTACCCGCCAAACAAAATGGTTCTTCTATTATGCCCGGAAAAGTTAATCCAGTGATTCCGGAAGTTGTGAATCAAGTGGCATTTAATATTATTGGAAATGACATGACGATTACCATGGCTGCGGAAGCAGGACAATTAGAACTCAATGCTTTTGAACCCATTGTATTTTACTGCTTGTTCCAATCAATAGACACCTTAGGTTATGCCGTCAATACCTTTGTAGATAATTGTGTATCCGGTATTACTGCCAATGAAGAACATTGCAAAGAAGAGGTGGAAAACAGTGTGGGAATTATTACCGCTATCTGTCCCATTGTAGGATATCAAAAAGCTGCTGAAATTGCGAAAGAAGCTACCCGCACTGGAACTCCTATTCGCAAACTCATTCTAGACGCCGAGTTAATGAAGGAAGAAGAATTAAATCAAGTGCTAGATCCTATGTCTATGACAGAACCTGGCAGTTCTGCAAAAATATACGATACCTTTTAATTCATGCATCAGAAAAAGCTCCCGAATCTGCAATCAATCACTGCAATCAATTCTCGGAGCTTTTTCTCATTTCATCTGGAAATCTTTTCTAATAAGGTTTCCTTTAATCCTATCACTTGTTCTCGTAATGTTCCCTGTTTTCTGCTGTACAGTGTAATTAAAAAATCTCCCACAAAAACAATGAGGATCAAACTCCCAACAAATCTTCCTGCTAAAACAGGAATCACATTAACAATCTTCATAACAAAATTCTGAAGAAACATAAATAGGAAAATCGTATAAAATCCCCAGGCTATTGAACTTTCCAAGCAAACAACACCTCGAAAATTAAATGGCTTGTCCGTGTAATCCCACCAGATTTCTCCAAAAAATCGATTCATAATGGCTGCCGTGATAAATTCCAAAAAAGTGGCCAGAAACGACCCTAATACAAATAGCACTACACCATGATTACTGTACGGCTGTAATAAGAAAAACACCGTCAACGCACCCACTCCATAGATTGGACAAAATGGTCCCTTCACAAATCCGCGGTTAGTTAGTTTCCGATTACAAATGGACATATACAAAGACTCTATCATCCATCCTAGAACACTGTATACAAAAAACCACATAATGACCTGATAAGCATCCAACCCAAATATCACTCGATTCCACCACATATATATTTATTTCCCCTTATTCTTATCTTCTTTTCTGTTTACGATTTATTCTAACACACTTATCTCCTCATGGCTATACTCTACATAAAGTCTTAAAGAAGTCTTAACTTTTTCTCAAAACATAAAAAGAGAGTGCCTAAGTAGACACTCTCTTCGTCTGCACATATTAATTAAACTTACGTTTTCTAGCAGCTTCTGATTTTTTCTTACGTTTCACGCTTGGTTTTTCGTAATGTTCTCTCTTACGAATTTCCTGCTGGATTCCAGCTTTTGCACAGTTTCTCTTGAATCTGCGTAAAGCGCTATCTAACGTCTCATTATCTTTTACAATTACATTTGACATAGTATCACACCTAACCTCCCTCCAGTCCTATATTGTGCATCATACGACTGTTCGGGTATTTTTTTCTTGCACTACAAATGATTATAGCATATTTTTCGTTTACGTCAACCATTTCTTGAGAAATTTTGTAGATTTTCAATTATTTTCCCATATTTCACCTAATCTTACTTGATTTGGTCCTCTAAAACCTCTTTTACTTTCTCAAGAGCAGTTGGAATTCCTTGGGGATTCTTTCCACCGGCTTGTGCCATATTCGGACGTCCACCGCCGCCACCGCCAACACATCCTGCAATTGCTTTGATAAGATTCCCGGCATGAGCGCCTTTTTCCATAGCGCCTTCGGTTACGGTTACCATCAGATTCACCTTTCCTGCTACTGCAGATGCAATTACAATGACTCCCTCCCCAATTTTTTCTTTTAACTGATCTCCTAAATCACGAAGTCCATTCATATCCACTTCATCCACATGCACTGCTAATAGTTTTACGCCATGAATCTCCACAAGATGATCCATCACATCTCCCATAGCATCTTTAGCAAGTTTACTTTTCAAGCTTTCCACTTCACTGTGCAGCATCTTATTTTCAGACAATGCATGCTCCACCTTTTCCGTCAGATTCTCCGGTGTTGCCTTTAGTAGTTGGGATGCTTCTTTTAATGTTTCTTCTAAATGGTTATAATAGTTCATAAGACCTTTAGAGGTCAATGCTTCTATTCTTCGTACCCCTGCTGCCACACCTGCTTCTGAAAGAATTTTAAAAGCCATAATTTCTCCCGTGTTTGACACATGTGTCCCACCACAAAATTCCACTGAATAGTCTCCCATATTGACCACTCGGACAATGTCACCGTATTTTTCTCCAAACAATGCCTGGGCTCCTGTTTTTCTAGCTTCTTCAATAGGCATGTTTTTCACAACCACCGGTAACACTTTTTGAATTTCCTCATTGACAATCGCTTCTACTTTTTTCAGTTCTTCCGGTGTGACTGCAGAAAAATGTGTAAAATCAAAACGTAACCGCTCGTCATTCACACTGGAACCAGCTTGTTCTACGTGATTGCCTAATACGATTCGCAATGCCTTTTGTAGCAAATGTGTCGCACTATGATTTCTTGCTGACAATGCTCTCTTTTCTTTTTCTACGTTCAGTACTGCATGGTCTCCGGTCTTTAACATTCCCTTGATAACTCGTCCCACATGGCCTATTTTCCCTCCGGGCAGCTTAATCGTATCTGTTACAAGGAATTCCCCCTCGGGTGCCTGTATGACCCCTTTATCTGCCTCCTGACCCCCACTGGTAGCATAAAAGGGAGTCTCTTCCACAAAAACAGTTCCTGCTTCTCCATCTGCTAATGCTTCGGTCACTTCGGTTTCGGATGTCATTACAATGATTTTAGATTCATGGGTTAATGTTTGATAGCCAACAAAAGTAGAAGTCACTGTAGGATCGATGGATTCATATACCGTAGCATCTGCACCCATGTAATTCGTAGTTTCTCTGGCTTTCCGGGCTGTTTTTCGTTGTATTTCCATAGATTTTTGAAAACCTTCTTCATCTACCTGTAGCCCTTTTTCTTCCAATATTTCTTTTGTTAAATCCAGCGGAAAACCATAAGTATCATATAGTTTAAATGCATCTTCACCGGAAAATACCTTTTCTTTTTTCCGGGTCATATCTGCTTCCATCTCTGCTAGAATTCCTAGGCCTTGATCAATGGTTTTATTAAACTGTTCCTCTTCTCTTTGAATTACTTTAAAAATAAATTCTTTTTTCTCTTCCAATTCCGGATATCCATCCTTGGAACCACGAATCACGGTTTCACTCAAGCCCTTTAAAAATTCCCCTTGAATTCCAAGTAATCTCCCATGACGGCATGCTCTTCGAAGCAAACGACGAAGCACGTATCCGCGTCCTTCATTGGAGGGCATAATTCCATCGGATATCATAAAAGTGACGGAACGAACATGGTCCGTAATCACCCGCAGGGAAATGTCTTTGCTTTCCTCTTCTCCATAATTAGTATGAGCAATCTGCCCTGCATGGTCTCTAAGAGCCTTTAACGTATCCACGTCAAAGATAGAATCCACCTCTTGAACAATAGCTGCCAGTCGTTCCAACCCCATCCCGGTATCAATGTTTTTCTGCTCCAATTCGGTATAATGATTTTGTCCATCGTTATCAAATTGAGTAAATACATTGTTCCATATTTCCATATAACGGTCACACTCACAACCTACGGTACAGGATTCACTTCCGCACCCATATTGTTCTCCACGGTCATAATAAATCTCTGAACAAGGTCCACAAGGTCCTGCCCCATGTTCCCAGAAATTATCTTCTTTCCCAAATTTATAAATGCGTTCTGCCGGAATCTTCATTTCCTGATTCCAAATTGCAAATGCTTCCTCATCTTCCACATAAACAGAAGGATATAAGCGAAGGGGATCCAATCCAACCACTTCCGTCAGAAATTCCCATGACCACTGAATGGCCTCTCTTTTAAAATAGTCACCAAAAGAGAAATTTCCAAGCATTTCAAAAAAAGTACCATGACGTGCAGTTTTCCCTACATTTTCAATATCTCCAGTACGAATACATTTCTGACAAGTTGTCACTCTTTTTTTAGGTGGTATCTCTTGCCCTGTGAAAAATGGTTTCAAAGGTGCCATTCCAGAATTAATCAACAATAGACTTTTGTCATTGTGTGGCACTAAAGAAAAACTTTTCATTGCCAGGTGCTCTTTGCTCTCAAAAAATTCCAAGAACATTTTTCTCAATTCATTTACTCCATATTTTTGCATATGCTTCCTCCCGGTATTCCTATTCAAGCCATTAATATGGCAAATTTCCTAATTCCTAATTATAAAGAGAAGTAGAAGGTTTGTCAACGCACAGAAAAAGTGGCTACTTCAACTCAATTTTCTGTAATTCTTTTGCTGGCAGATCATTGGTGGAATTTTCTACAAATACTTCAACCTCCCGTTGCGCCTTCCTAATCGGTATATTCGTTCCCGCTCCGGCGGCACAGCCTCCGGGACATCCCATTCCTTCAATCAGACAGCCTTGTTTTTTCCCTGCCTTTGCAAGCATTAACATCTTACGGCACTCTGCCAGGCCTTCCGCATGTTCAATGTTTACATCCACACCCGGATAATATGCATTGATACACGCCTCAATGGCTCCGGCCACGCCACCGGCTACTGCATAGCCTCGTCCTGCACCGGTTGCATTATGAAAAGAAGATTCTGCTTCATATTCCGTTAAATCAATCTCTTTTGCATCGAACATCGCCTGCAATTCTTCAAAGGTAATAACAAAATCCACATCACTTCGCACCGTTCGTCTGGATGCTTCTAATTTTTTAGCTGCACAAGGTCCAATAAATACGACCCTTGCATGAGGATGTTCTTTTTTAATGGTTCTTGCAGTCGCAACCATGGGTGTTAGCTCCTGAGACACCTGTTCGGCAAGATCCGGAAAATATTTTTTAGCTAGCATAGACCAAGATGGACAACAAGAAGTCAATAAAAATGGTAATTCTTTCGTCACTACTTTGTGAACATAATGATGTGCCTCCGAAATAGCACCGATATCCGCACCCAAAGCTACTTCATACACTTCCTTAAAGCCTAATTCCTGCAATGCTGCTTTTAAGTTTCGAGGCGTGATATGCTCTCCAAACTGTCCCACAAATGCAGGGGCAATCTCTGCCACAATCTCTCCGCCTTCTTTCAAAGCGCGACTTAACTGAAAGATTTGTGATTTATCGGAAATTGCTCCAAAGGGACAGCTTACCATACACATTCCACAGGAAACACATTTTTCATTGTTGATTTTTGCCCTTCCATATGCATCTGATGCAATGGCATTCACTCCACAAGCTTTTTTACATGGACGTTCCTTTTTTGCAATTGCATCATAAGGACAACTGGTTTTGCATTTTCCGCATTTGATACACTTGCTCTGATCAATAAAGGAATAATCATTTATCATAGAAATAGCGCCTACCGGGCAAACTTCCTGACAAGGATGGGCTACACACCCTTTGCACATATTACTTACTTCATATTTATTTTCTTCACAGCTTTCACAGGCAGATGGAATCACTTGCATAAGCGGTGGTTCGTAATACTTTTCAGATATGTTGCTTTCTTTTATTCCGGCAGTCAAATGCACTGGTTTATTTTCCGGCCGTAAAGACATTCCCATTGCCAATCTTAATCGTTCTCTTATAATTGCTCTGGAACGATATACACTTTCTCTATATTTTTCAGTATCGTCATTAATCAAACGATAGGGAATTGCTTCCATCTCATCCAAAAGTTCCTTTTCATATTCTGCTCCAAAACCAAGTTTGGATACTTCCTTAAAGACCTGTCTTCGAATAGTTCTTACCGGCGTTTCTAGTCCTCGCATCATCGTAACTTCCTCCTAATTCTTTGATATGAATGATAAAATCTTTTGCGCATAGTGCACTGACTGCATGGCGTCTTTTCCATAAAAATCCGCCCCAATCCTATCTGCATATTCTTGATTTAATACGGCACCTCCCACCATCACCTTGCATTCGGGAAGCTTTTCGCGCAATTTCAAAATAGTTTCTTCCATACTGACAACGGTTGTAGTCATCAGCGCACTCAATCCGATGAGCTGTACCTCCTGCTCCACCGCTGTTTGGACAACGACTTCCGGTGCTACATCTTTTCCCAAGTCAATCACATCAAAGCTGTAATTTTCAAGTAATACTTTTACAATATTTTTTCCGATATCATGAATATCCCCTTTTACAGTTGCTAATATTACTTTTTCTTTTTTTTCTTCTGCTTGTCCTGTTTGTTCCAAAACTTCTTTCAACACCCCAAACGATATTTTTGCAGCTTCCGCACTCATCAGTAACTGTGGTAGAAAAATGGTTCCATTTTCAAATCCTTTTCCAACCGTATCCAGCGCCGGAATGAGCTGCGCATTAATAATATCCAAAGGTTTTTGGGTCCCAATCAGTGTTTCCACCGCTTGACGTGCTTCTTTTTTCAATCCTTTGATAATGGCTGTCTGCAGTGAAATGGACTGTCCATCAGACGATACCGATGTGTCCTTTCCTTCTTTGAGTGGTTCCACAGGGCTATATCTTGCAATGTATTGTTCGCAATTGCTATCATAGTTCATCAGTGCATGAAAAGAAATGTAAGAATTCATCATTGCATCCGATGAGGGGTTGATAATTCCTGCACTCAACCCATTTTGCATGGCCATGGTATAAAAATTTGCGTTAATGACCGGACGGCTTGGAAGTCCGAAAGAGACATTGGAAACGCCTAATACCGTTTGCACACCATAACATTCTTTCACTTCTTTTAATGCCTCTAATGTAGTTTTGGCCCCATTGGCTTCCGAACTAATGGTCATGGTCAATACATCTATTACAATATCTTTTTTATGGATGCCATAAGATTCTGCTTCTTTTATAATCTTTCCAGCAATCGCCACTCTGCCTTTCACCGTATCCGGAATACCGGATTCATCCAGTGTCAGTCCAATCACAACTCCACCATACTTTTGAATCAAAGGAAACACGGCATCCATGGATTCTTTTTTTCCACTCACTGAGTTCACCATAGGTTTTCCATTATATATGCGCATTGCTTCTTCCATAGCTGTCATATTGACCGTATCAATCTGCAAAGGAAGGTTCGTCACACTTTGTAGTTCCCTTACTACCTCCTTCATCATGGCCACTTCATCAATATCCGGAAGCCCTACATTCACATCTAGAATATGGGCTCCCTTTTCCTGTTGAGTGATTGCTTCTTTCAAAATATAATCCAAATTATGCTCTTTCAGAGCTTGTTTTAATTTACTTTTCCCTGTAGGGTTAATCCGTTCCCCTATGATCAAAGACCGACTGCCAAACTCCACTGTATTGCCATAAGAAGACACCAATGTATGTGTTTTGTAGGTAGGTGGGAGAACTGTTTTTTCTTTGCACCGCCGATACATTTCTTGAATATGCTCAGGAGTCGTTCCGCAGCATCCCCCGATAATACATGCGCCGTATTCTATCATTTTTTCCATTTCTTGTGCAAATTCCACCGGTGTAATATCATAATAGGTTTCGTTCCCTTTTTGTTTAGGAAGTCCGGCATTGGGTTTCACAATGAGAGGCAGTGATGTATATTTCCCCATTTCCTTTACCATTGGTTCCATCTGTTTGGGCCCCATTCCACAGTTGATTCCCAATGCATCCACTCGAAGACCTTCCAACATAGCCACAACAGTCTTCACATCTCCACCGGTGAGAAGTTTTCCATTTTCACCGAAAATCATGGTAACAAATACCGGAAGGGTAGTGTTTTCTTTCGCTGCTAAAACCGCTGCCTTCACCTCGTAAGTGTCACTCATGGTTTCAATATGAATCAAATCTGCCCCTGCCAACGCTCCATATTGTACCGCTTCTTTAAATGCTTCATAGGCATCTTCAAAACTCAAATCTCCCATGGGTTTTAAAAGTTTTCCTGTAGGGCCTATATCCAATGCTACATATGCTTTGGTTCCATGAGCTGCACTTCTGCGAATTGCCTCTTTTGCATTTTGAACGGCTGCAGACACAATTTCTTCTACGTGATAGCGTTGATTCTGAAATTTAATTGCATTTGCACCGAAAGTATTGGTTAATATTAGATTACTTCCGGCTTTTAAATAGCTTTCATGAATGGCAATAATTTGCTCTTTTTTATCTATATTCCACATTTCGGGAAGTTCCCCTGGCAGCATCCCTCTTTCTTGAAGTTGTGTTCCCATTCCCCCGTCAAAAAATAGTAGTTCGTTTCCCAAGTGTTCTAGTATCATCTTTTGCCTCCCTGATTTTCTCATCTTCATTTTCTTTTGCACATTCGAGTTCAAAAATGCGGTAGATGGGATTCCATAAGAGTCCTGTCATCTACCGCATGTTTTCTACATCCTAAATAGGGTCTGCTATAATCTCGGATAGATTCGCCATGATTGCGGCAGCTACTTCCGGTTTATTCATAGAATAAACATGAATATTCTTTACTCCATTGGCAATGAGATCCACAATCTGATCCGTTGCATAGGCGATTCCTGCTTGCTGCATAGCCGCCGGATTGTCTCCAAAACAATCCACAATTGCTCGAAATCGCTCCGGGAGCAAGGTTCCAGACATTCCTGCAATACGGGCAATCTGTTTTTTATTCGTCACCGACATAATTCCCGGAAGAACCGGTACCGTAATTCCCTTTTCCCTAATACGATATAAAAAATTATACAAAATATGATTATCGAAAAACATCTGTGTGGTTAAAAAATCCACGCCACAATCCACTTTTTGTTTCAAATAAAAGAGATCATCTTCTTTGTGTACACTCTCTACATGCCCCTCCGGATAACAAGCTGCTCCGATACAAAAATCCCCCCGCTTTTTTATGTGCGTTACCAATTCATTGGCATATTGATAGCGGTCCTTTGCAGGAAATGCCACTTCTTTTAATACATCCCCCCGTAGTGCCAGTATGTTTTCAATTCCTTCTTCTTTTAACTGTTCAATCACTTCTTCCACTTCACTTTTCGTAGAAGATGCACAGGTCAAATGGGCTAAACTTGTGACCTTTAAATCCTTTTGAATATGTGAAGCAATTCCAACTGTATTTCGGCTGGTCCCGCCACCCGCACCATAAGTAACACTAATAAATGCCGGTTTCAAAACCGCAATCGTATCGGTTGTTTTTAATACATTTTCATACCCTGCTTCTGTTTTTGGTGGAAAAACTTCAAACGAAATATTGACCTTTCCATTCATTAATTGATTCATAATCTTCATGTATGTATTCTCCTACTGTCGTCTATTGTGAAAATCCACAACTATTACTTGGATTTACATTTCATCATATAGTGTTTCATATTGTTTTGCAGAATTTTTCCAGGAAAAGTCAGTTTTCATCCCACGTTCTGCAATCTTATTCCAATCCCGTTTTTTATCGTAATAAATACGTTCTGCGTACCGAATCGTATTCAGCATCTCATGCGCGTTGTAATTACGAAAACTAAAACCGGTTCCTGTTTTTTGAAATTCATCATAAGGTTCTACCGTATCCTTCAACCCACCGGTCTCACGTACTATAGGTACGGTACCATATCGAAGACTCATAAGCTGACTTAATCCGCACGGTTCAAACAACGATGGCATCAAAAATGCATCACAAGATGCGTAAATTTTATGTGACATCGGTTCTGAGTAATAGATATTTGCCGAAACTCTTCTACTGTACTTCCACGCAAAATGTCGGAACATGTTCTCGTATTGTTCTTCTCCTGTTCCAAGTGCAACAATCTGTACACTGTCCTGACAAAGTTCATCCATCACATAAGCTATTAAATCGAACCCTTTTTGATCTGTCAACCTGGATACCATTCCAATCATCATCTTATGACTGTCTTTTTCTAGTCCTAACTCTTCTTGAATCGCTATTTTATTCTTTATTTTTTCTTTTCTAAAATTCTCCACGGAATAGTTCTGAATCAATGCTTGATCTGTACTCGGATCATATTCCTGATAATCAATTCCATTTACAATTCCGGAAAGACAATTGGCTCTGGCATTCATAAGACCCTCCAAGTGCTCTCCATAAAATGGCATTTTAATTTCTTCCGCATAAGAACTGCTTACGGTTGTTACCTTATCTGCATATACAATTCCGCCCTTTAAAAAATTGGCGTCTTTATATGCCTCTAATTTGTCCGGAGCAAAATAATATTCCGGAAGTCCTGTAATGTCGCGTACCCTTTTTGTATCCCATGTTCCTTGAAATTTCAAATTATGTATCGTCATCACGGTCTTGATTCCCCGATAAAATTCTCCGCCATAGCGGAAATTATCTAAATAAACCGGAACAAGCCCTGTCTGCCAATCATGGCAATGAACAATATCCGGTCTGAAATCAATCAGTGGCAACGCACTTAAAACTGCTTTGGAAAAGAAAGCAAATTTTTCAATATCTGCATAAGCCTCTCCATACGGTTTCATTCCTCCAAAATAGTATTCGTTATCTATGAAATAAAATGTCACTCCTTCATGCTGCAATGTCAAAATTCCTACATACTGCGTACGCCAGTTTAAATCCATATAAAAATGAGTACTGTATTCCAGTTTATCTTTCCATTCTTCTTTCATGCACAAATATTTGGGAAGCATCACTCTGACATCGTATTCCTTTTTATTAAAATACTTTGGTAAAGATCCCACCACATCTGCCAACCCACCGGTTTTAATAAACGGTACTGCCTCTGAAGCAACAAATAATATTTTTTTCATAAATGCATCCCTCCATTTTACTACGATATTCATTTATTATACCGTACTTTCTCTCGAATGGAAAGAATTATCTATGTTTATATTCTAAACGAATGGTATCCGCAATCAATGCTATAAATTCTGAATTTGTCGGTTTCCCTTTTCCGTTACTCACTGTATATCCAAATAGTTCATCTAATGTATCTAATTTTCCCCTGCTCCAAGCAACTTCTATGGCGTGTCGAATTGCTCTTTCTACCCTGCTAGAGGTTGTTTGGTGTTTTTTTGCAACTGTCGGATACAAGATTTTTGTAATGGCGTTTAATACATCCATGTCTCCTACTGCCATAATAATGGCATCTCTAAGGTAATGGTATCCCTTGATGTGTGCGGGGATTCCAATTTCATGAATCATTTCCGTTACACGATTTTCCAGACTTTCTTCTGACATGGCGGTTCCATTGCCAGTCTGTTCCCTATTTCTACTTTTTACCATTGTATTTTTGTACATATCCTGACGTGCGATTCGGTTGGTGTGTTTGATTCGATTTAATACCATCTCATTATTAAATGGTTTCATGATATAGTAATTCGCACCCTTTTTAAAAGCGTCTTCTGTAATCTTTTCTTGTCCGACAGCCGTTACGACAATAAAATCCGGGAGTTTTTTCACACTTGGATCTCCATTTACCATATCCATAACACTTAATCCATCCATCTTCGGCATAATCAAGTCTAATAAGACAACATCCGGCTGTTTCGTTTTAATAATTTCGAACATGTCTTCGCCATTATTAGCCCTTCCTACTAATGTCAGGTCTTTGTCGTTACTGATAATTTCACACAAAAGTTCCAAAATCCGTTCATTATCATCGGCAATCGCCACATTTAATTGTTCCATTTTCCTACTCCTCATAATCTCACTTCTGAAATCCGCCCTTGGTTATTATATAGTTCCTATATGGCATTAGCAAGTATTTGTTCACGTGCAATTTCGACAGCGATTTATTCAGTTTACATTTTTCAACATATTCTCTATAAAAATGCCGTATCCTTTTGTAGCATCTTGTACGAACACATGAGTAACTGCACCAACCAGTTTCCCATTTTGTATAATAGGACTTCCACTCATTCCTTGAACAATACCTCCTGTTAACTCTAACAACTCCGGATCTGTGATCTCCAATTCAATTCCTTTATTGATCTCTCTTGGAGATAAGTCGATTTTTGTAATATGAATTTCATAGTCTTTGATGTCATTTTCAATACTGCAACGCATTGTAGCGTTACCTACTTTGATATCTTCTTTTTGCGCAGTTTCCATTGGCGTTTGATTCTGAAATAAAGCTTCGATTTTATCCACCTTTCCAAAAATTCCGGCATCTGTATTTTTTGTAATGTTCCCTAACACATTATAATGATTATATACAATGATGCCCTCCATACCTCCCGGATTTCCATTTTCCCCTTTTTTGATATCTTGAATGCTGGTGGTATAAAGTGATCCCCCTACAATTTGCAACAATTCATTGGTATCTGTATCATGAATTCCATGTCCCAATGCTCCAAATTCACTTTTCCCATTTAAAAATGTAATGGTCCCCAGACCTTGTGCATTATCCCGTACCCAGATTCCCAATTTATAGTCATGAATACCACATTTCACCGGTTTTACCGCTACGTCAATATATTCATTTCCTCTTCGCAAATGTAAAATAACTTCCTCATTTTCCAACGCTTCTACCGCTTTGATCAATTCCTTCTTATTGGTAATAAATTCTTCGTTGATACCAACGATATAGTCTCCTTCCTTAACCCGATGTTGTGCCGGTTCATAAAAAAGTCCATCCAGCGCTTTTATTTTATCCGTTCCCAATATCATGACTCCATCTGTTTCCATGTAAATTCCTATGGGCATTCCACCCGGAATAATCAAATCACCGGACACCTTTTCGGTACTAACCTCTTGTTTCTTTTTTTGACTTTGAAAGCCTTCATTTCCCACGGTTTCTATTACATAACCACTGGTATAGATCAGTGCAGCCGTCCATACCACTATTAGCATTCGTTTGTACCAGCGAATTTTCATAAATTGTCACTCCTTCTGATTTCCTCCTTTTCAAATCTGACTATATTCCACAAAGAAAAAGACGGATATCCCTATTTCTAGATATTCGTCTTAGTATGTGAACTTTTTTTATTTTCACGCTGGTATTATTTTGTGTGTTCTGCCAATTCTTTCATTTCCATTGCACTTTGCATAACTGTTTCTGTAATCTGTGCACCGCCTAAAATTCTGGCAAGTTCTTGAATAGACTGTGTGGAATCCAGTAGTTTAATGTCCGTTTTCGTAATTCCTTGTTCCACTTGTTTTTCAATGACATAATGCGCATCTGCCATTGCCGCAATCTGAGCAAGATGTGTAATGCAAATCACTTGATGAGATTTTCCAATCACTGCCATTTTTTCAGAAACTTTCTGTGCCGTCCTGCCACTGATTCCCACATCAATTTCATCAAAAATCAAGGTTTGAATATCATCCTTATCTGCCAGTACTGCTTTAATGGCCAGCATAATTCTGGAAAGCTCTCCTCCTGATGCCACATCTGCCAGCGGTTTTAAAGGTTCTCCCGGATTCAGTGATGTCATAAACTCTACTTCATCTTTTCCGCCTGCCGTATAATTTGCCGTTTCACGAAATTCGATTTCAAATTGTACATCTAAAAAGTTCAACTCGGTCAGACCTGTTTTAATTGCTTTTGTAAGGTCTTTGGAATAGATTTTACGCAGTTTTGACAGTGCCTTTGTACATGTTTCCAATTCCTTGGTTTTCTCTGCATATAACATTTCTAGCTTCTTTTGATAATTTTCATAGTCTTGTAATATAGATAGTCTTTCTGATTTTTGCGCACTATATTCTTGTATTTCCGAAATTGTTTTTCCGTATTTTGTTTTCAGTCGATTGATTTCATTTAACCGTTCTTCCATTTCCGCAAATTCCTCTTGCGAAAATTCAAAAGTTTTGCTGTAATCTGACAACTCTCGGTTAAAATCATTGAGTAAGCTATCTACCTCTATCAACTGACTGTATAGGGCTTCTGCCTTTTCATCATACTCGACAGCCTCTTGCAAACACCTGATGGCACGGCTTAACATCTCACTGGCACTATTCCCTTGTATGGATGTTCCTGTAAATAAATAGGCTTCTTGTACATTTTCCACGATTTTCCTACTATTGGTCATCTTTCGGTACATCGACTCTAGTTTTTCATCTTCTCCCTCCGTCAGCCTTGCTTCTTCAATTTCTGCCACTTCAAATTCCAACAAAGAAAGTTCCCGCTTACATGCTTCTTCATCCAATGCATTTTTTTGCCATTCATCCTTGGCTTTTTGATAGGCTGCATACGCAGATTTCACCTGTTCTTTCGCTTTGCTGATACGATTTCCAGCATAAGCATCCACTATGATCAGATGATTTTTTTTATACAAAAGGGATTGATGTTCCTGCTGCCCGTAAATATCAATTAAGATGTCTGCGACTTCTTTTAATTGTGCCAAAGAAACCGTTTCTCCGTTAATACGGCTAATACTACGATTTTCCATTATCTTTCTGGATAATAGTATGTGCTGCTCTTCCGGAAAGATCTCTATCTGACGCAATTTTTCAGCCTGGGCCTCGCTTTCAACAGAAAAAGTTAATTCCACAAGTCCATATTCTGCACCACGGCGCAGAATATCCGCATGGTATCTCCCCCCAAGTGCAAGTCCTACCGAACCAAGAATAATTGATTTTCCAGCACCGGTTTCTCCTGTTAAAATATTCAGTCCCTGCTTAAATTCCACTTCTACCTCGTCAATCAATGCCAGGTTTTTTACGTGTAAATTCTGTAACATAGTTCCTCCTGCAGACTCTTATCACACACATCATTAGATAATTTGATTAATTTTTCCCATTACTTCCATCGTTTCTTCTACACTTCGAACTGCGCACATAATGGTGTCATCCCCCGCGATACACCCCACTACCTCATTCCAGTTCATCGCATCCACTGCTGCTGCCACTGCCATTGCCATTCCGGAAACGGTTTTAATCACTAAAATATTCTGAGCCATCTCCATAGAAAGATATCCTTCTTTTAAAACACGCATATACTTTTCACTCATGCTGTTTTCTTTCCCTTGATGAATGGCATATTTTTGTTTTCCATTTTCCATGGGCACCTTTGTAAGTTTCAATTCCCGGATATCTCGAGACACGGTTGCCTGTGTCACTTGAAATCCGGATTTATTAAGCTCCATAGCTAATTCTTCCTGGGTTTCAATATTGCGTTCACCAATTAATTCCACAATTTTTGTATGTCGGTTTCCCTTCATTCTTTAATTTCCTTTCATTTTCCTATGTAATATTTCCAAAAAACTGATTTTACTCAATCGTAAAAATTTTGTTTTTTCCTCTGCTTTACGAATGTATACCTGTTCTCCTGTTCGCAGTTCTGTCATTTCACAGCCGTCAAAGGTAATCCCTGCAATTTCAGTGCCTCCATTTTTTCCTTCTCCAATTTCAATGACGATTTCTGATTCAGAAGATAATACAATACTGCTGGCATTCAGTGCGTGGGAGCAGATAGGGGTTACCACAATCAAAGAGGCTTGTGGTTCAACAATAGGACCTCCTGCCGAAAGATTATATGCCGTGGAACCGGTTGGTGTAGAAATAATAATGCCATCTGCCTGATAGCAGTTTAATAATTCTCCATTGACGAACAGATTAAATCGAACCGTTCGAAGAGAGCCAAGCCTAGTCACCACCACATCGTTTAATGCTCTCACTTCCCGTCCATCCGGAAGTGCACCTTTTAGCATCATCCGCTCTTCTATCATTGGTTTTTCATCTAACAACTGATCAATTGCCGACCGAATATTTTGCACTTCAATTTCTGCCAAATACCCTAGTGTTCCCATATTTACACCCAAAAGAGGAAGGTCAAATGCAATCAAATCTCTGGCAGCTTGTATCAAAGTTCCGTCTCCACCTATCACAATCACACAATCTAAATCTTTGGGAACGGTACCCACAAGCACGTTACCTTCCCCGTCTTTTTGTTCCAATACACAGCTTCTCCCTTTTTCTTCCAGATAGGATTTGATTTCTTGTGTAATCTCACCACTTTGATCTTTACTGTCATTGGTTATTATGTAAAAGTTTTCCATGCTACATCCCCCTCTTTACTTTGCAAGTGTTTGAAAAGCCTCTTCCACTACTGTCCCCATTTTTTCTTGTATCTGCGAAGTCATTCCCGGCGTTTCGGATTTTAAGAAATGTACCAAATATTCAATATTTCCTTCCGGTCCTTTGATCGGTGAAAAATCAATGTGAAGCACTTCAAATCCAATGGATATTCCATAAGAGAGCACACGTTCAATGACTTCTTGGTGAGTGCTTCGTTCCCGTACAACACCTTTTTTTCCTACTTTTTCCCGTCCTGCTTCAAACTGTGGTTTGATCAATGCAACAATCTCTCCATCCTTTTTTAAATAGTTATAAATAGGCAGTAACACTTTTGTCAGTGAAATAAAAGAGACGTCAATAGAAGAAAAGTCAATGGGTTCTCCTAGGTCTTCCGGCATTACATAACGAATATTTGTCTTTTCCATACAAATCACCCGTTCATCCTGACGTAATTTCCAATCCAATTGCCCGCGTCCAACATCAATGGCATAGACTTTCTGCGCTCCGTTTTGAAGCATGCAGTCGGTGAATCCGCCAGTAGAAGAACCCACATCTGTGCAAATCTTACCTTGCAAATCTAATCCGAATTCAGTCACTGCTTTTTCCAGCTTTTTCCCACCACGACTGACATAAGGCATTACGTGTCCTCTAATTTCAATTTCCACTTCTTCCGCAAAAGAGGTCCCTGCTTTGTCTTCTCGCTGTCCTTTTACAAATACATTTCCGGACATAATGATGGCTTTTGCTTTTTCTCTGGAATCTGCAAGATTCCTCTTTACTAATAGTACATCCAGTCTTTCCTTCATGTTTTCCCCTATCGTCCTACATATGCTGTGACAATCCTTTTCACAATCGAATCAGAATCCAGCATCACTTCTTTTCTCAGTACCTCAACATTTCCATGCTCAATATATTCATCTGGAAGTGCTACATTGATAATGTCTGCAGTTAATTTTGCTTCCTTTATATAATTCGTTACCTTTTCTCCGTAACCACCATTTTTCACATTCTCTTCAATCGTTACAAATAACCGGTGCTCCTTTGACAAATTAGTTATCATTTCTTCATCGATTGGTTTTACAAAGCGACTGTTGATCAAACTGCAGTTATAACCAATTTCCTTTAGCTTTCGGCGAACCAGATCCGCCGTCTTCATCATGTGGCCCACTGACAAAATGGCAATATCTTCTTCCTCATAAATCACTTCACTTTTGCCATATTGAATAGGTGCACGAAATTCTTTTAGTCCTTCATAAGCAGTTCCTCTGGGATACCGAAGGGCAATTGGTCTGTCACCTTCTACTGCAAATCGAAGCATATCTGCAAGCTCCCACTTGTTTTTAGGTGCCATCACTGTCATATTGGGAATCATAGATAAATACGATAAGTCAAAAATTCCTTGATGCGTTTCTCCATCACTTCCTACCAATCCTGCACGATCCACTGCAAACACCACCGGCAAATTGGAAAGACAGACATCATGAATCATCTGATCATATCCCCGTTGTAAAAAAGAAGAATATACCGCAAACACCGGTTTCAACCCTGCGGCAGAAAGTCCTGCTGCAAACGTAACCCCATGTTCTTCTGCAATTCCCACATCAAAAAATCGGGTGGGATATCTGCGTTTGAATGCAGAAAGACCAGTTCCATCTGCCATGGCAGCTGTAATCGCCACAAGATTTTTGTTTTCCCGACCTAACGTACACATCATTTTTCCAAAGACATCGGTATAAGTGTCACTGGTAGCCGTTTCTATCGCTTTCCCACTTTGTATATCAAAGGGACCTGTCCCGTGAAATTTTGAAGGGTCTGCCTCTGCCGGCGCATATCCTTTTCCTTTTGTTGTCATCACATGGACCAGGACTGCATTGTTTAATTTTTTTGCCTCTTGAAAAGTCTTATAAAGTTCCTTTACATCATGACCATCTACCGGTCCTAAATAAGTAATTCCCATGTCTTCAAAAAACATGCCCGGCACAAATAATTGTTTGATGCTGCTCTTTGTTTTTCGAATATGGGTCACTAATTTTTCTCCACACACTGGGACTTGTTTTAAGGTTGTTTCCACTCCTTTTTTTAGTCCTGTATACGCTTTTGCAGTTCGAATGCCATCCAAGTACTTGGACATACCACCTACATTTTTTGAAATAGACATATTATTATCATTCAGCACAATGATAAAATTACTGCTCAAATGGGCCGCATTATTCAGTGCTTCATATGCCATACCTCCGGTTAACGAACCATCGCCAATTACAGATATTACCTCATAGTCCTCACCTAATATTTCCCTTGCTTCCACATACCCCAGTCCTGCCGAAATCGAGGTAGAACTATGACCGGTATCAAAAGCATCACAGTCACTTTCTTTCCGTTTGGGAAACCCACTCATTCCTCCATACTTTCGCAATTCGTCAAAACCTGCTTTTCTTCCGGTTAATACTTTGTGGGTATAAGACTGATGCCCCACATCCCATATCATTTTATCTTTCGGCAGATCAAACGCAAGATGCATGGCCATAGTCAGTTCTACAACTCCTAGGTTCGATGCAAGATGTCCCCCGGTTTCACTGATTTTATGAATTAAGAAAGAACGAATTTCCTCTGCCAGTATGGGCAGCTCTTTCGGATTGATGTTTTTGATATCATTTTCTTTTTGTATTTTTTCTAATACCATCTGTACACTTCCTTTAACTTCTACGGTCAATTAAGTCTTCTAAAAGCCATTCCAGATAAGGAGCCTCTTTCTTTAATCCATGTAAAAGCATAACCGCCTCTTTTGAAATTTCTTCGACTTCTTTTTTTGCCATTTCCAATCCCTCTAAAGTAACATAAGTTGTTTTCTCATTTTTCTCATCGCTATGGATTGGTTTCCCAAGTATCTCTTTGGTACTGGTCACATCCAAAATGTCATCTTGAATTTGAAAAGCAATTCCTGTTTTTTTTGCAATTTTTTCAATGGTATCTACTTGTTCTTTGGATGCTCCGGCCAGCGTAGCCCCTATCATCATAGAGCCTTCAATCAGTGCACTTGTTTTCAATTCGTAGATAAAATCAAGTACTTCTTTGGAAATAGACTGACCTGCTTTTTCAATGTCCACAGTCTGTCCGCCAATCATGCCTAACACTCCTGCTTTGGATGCTAGAATCTGCATCGCCGTTCCAATGGTAAAGCTCTCCTTGGGTTCCATAGAAAATGCCTTGGCAGCTGTTTCAAAGGCACCGTTTAAAAGTCCATCCCCAGCAAGAATTCCCATAGCTTCTCCGTATACTACATGGGTCGTTTTTCTTCCACGCCGATACTCATCATTGTCCATAGCCGGAAGATCATCATGCACCAAAGAATACGTATGGATCATCTCCATGGCTGCCATAAATGGTTCTATCATCTTGGATGTTCCTCCGAACATCAGATAGGTCTCTTGCATTAACATTGGTCTTAACCTTTTTCCACCGGCTAAAAGACTATATTCCATTGCTTCCATGATTTGTCTTTGATATCCTTCTTTTTCCGGGAGATATTTCTTTAAGATTTCTTCAATGGTTCGAATTTTTTTAGCTCTTTCATCCTTAAAATTCATGTTCTTCCCCTTCTGCGTCCAGTACCAGCATCTTTTTTTCTACGGTTTCAATCTTTCTATTACACTGTTTTAGTAAGTCCATTCCTTTATGATATAACTCAAAAGAATTTTCCAAAGAAACATCTTCTTCCTGAAGCTCCTTCATCACATCATCCAACTGTGAAAATACTTCTTCCAGTGTCGCTTCTTCCTTTTTCTTCCCTGCCATCACAAACTCCTTTTATCTTTACTCACTACCTTTGCCTGAATCGTTCCATCTGTTACATAAATATCCAATATTTCTTCTCTTTTTACTGTCTCTATGCTTTTAACCACTTTGCCGGAAGCCGACTGCACATAAGAATATCCCTGATTTAGTTTTTCAATGGGAGACAATCCTTTCATGGTTTCCATACAAATGGCAAGCCGATGGCGATTTCTCTCTAATCGTTGCGCCATCTGGATACGTAATTTTTCTTCTATCTCTACAGCCCGTTGCTGTTGTTCTCTTAATTTATTGCGAGGATGAAGATACTGCATCTTCATCTGATACTGTTGCCATTTTTGTTGGCTTTTCTGAATCTTTTGGTTCATTTGGCGGTATAACGTTTGACTCTTATCCGTTGCTGTTTCTGCCAGTTTTGCATATTCAACCACTGCCAGCTCCGCTGCAGCTGACGGGGTTGGTGCCCGCAAATCTGCTACATAATCGGCAATGGTGGTGTCTGTTTCATGCCCCACTGCTGAAATCACCGGAATCTGACATGCAAAAATCGCTCTTGCCACCTCTTCTTCATTAAATGCCCACAAATCTTCTATGGAGCCACCACCACGTCCTACAATCAGCAAGTCCACTTTTTTTTGTTCCAGCATGTGAATTCCTTTTACAATGCTTTCTTTTGCTCCTTCTCCCTGCACCAGTGCCGGATAAAGAATCAACTGCACATAAGGATTCCTTCTTGCCGTAACATTCATAATATCTTTGATTGCTGCTCCAGTAGGTGCAGTTACCACTCCAATGGTCTTGGCATAAAAGGGAATTGGCTGCTTATACTGTGGCGAAAACATTCCCATCTCTTCCAATTCTCTTTTGAGTGTTTCATATTTTTCATACAAAAGTCCTGCTCCATCTAATATGATTTCTTTTGCATAAAGTTGATATTTCCCGTCACGCTCATAAGTGCTGACGCTTCCAAGCGCCACCACTTGTTGCCCATCCTTCATCTGGAATGCAAGACCTTTTCTTTGCCCTGCAAACATAATACAGCTAATGGTTCCCGAAGAATCTTTCAACGAAAAATAAATATGACCGGAAGTATGATATTTACAATTGGATACTTCACCTTTGACATAAATATGGTTTAGCATAAAATCCTGTGTAAACATATTTTTAATATAAGCATTGACCTGCTTGACACTATATACATTTTGCATGGGACCACTCCTACTACTCTTTATCCACTAGCTTTGCCAATACACCATTAATAAATGTAGGACCTTCTTCGCTGCTATACTTTTTCCCAAGTTCCACCGCTTCATTAATAGCCACTCCTACAGGAACTTCCTCATCCCATTTCATTTCATAAACGGCAAGACGTAAAATGCTTAAATCTACTTTATTCATACGCGAAGTCTGCCATCCTGTTGTATGTTCATTCAGAAGCACGTCAATCTCTTCCACTCGCTGCTCTATGGCTGTGCACTTCGCCTCTATATATTCTTTGTCTTTTTCTTTTAAATTCTCTACTGCATCAAAATAAAGCTGATGCTGTAGTGGCATCTCGCTTTTATCACAAAACTCTATTTCGAATATCATTCTAAAAATATGTTCTCTTTGTTCCGCTCTACCCATTCCGGCTCCTTTTTTTCTCTTTTTTAGTATATTTCCCCGTAAAAAAAGGGCTGTCTGTCGACACCCTTTCATTATACTACATTTAATTCCTACTTGGCAACCTACTCTTCGCCTTGCATGTCTACTCCTGCAATACGGATGTTCACATCTGCCACAATAAGTCCCGTCATATTTTCAATGGCTGTTTTCACCTTGTCTTGTACTTTTCCGGAAATATCCATAATACTATATCCATATTTCAAATTCAGTGCCAGCGAAACGGTTACGATTCCGTCCAGTACATCTACTTTGACGCCCTTTGACAAACTTTTCATTCCTAATTTACTAATCAATTCTCTGGTCGCATTCCCGGCCATAGAGGCAACCCCTTCGACTTCCATGGCTGCAAGACCGGCAATAATTGCCACTACTTCATCTGCAATCTGAACTTCCCCTAAGTTCTCGTCTGATTGTATTGTATACGTACTTCTTTCGTCTTTTCCCATCACTAAAACCTCCTGTTTGGATTTGCTTTTATTATATCAAATTTACCCAGATTTGCAAACCTTAAACTACCATTTTGCTTAAGAACGTCCGAATTCCGAAAGTTCCAATCCTTCATTTCGTTCCAGTACCATACGAATACTCCAACTATTGACAAACAATAAGAGAGGACGCCCTTTTAAATCTTTGATTTTTCTCATGTCCGATGTGCCCACCAGTTTGTCTAGATTCACGGCTTCATTTTCAATCCAGCGAATATGTTCATAAGGTAGATTCTCTAAGTGGATTTCCACATTGTATTCATTTTCCAAACGGTATTTTAATACATCGAACTGTAAAACACCTACTACACCAACGATAATCTCCTCCATCCCAGTATTGTATTCCTGAAAAATCTGGATGGCACCTTCTTGGGCAATCTGATTGATTCCCTTGATAAATTGTTTCCGCTTCATGGTATCGATCTGCCGTACTCTGGCAAAATGTTCCGGCGCAAAAGTAGGGATTCCTTCGTAAGCAAATTTCTTGTCCGACATGGTAAGTGTATCCCCTATGGAAAAAATTCCGGGATCGAATACCCCGATAATATCTCCGCCATAAGCTTCTTCCACAATCTTACGGTCACTTGCCATCATCTGCTGTGGCTGTGACAAACGCACCTTTTTCCCACCTTGAACATGATAGACTTCCATCCCCGCTTCAAATTTTCCTGAACAGATTCTCATAAATGTAATACGGTCACGATGTGCCTTATTCATATTCGCCTGAATTTTAAATACAAAGGCAGAAAAGTTCTTTTCCTCCATAGGATCAATTTCGCCACTATCGGACATTCTTGACAGCGGGGAGGTTGTCATTTTCAGAAAATGTTCCAAAAATGTATCTACTCCAAAGTTCGTCAGTGCCGAGCCAAAGAAAACCGGTGATAATTTCCCTTGATTCACTGCTTCTTGGTCGAATGCCACACAAGCCCCATCTAATAATTCAATCTCATCTAACAATTGCTTTTTTTTATCTTCTCCAATACAAGTCAGCGCTTCTGGATCAGCAAGGGCAATTTTCTGTACTTGCCCCATTCTGGTTCCTTTCTGCGTATCTGAAAAAAGCTCGATTTCTTTCTGGCTTCTATCATATACCCCTTTAAAAGCCTTTCCGGAGCCAATGGGCCAATTCACCGGACAGGTAGCAATTCCCAGATTCTTTTCAATGTCATCTAGCAAATCAAAAGTGTCTTGTGCTTCTCGATCCATTTTATTAATAAACGTAAAAATCGGTATATGGCGCATAACACATACTTTGAACAGTTTCCGAGTCTGGGCCTCTACACCTTTGGAAGCATCAATGACCATGACCGCAGAGTCTGCGGCCATTAATGTTCGATAAGTATCCTCCGAGAAATCCTGATGTCCCGGTGTATCTAAAATATTAATACAAAATCCTTCATAGTTAAATTGTAACACCGAGGAAGTCACTGATATTCCTCTTTCTTTTTCTATCTCCATCCAATCCGATACGGCATGTTTTGCTGTGGCTTTTCCTTTTACGGAACCAGCTTGATTAATGGCACCTCCGTATAACAAAAACTTTTCTGTTAATGTAGTTTTTCCCGCATCGGGATGGGAAATAATTGCAAAAGTTCTTCTTTTTTTAATTTCATTTGTAATGTCTGACATGATAATCTCCTACCTATTTTCTCTGTTTAACAGTTTAACACAATCTACACTGCCTCTGCAAGTATTTCCCTTGTCTGCGCACAATATTCCCAAGAAAGGAGATCATTTTCCAGCGCTTTGGGCGTGAATCGGATTAATGACAATCTGTTCCGGTGCCATTCCGGTCTTTCTTGCAATCACATCTTCAATTTGTGCTCTGCTTGCATCTGATAAATTTTCGCCATTGACCACCACGTCTACCGACTCTTTTGATAGCGTTACCACTGCGTCATCAAATCCTTTCGAAGCAAGCAATGTCTCAGCCGCTGCTTCTTTTTCTGCTGTTTCGGTCATACCGACAATTTGATTCACGGCATCTTGTTTTTGTTCTTCACTTAAATTCTTACTATCGATAATTCCTTGCAGCGTTTCTTTGTTTTTTGCCCGCACCTGTTCTCTGGTTACTTTAGCTTTGGCCACCACGGTGCTTACCTCTGTACTGGTAAGCACCGCTTCTCCCGGAGTTCCATCCACCGTAGTATCTACATCTGCCACTTCTTGATCCTGACTTTTAATATCTCCCTCCGATGCCTTGGTATCTTCTTCTGAAATATCCAGAAGTTCTTTACTTGCAAGCTCATTGTTGGTTTCCTTCGCCGTGTCCTTGTTGCCAAATATCTTTCCGGAGTAGTTCAGATATCCTGCAACAGCAATCATGATTGCGAGTGTGGTAATAATAATTTGGTTTTTTTTGAATAATCGTTTCACTTTTAATCCTCCTGTTTTCTTGATTCCATTTTCATTATTTTAATTTTATGCGTGTCTATATCAAATAATGCTTGAACTGCTTCAGTTATGTTTTTTACTACAATCGCATTGTTTCCGCCTTGTGCAATTACCATAACACCTTCCACACAAGGACTGATTTCCTTATTGACATAAGGCGTCTGGATGCCACTTCCGGTACTGTCATAAATGGTATTTTCTTTCCTCGTATTTTCATCTTTCTCTTCATCTTTTTCTACAATACGCTCTGCAGATGTTTTCAGTGTGACCATGACCTCCACCGCACCTACTCCCTGTACTTTTTCCAGTGCCGTTGCCAATCGCTTTTCTGTGGCGTCTTCATAATTGGAATATTCCGTAGGGGTGTTACTTTTTTTTGTTTTGTTCTTCTTTTCCTTGGATGTTGGCATGGCAATCACAACCAATAGTAATCCCACAAATAGTATCATGAGCAATTGTTCTTTTTTTATTTTCAGCCCAGTGACTTTCGACATCCAAGATGGTTGCTTATTCAATATGAGCCTCCTCCATGGGTTGTTTGATCTGTTCCAAATAGGTGGTAGTTTGTTCATAAGCGGCTGTCTCATAGATTTCTTCTAGGCTTTGATCCATATGGGCTATTTTAAATATAGGCGTCAACAGAAGTGTCAGTAAAAGCAGGCTTGTAAAAAAGCGAATATATTTTCGATAACTGTTTTCCGGCACCATTTGCATCACCATGGTAATCAAAAGCATATAACAGGCAATATTCTCTATCCATTGATACAAGTAATCAAACATATGCATTCTCCTATTTCGTTGTTGTTGCAGCTACCACCGCAATGGTAAGCAGAAATAATACACCGGTAGTAAAGACCGCTCTTAGCAACAGTCTGCATCCTTCTCCCATACCACTGATACAGCCTACAATACGTTTATCAGAAATAGGCTGAAGTAAAGCCGCTGCCAGTTTGTACATGAAGGTCATAACCGCCACCTGTAAAAGTGGTCCCAGGCAAATGGTTATACAAATGATTGCGCCCAAAATCCCAATTCCATTTTTAATCAATACTGCAGCTCCCAAAACAACTTCTGCCACACCGCCCAGTGCGTTCCCGATTCCGGGTATGGCTCCTGCGCCCTTTGTAAGTACACTTTGTTTCAAGGAATCTATGGTAGGGCTTAGCAATCCTTGTAGCACATTAAAGCCAATGACACAGGCCAATAGTGTTTTTAACGTCCATACAATGACCATTTCTAAAAGTTCTGCTAATTTTGACAGATGATCTTCCCATGACAGGTTATTTAAAAATTTCACCATCATATATACTTGAATCATGGGAATTGTAAAATTTAAAATAATAAGTTCCACTAAAAAAATCAAAAAAAGGACGAAATTGTAAAAAGCTACCGCCGACACACTTCCAGCAGCAAATGCTACTCCCAGAAAATATACCGGTCCTAATACCCCCATAAAAGTGAGAAGTGTCTTCAATTGATTTCCTACGGTTTCAATCATCATTCGAAAAGAGCTTAAGCAAAGGGTCATTAAAAGAAGATACAATAGGTAAAAACTGGTTTCGGAACTCTGCTGATTTCGAAAGACACCGGAAAAATTTGTAAATACTGCTGCGATAATGGCAATTAAAAGAATCTGTACCAAATTCCTTTTGTTCCCTCGAATCTCGTAAAATAATTTTTCTTTCACGATCTCTGTCAATAATTTTACAGAGCATTCTTTTTCTCCACGAATAAGCTGTCCCAGCATTTCCCCAAAATCCAGTCTTCGTTCCGGAAAAATATCCGAAAGCATTTCATTCACATCTCCAAAATCAAATTCCGCTAAAATCTGCTCCTGTGTTTGACTGACTGTATCCTCATTTTTTTCTTCTGCCTGCACCTTTTGCACGGTCATCCATCCTACACATACCACGATTCCAATGAGGATATACCCCCATTTCATTGTTGTTTTCATCATTTTCCTCATGTGAGAAATTCTCGTATGGTAGTAAGCAAGGCAGTCAGAATCGGCATAGACAGTGCCAGTATCGTAAGCTTACTAAAGATTTCAATCTGCTGTGCAATGGCCTGATATCCAGAATCCTTACAGATAAATGAAGCGAATTCTGCCACATAAGTAATTCCCAGTATCTTAAGCAGTGTAACCATGTAAGAGGTCTTGATCTGCAATCCACTGGAAATATCCTCAATGGTATCTACAATCACGCGCAACCGTAAAGTAATATTGAAAAAAATGAAAAGGCTGACTGCGACTGCAATATAAGTTCCATATTCCGATTTTTCACTTTTAAACTGAATTGCCAGTAATGCACCCAGCACTCCGATGATGCCTATTTTAACAATGTCCATACGCTACTTCCTACAGTAAAAATAATTTTTTGATAGTTTCAAATAAGTCATAAATATAGGGAACAATCCATAGAAGGACTAGAATCAGACCTGCAAGGCTTGTTAAAAATGCCTGTTCCTCCCGTCCGCTGTGTTTTAATACCTGACTTAATACCGATACTAAGATTCCCACCGCTGCGATTTTAAATATTAAATTTACACTCATGAATTCCTCCTCTGTCTTGATTCCCCTTTAAACGAAAAGAACACAAAGAAAAACACCAGACATAATTCCAAGACAGTGATATAGTCTCTTTTTTGCAAAAAGTTCTCTTCGAATTTTATCCGCATCCCGTTCCAATTGTTCCAGATACAAATCAATCATGCCCAATTGCATCTCCGTATCCAAATATCCTATTTGTCCACCAAATGCCGCAAATCCCTCTTTTTCCTTTTTCGTCAACCGGATGTCTGCCAAATCCTTTCTTACGCTTTTGTCCCACATTTCCGAAAAAGAAATGCATTCCCTCGCCAAAAGTGACTTGGATAACTGCAATATCCATTGCCGGTACGGTTCTCGTAAATGCGAAGACATATGTGAAAACGTTTCTGCCAGTGGCTGTTTTCTGCACTTTATTTCTCCTCCCATCAATCGTAGAAACTGCCTAATATAGAGAAGCTCATCTAGATGTTTCTGCGCATCCATACCTGCCATAAATCCCATGGAGGAGGTGGATGCAATAATGAGTATCATGCCAGCAATCTTCAGAAACATCATTCCTTCCATAACAGTTTTCCTTTTTCGTTGTATACTCCTTTTATTTCACCTACATGTTTTTCTTTGCCAAGTACCACATATCTTTCAAATCTTTCCAATCGAAACCATTCTGAAAACAATGGTTTCTTTTGCATTTCCTGAAGAGAAGAACCATGGACAGTTGCCAACATTTTACAGCCGCAATGCATGGCGTACTCTACAGCATGTACATCTTCCACCATTCCAATTTCATCCACTGCAATAACCTGAGGAGCCATGGAACGTATGAGCATAATCATTCCTTCTGCTTTTGGGCAGCAGTCTAAAATATCCGTGCGCATTCCCAATTGATTTTGCGCTATCCCCATATAACATCCGCCAATTTCCGAGCGTTCATCTACCACTCCCGTAATACATCCTTTTACATGTTGATTGCCATTTGATATTTGTCGAATGAGATCCCTTAGTAATGTGGTCTTTCCACATCCCGGTGGCGAAATAATCAGCGTATGACAAACTTGCTTATTCGCTGTGATATAAGGAATCACTTCATCTCCACATCCGGTGATTTCATGGGAAATTCGAATATTAATGGAAGAAATATATTGCAAACTTTTTACTTGATTATGTTCCAGTACTGCTTTTCCGGTCATTCCCACCCGATGCCCTCCTTCAATGGTAATAAATCCTTGTTTGATTTCATGCTCATAAGCATAAAGAGAATATGCACTAATATAATCCAATGTTTCTCTGACCTCTTCTTTCGTAATTATATGTGGTTCCCCTTTTTCCGGCAAAAGGATTTCTTTTTCTCCCACTTGAATCATCAAGGGACTTCCTATGCGCAACCGAATCTCTTGCAGTAACTCAAATTCCACATGTTCCCATTCCAGTAAAGCACTTACCTGCTTGGCCAGTATTTGTAATATTTGATTTCGCTTTGTTTGATTTTTTATTTCTTCCACCGTTGTCCACCTCTTTAAACAATATATGATATCTCCAGAAATTTAGTACCAAAAATTATGATTGCTTTCTGCGCCTTACAATTCCCGTAAATAATTCAATATTTTTGTACCTTTCCTTGTATTTCCCGAAATTTTATCTATAATAAAACTATACGCAAAATCAAGGGGGCATACATAAGATGAGATTTCATGAATTACAAAAATGGCAGCTACGTCGTCTAATTAGCATCTGGCTTTTTATTGTGATCATTGGCGGTGGGTTTATTTTCGCCACCAGTTCCTATCTGTACGAGGATAAGAAAAATGATCCCATATATTACAAGAATATCTACACACCTTCGAAGGAAACGGTCAGACAAATAGATTCCCGAAGCAAAGATGCCACTCCTGTATTAGTGGGCACCTACCTTGAGAATTTCAGAGAATTCAATATTAAAGCAAATAATTACCGTGTTGTATTTCTTACCTGGTTTAAGTGGAAAGATAACGATGAACTAGATATGCATGGGAATTTTCGTATATTTAAGGGCGCTGTAAATAAAATGGATACCGTCAAAGACATTGTGACCGATGAGGGCATTCACTATCAGTTGTTCCGCTGTGATGTCACTGTGAATAAATCCTTCTGGACCAGACGTTTTCCTTTGGAAAGCCACCAGTTAGGATTGTATCTGGAATCCACACTTCCCATTGAGCAAGTTGTTTTTCAACCAGATATGGAAAATAGTGCATACAATACCGGAATGTCCATTTCCGGTTATGATTTAACCAAAGTGGATCATGCCACTACTGCTTACCAATATCCGACCACGAATAGTGATCCGGAATTAAAAGAAGCAATCATGACTTCGGAGTTTGTCACTGCTATTGAATTAAACAGAAGCAGTTGGGGCGTTTACTTAAAATGCATCATTGCACTCTTTGGAACGATTACATGGGTATTGCTGGTTCTTTATCTGAATACCTATCATCGAATTGATCCTCTTGCCATGATTCCTGCAGCTCTTTTTGGTACTGTAAGTAACATTATGGTGGCTGCCAATTTATTGCCGGATGCATTGGATACCGGATTGATCGAGTTTATCAATATTTTAGGTGTAATGACGATTATAGCCGTGGCATTGGTTGTCATTACCATTAACCGTATCCGTTCCAAATACGAGGACCGCCTATTTGCCAAATTCTTTGGTCGTATTATGTTCTTTACTATATTAGCATTGGTCATTATTGGATTTATCGCATTACCATGTTCTTCTTATATTTTCCACTAAGGAGAGATATTACTTTGCATCTTCATCTGTAATCGCACGAATGACTCCACAAGGATTGCCTACGGCCACCGAATTGTCCGGTATATCTTTAATTACTACACTTCCACCGCCTATCACCACATTGCTTCCAATGGTCACTCCGGGCATAACCTGTACCCCTGCTCCAATCCAAACATTATCACCGATGGTAATCGGATATGCATATTCAAGTCCTTGATTTCTTCTTTCATAATCAATCGGATGTCCCGCTGTATGAAATCCACAATCTGGAGCAATAAATACATTGTTTCCAAATACGACCTTACCACCATCCAATATGACCGTATTATGGTTTGCAAAAAAATTCTCTCCAATTTCAATATTGTATCCATAATCACACCAAAAAGGTGCTACAATAGAAAATTCTCCACTTGTCTTACCAAGCAATTCTTTCATCTTCGTCACCTGATTCACTGTTTCAGACGGACGCAGCTGATTAAAGTCATAACAAAGATCCTTTGCTCTTTCACGCTCTTCTAATAATTCCCTATCATAATTTGCATTGTACAACATTTGATTTTGCATTTTTTCTTTTTCCGTCATTTTTACCTCCCTGGTACGTATCTTGATTTAAAAAAGATTCCGGATGATGATTACACCCGGAATCTTTTCTATCTATTTGTTTTTAGTCTTCCACAACGTCCTTCATGCTAAAGCTGATTCTTCCCATCTTATCTTTTCCAAGACATACCACTTTTACAATCTGTCCCATAGTCAGAACATCTTCTACTTTATTGACTCTGTCTTTGGAAAGTTTGGAAATGTGTACCATTCCTTCTTTTCCCGGTGCAAACTCAATAAATGCACCAAAGTCTTTGATACTAATTACTTTTCCCTCAAAGATCTGACCTGCTTCGAAATCCGTAGTGATAATAGTGATGATTCTCTTCGCTTCATCCATACCTGCTTTATCCACTCCGCATACAGAAACTGCACCATCATCCGTAATATCAATTTTCACTCCGGTCTGTTCGATAATGGCATTAATGGTTTTGCCACGTTGTCCCACTACATCACCGATTTTTTGTGGATCAATATGCATTTGTTCAATCTTCGGTGCATAAGTGCCCACTTCTTTTCTTGGTTCTGCAATTGCTTTTGCCATGATATCATCCAAGATATAGGTTCTTGCTTTTTTCGTTGTTGTAATTGCTTCTTCAATAATCGGTCTTGTCAAACCATGAATTTTAATATCCATTTGGATTGCGGTAATCCCTTTATGTGTACCTGCCACTTTAAAGTCCATGTCGCCAAAGAAATCTTCTAATCCCTGAATATCTGTAAGTACGATATAATCATCATCCGTATCGCCGGTTACAAGTCCTGCTGAAATACCTGCTACTGCTGATTTAATCGGTACTCCTGCTACCATCAATGACATACTGGATGCACAGATACTTGCCTGTGAAGTAGAACCATTGGATTCGAATGTTTCTGATACAGTACGAATTGCATATGGGAATTCTTCTGTGGTAGGAAGTACCGGTATCAATGCTTTTTCTGCCAATGCTCCATGTCCGATTTCACGACGTCCCGGTCCTCTGGAAGGTCTTGTTTCCCCTACCGAATAAGATGGAAAATTGTAGTGGTGCATATATCTTTTCGAAGTCTCTGCCTGATCTAAGCCATCGATTCTCTGTGCTTCTGATAATGGTGCCAGAGTAGTGATGGTACAGATTTGGGTCTGTCCACGTGTAAACATTGCAGAACCATGCACTCTTGGAATCAAATCAGTCTCTGCAAAAAGAGGACGGATTTGGTCAATTGCTCTGCCGTCCGGACGTTTGTGATCTTTTAAGATCATTTTACGAACAGTCTTTTTCTGGTATTGATATAAAGCTTCTCCCAGTACGGATAACCATTCTTCCTTCTCTGCAAAAGCTGTTTCTAATTTTTCTTGAATGACACGGATATTTTCTTCTCGCACTTGTTTTTCATCTGTAAATACAGCAACTTCCATTTCTGCCGGAGTCACGATTTCTTTCATTGCGGTAAATAATTCTGCCGGAACGGCACAGCTTGCATAGGTATGTTTTTCTTTTCCACATTCCGCTACAATGGTGTCGATAAATTGAATAACTTCTCCATTTACTTCATGTGCTTTGAAGATTGCTTCAATCATCTTATCTTCCGGTATTTCATTAGCGCCAGCTTCAATCATAATAACTTTATCTCTAGTAGAAGCTACTGTTAATTGTAAATCAGAAGCTGCTTTTTGTTCTGCATTGGGATTCACAACAAATGCACCATCTACCATGCCTATTTGCGTCGTAGATGTAGGACCATCAAAAGGAATGTCGGAAATCACAGTTGAAATTGCAGAACCAAGCATTGCCGTAAGTTCTGGACTACAGTCAGGATCTACGGACATCACCAGATTGTTTAATGTTACATCATTTCTGTAATCATTTGGAAATAATGGACGCATAGGTCTGTCAATGACACGTGAAGTCAATACTGAATTTTCAGATGCTTTTCCTTCTCGCTTATTAAATCCTCCTGGGATTTTTCCAACCGAATATAATTTTTCTTCATATTCTACACTTAATGGGAAAAAATCAATTCCTTCTCTTGGTTTACTGGATGCGGTTGCCGTAGATAATACAACGGTTTCTCCGTAATGCATCAATACTGCACCATTTGCCTGCTTTGCCACTCTGTCTACGTCTACACGAAGTGTTCTTCCGGCCAATTCCATTTCAAATTTTTTATACATGTTCTTCTCCTTTTCTTTTCCGGCAAAAATTTCCGAAACTACTGAAAAAATTATTTTGTACAAATATTCTTTTCAGTGGTCTCGGGTATCTTCTTTTCGCCGGTGCCTCTGCTTCTTTATTAAAAACAAGGGACGGTGCTGCCACCATCCCTCACTTTTAAGTCTTTTGGATTATTTTCTCAGTCCTAAACGTTCAATCAAAGAACGGTATCTTTCAATATCAGTTTTCTTCAAGTATGCAAGAAGACCTCTTCTTTGTCCTACCATTTTCAGAAGACCTCTTCTGGAATGATGATCTTTTGGATTCGTTTTGAAATGATCTGTCAAATCATTGATTCTTGCTGTTAAAAGCGCGATCTGTACTTCCGGAGAACCTGTATCTCCTTCTGCTCTTCCAAATTCTGTAATAATTTCTTGTTTCTTGTCTTTTAAAATCATGTTGTTTCCTCCTTTTAATAACGACTGGTAATCGCCTAATATTAAGCAACGGTTGGAGTATCCTGATACTGAATATCGGCTAATTTCATACTTGGTTAGTATACCACAGCTTTCCTATTGTGTAAACCTGTTTTCAGATATCTTTTCCATCTTTTATTCTACTTCATCATCATCCTCTTGCACATCTGGTTCTAGGATTGCAAATGCAATATTCGTTGCATGATCCGCCACACGCTCCAAACCAGAAAGGGTGTCCGAATAGATCATGCCGGCCTGAGGTGTACAACGATTTTTAGTCAGACGCTTAATATGGGAGCGCTGTAACTTCTTTTCCCGTTCATCAATTTGATCTTCCAGTTCCAATATTTCTTTCATATGTTCCTGGTTTTTATGAGAAAACATGTCTAGGGAGTATTCCAGTACCTGTACTACCATTTCAAACATTTCCTGCAGTTGTTTTTTCCCTTTGTCACTAAATACCACTTGTTCCTGGATACATATTTTTGCGGAATCCACCAGATTTTCTGCATGGTCTCCAATTCGTTCAATATCATTGACTACATGGAACAATCCACCAATCATTTCCAAATCGGCAATCGGTAATTCTAGTTGATTAATTTTTACCAGATAATCCGTGATTTTACAGTTCGCATAATCAATATATTTTTCCCGCTGATAAACTTCCTCAATTTTTTCTTCCTTCCGATTGCAAAGTGCATCCATCCCCAGTTTTAAATTTTCAATTGCAACTTTTCCCATATGTTCGATTTCATGAATGGCATCAATGGTAGCTGTCGTAGAGGAAATCACTTTCCCACTTCCGATAAACTGAAGCTCGTATTTGTCTTCCAGAGAAGGATCTTTCCCTGGCACAATTACATAGGTTGCCTTTACGACCCAATTCATAAATGGGAATAAAATAATCACTTCGAATACCTTCATAAAAGTATGGGCATTTGCCACCGCACGGGCAATATTATTCCCTGATATTCGATAAATGGTCTGAGAAATCGGATCCAGTGCAAAGGACAGGATGATAAATAAAATAGTGGAGCCAATAATATTAAAGAGAAAATGAATCCAGGCTGCACGCTTGGCATCTTTTTTCCCACCCAGACTTGCTAAGAGTGCCGATACACAAGAACCCATATTGCACCCTAAAATCAGGAAAAAACAAATGGGAAAGTGCAGTAGTCCCTGGGTAGCCATAAGTAGAACGATTCCCACCGTAGCAGAAGAGCTTTGCAAAATTGCCGTAATTCCAAATCCAACTGCAATTGCCATAAAGGAATTATCCAGCGAAGAAAGAAGTTGTACAATGTGTGGGGATTCTTTAATAGCAGACATAGCACCTGACATAGTGCTTAGTCCTACAAATAAGATACCAAAGCCTAAAATGACTTCTCCAATTTTTTTCACATTCATTTTTTTACAGAACATAACCATAATCACACCTGCCATTACAAATAGCGGGGCTATGTCTGATAAATTAAAGGCAATCAACTGCGAGGTGACGGTAGTACCAATATTGGCCCCCATAATCACGCCTGCCGCCTGGGTAAGTGTCATTAATCCTGAGTTCACGAAACTCACTACCATGACCGTAGTCGCACTGGAAGACTGTACAATGGCTGTGAAAAGTGTTCCCACCAGTGTTCCCACTAAGCGGTTTTTCGTAAAGAATTCCAAAATCCCCCTCATCTTTGCGCCTGCCGCCTTTTCCAATCCTTCGCTCATTAACTTCATCCCATATAAAAATAGGCCTAACCCTCCTACCAGTGAAAAAACTGTCACCATATTCATTGCATTCCCCTTTCTCGGCCACGTCTAAAAAAAGCCTTGGCATATTGTATATCTTGTCTCATTTGTGCTTGCAGTGCTTCTACCGAATCGAATTTTTGTTCTGTGCGTACGAATTGATGTAGTTTGATTCCGATATATTTCCCATAGGCATCTCCATTGTAGTGAAACAGAAAGCTTTCCACGTTGACTCTCGCCTCTGCTCCCACCGTAGGTTTTACGCCAATATTACACACTCCTTGATACCACCTTTGATCTACAAGGATTTCATTGATATACACTCCTTTGGGTGGTAAGAGTTTCACCTTTTCCGGTAATACGTTCATGGTGGGAAAGCCGATAGTTCTTCCTAATTTTCTACCATGAGCCACCTCTCCCGCAATGAGATAGGGATATCCTAATAATGTATTTACAAGATCAATTCTTCCATTCTTCAGTTCTTCTTTAATATAAGTGCTGCTAATGGTTCTTCCTTGATACTGCTCTTTTTCTACCATTTCCACTTCATAACCATAGATGTCTGCATATTTTTTCAACAGCTGGTAGTTTCCTTTTTTTTCATGTCCAAACCGAAAATCGGCACCTACCGCAATGTAATTCACATGAAATCTCTTTACCAGTACTTCCGCAATGAAATCCTCCGCTGTCATAGTACTGACCGTCTCTGTAAATGGACATTCCATTAGGCAATCCACATGGGTATTTAAATGAATTCTACGTTCTTCATTAGTCATAATACTTTCTTGTTTCCTACCTAGCTTTTCATAAAGTGGCGCCATGTCAAAAGCAAATACCACACTTTGGATATGGTGGAGATTGGCATATGTGGTCACTTTATCTACTAATTTTTGATGTCCTCGGTGCAAACCATCAAATTTTCCCAGTGTCATTGCAGTGGGTGCATTACTATGATAGGATTCAATTCCTTTTATATACTTCATGTTTTTTCCTCTTATGTCAGCTCATTTGTTCATAAAACATTTTGATAATGTGAAATGCTTCCTCATCCTCGTGATACTGATATATTCCTATAAAGGTTTTGTGTCGGTCATATACCTTGACTTTTTCTAACTCTTGGAGGTGGGGACATAGTGCTGCGTCTTTCTTCAAAAAAGAGTTGCCATTATAGACCAAATATTCTTTTTCTTCTCCCATGGTGACCTCTTGATATTGTGGAAACATGGAGTCTATAGGAATGATTTGTTTTTCTAAGATGCCTTCTGCTTTTCTTTTTTCCACTTCCTGTAAGGTCAGGCTATCTTCGATAAGAAATTCTCCGACTCTTGTTCTTACCAGACTTTCCATACATCCACCAACCAAAAGTTTCGCTCCGATATCAAAACACAGCGTTCGTATGTAGGTGCCCTTGGAACAGACGACCTCCATTTTCACTCGGGGAAGCTTCATTTCCATAATACGAATGTCAAAGATTTTCATATTTCTTGCTTTTCGTTCAATCTCTTTTCCTTCTCTGGCTAGTTCATATAACTTTCTACCATTTACTTTTAACGCAGAATACATCGGAGGAATTTGCGCATACTCACCCACAAATTCACCGATGCATCGTTTTACCTGTTCTTCTTTTAATAAATTGGTTTCACATACAGACAGGGTCTTTCCACTGACATCTTGCGTATCGGTGGTTTGTCCCAGAAGTAACACTGCTTCATATGTTTTTCCTTGTTCCGTTAACATATCACACAGCTTTGTCCCTTTTCCCAAACATACCGGCAATACGCCTTCTGCGTCTGGATCAAGGGTTCCTGTGTGTCCAATCTTTTTTTGGCCTATGATTCCTCGAAGTCTTGCTACAACATCATGAGAAGTGTAACCCTTCTCTTTATATATATTGATTATTCCATGTACCATATTGGACTCCTATTGTTTTTCCTGCAACTGATCTTCGATTCGTCTTGTCAGGTTATTCATCACATCATACGTACTTCCTGCCATAGTGAATCCGGCTGCTTTTTTATGACCACCACCGCCGAAATATTGAGCAACTTTGCTCACATCTACACACTGATTGGAACGCAGACTGACTTTGTATTCTTGTGGATTGGTTTCATACATAAAAATAGCTACCTCCACGCCTTTGGTCACACGAAGCTGACTTACAATACCTTCTAAATCTTTTGGTGTCAAGCCAAAAAAATTCATTTCTTGTCGTGTCACAATGGCTGCGATACACTGACCATCCAAAAGTAAAATGCTTTCCAAAAGAGCTCTACCAAGTATCTGGTTCTGTGCATAGGTCTTTTCATAAAACGTCTGATCAATAATCTCCGAATGACGAATTCCTGTTCGCATTAAACATGCTGCCGCTTCCATGGTTTCCGGTGAAGTACAGGAATACTGAAACACCCCTGTATCATGCACGATTCCAAGATATAAACACTCTGCTACTTTTTTTGAAATTGGATTTGGTACCAGTTCCCGATATACCAATTCGGAAGTAGAACTAGCATCCGGCTCTATGAGATTGCACTGTGCAAATCCTTGATTACTGATATGGTGATCAATACAAATGGTCTGTTTTGCCTTTTGAAACAGCTCTTCTGAAAATCCAAGACGCCCTGCATCTCCACAGTCCAGTGCAATAAACAAATCGTATTCTTTTTCCTTGATCACAGTATGTCGAATCTCTTTTGTTGCCTCTATGAAAGAAAAGCATTCCGCAATCTCTTCTAGATATACATCGGTTTCTATTTCTTTTTTGCATTCTTTCAGGTATTGATAGAGACCCATACAAGCCCCTATACAATCGCCATCCGGATGCATGTGTCCACCTATTGCAACTGTTTTTACATGTTCTAACGCTTTTTGCAGCATTTTACTCATCCTCTTCCTTTATATCCCGATTCACCTCTGCAATTTTTCTGGACATCTCTACTCCGTATGCAATGGATTGATCCATCACAAATGTAATCTCCGGAGTATTACGCAGATTAAGGGTACGTGCCAGCTCTCGCCGAATATAACCTTCTGCACTTTGCAGTCCTTTTACAGTACTTGCCTGGGCTTTTTCATCACCCAGTACGCTAATATACACTTTGCAGGTTTTTAGGTCCGGCGCCACTTCAGCCGCAACCACAGAAGTCATGGGCGCCACTCTTGGGTCTTTGATTCCGCCACGTATGATATTGCTTAATTCTCTTTGCACTTCCACATTGACTCTTGTGTTTTTAATACTATTTTTTCTCATCTTTTTTCCTTCTTACCTAGGTATTTCAACCATCTTATAAGCTTCTACTTGGTCGCCCTCTGCAATATCATTGAATTTTTCAAATACAAAACCACATTCAAATCCGGTTTTCACTTCTTTGACATCATCTTTAAATCGTTTCAAAGATGCAAGCGCTCCCTCAAATACTAATTTTCCGTCTCTGGTTACACGCACACTGCAGTCTCTTTGGAAGATACCATCCAATACATAAGAACCGGCAATAGTACCAACACCGGATGCTTTAAACGTCTGACGCACTTCTGCGTGACCGAGTACTTTTTCTTCAAAGATAGGATCTAACATCCCTTTCATTGCTGCTTCTACATCTTCGATAGCATTGTAGATGACACGGTATAAGCGAAGATCCACGCCTTCACGCTCTGCAATTCCTTTTGCAGTTGCATCCGGACGAACATTAAACCCAATAATAATTGCATTGGATGCCGATGCTAAACTAACATCGGACTCATTGATAGCACCTACCCCGCCATGAATAATTTTAATAATGACTTCTTCGTTGGAGAGTTTCAACAAGCTTTGCTTTAACGCTTCCACAGAGCCTTGTACATCTGCCTTTACAACAATTCCGAGTTCCTTCACATTGCCGGCCTTGATTTGGTCAAAAAGACCATCCAGAGACAACTTCGCTTTGGTATCATCCAGTAATTTCACTCTGTTCTGTGAAATAAATGTTGCCGCAAAGCTTCTGGCTTCTTTATCATTTTCACATTCTACAAATACTTCTCCGGCGTTTGGAACGTCATTGAGTCCGAGAATTTCCACTGCCATAGATGGACCTGCTTCTTTTACTCGTCTTCCTTTATCATCCATCATCGCACGTACTTTTCCATAAGCCGCTCCGGCTGCAATAGAATCTCCTACACGAAGAGTTCCTTTTTGAACTAACACGGTTGCTACGGAACCTTTTCCTTTATCAAGCTCTGCCTCTATGACAAGACCTCTTGCACGTCGAAGTGGATTGGCCTTTAATTCCAATACTTCCGCTGTCAAGACTACCATTTCCAACAAATCTTCGATTCCTTCATGGGTTTTGGCAGATACCGGTACAAACACTGTACTTCCACCCCAATCTTCCGGAATCAATTCATATTCTGTTAATTCTTGTTTGACACGTTCGATATTCGCACTTGGTTTATCCATTTTATTGATTGCAACAATAATTTCAATCCCAGCCGCTTTGGCATGGTTAATTGCTTCGATGGTCTGTGGCATTACACCATCATCGGCAGCCACGACTAAAATTGCAATATCGGTAGAATTTGCACCACGCATACGCATTGCAGTAAACGCTTCATGTCCAGGTGTATCTAAGAAAGTAATCTTTTCACCCTTCACATTAATAACAGATGCACCGATATGCTGGGTGATTCCTCCGGCTTCTCGATCAATCACATTGGTGTTTCGAATCGCATCTAAGAGAGAAGTTTTACCATGATCAACATGACCCATTACACACACAACCGGTGGGCGTTTGCTCATCTTGCTTTCGTCTTCTTCATCCTCTTTTAGTAATTCTTCAATAACATCAATCACTTCTTCTGCTTCTACCAAACAATCGAATTCAATGGCAATTTCCTCTGCTGATTTGAAATCAATTTCTTGATTCACGGTTACTACTTTCCCTTGTAAAAATAATTTTTTTACAATAACCGATGGCTGCATTTTCATTTTCTCTGCCAATTCCTTAATGGTAAGTACTTCCGGAATGGTAATCATTTTTACTTTTTCTTCTACTTTTTCTACCACTTTTGGCTGTGTTTTCAAAGGAACAAAATTCTTCATTTTTTTACTTTGTTTTAATTCTTTATCATCACGGTCTACTTCATGATGATCTTTTTTCTTATAATTATCTTTTGCTTTTTGACGCTGTTGTTTTTGATTTTCTGTGAGTACCGGAGATGGAACGGAAGGTGCACCATTTCTGTTGTCATCTCTTCTTCCTCCCGGTCCGTTATTCGGGCGTTGGCCTTGATAATTGTTGCTTGGACGCTGACCTGGGCCACCGGCTGGGCGTTGGCCTTGATAATTATTATTCGGACGTTGTCCCTGATAATTATTGTTGGGACGCTGACCTTGATAATTGCTGCTTGGACGTTGTTCTGTACTTCCGGCTGGACGTTGTCCCTGATAATTACTGTTCGGGCGTTGGCCCTGGTAATTGCTGCTTGGACGCTGTCCTTGATAGTTACTACTTGGACGCTGTCCTTGGTAATTACTACTTGGACGTTGTTCTGTACTTCCGGCTGGACGTTGGCCCTGGTAATTACTATTCGGGCGTTGACCCTGGTAATTGCTATTTGGGCGTTGGCCTTGGTAATTACTGCTCGGACGTTGACCTTGGTAATTACTGGTTGGACGCTGACCCTGGGTATTTGCCGGACGTGGTGTTCCTTGGGTATTAGCCGGACGTGGTGTCCCTTGCGTATTTGCCGGACGCGGTGTTCCTTGGGTATTCGCCGGACGTGGTGTTCCTTGGGTATTCACTGGACGTGGTGTTCCCTGCCCTGTGGATGATTGTGTCACCTGACCTGTGGCAGGCTTTTGTACCGGTTTTGCTCCCGCTCTTGCTCCATTTTGGGCATTTTGCGGATGAAACACTTGCACGATGGTCTTTTTCTTAGGCTCTGCTGCTTCCTCTGGTTTTCCTCCGGAAAATGTTTTTTTCACCATTTCCACTTGGTCATCCGCCAAGGAACTCATATGGCTTTTCACCTCTATATTTTTTTCTTTTAACACATCTAATAATTCTTTATTTGATTTATTTAACTCTTTCGCTAATTCATGTACTCGCAATTTTGTCATACTTACTACCTCCTCTATGCAATTGTATTTTCCGTTGTTTCCATTTGTTTGATGATTCCTTTCGCGAACCCTGCATCCAATACTGCAAGGGAAGCGCGAAACTCTTTCCCCATTGCATGCCCTAAGGTATCTCTATTTCCATAAAAGCAGATTGGCACTTGATAGAAATCACACATATTTTGAAACTTTTTTTTCGTATTATCCGAAGCATCCTCTGCTACAATAATCAGAAATGCTTTTCCCGCCTTTGCTGCCTTTTCTGCGGAAAATTCCCCACTGGCAATTTTCCCCGCCTTAGTAGCTAAGCCGATTAAGGATAATGCTTTATCTTTTATCAAGCGCGCTCATCTCCTTTTCTAATGCTTCATACACTTCTCTTGGAATGGACTGTTGAAAAGAACGTTCCAAGCCTTTACACTTCATTGCTTTTTGCAGACAGTCACAGGAGGGACACAGATAAGCTCCCCGACCATTCTTTTTCCCGGTTCCATCTAATACAAATTCATTTTCCGCTGTTTTTAATACACGCAGCATTTCTTTTTTATTTTTCATTTCTTGACATCCCACACATTTGCGCATGGGTATCTTCTTCGTATTACTCAACTAATCACTCCCTTGTCATTTCATCCTGCACATCATCTGCATCCATATCCATGTAGTCTGCCGGGAGTTCTCCGGATTGGATTGCCTGTGTTTCACTCTTGATATCTATTTTATATCCGGTCAATCTTGCTGCCAATCTTGCATTCTGGCCTTCTTTTCCAATTGCCAGTGACAACTGATAATCCGGCACGATTACACTTGCCGTCCGCTCATCCGGGTCCGCCATAACCGAAATAACCTTTGCCGGACTCAGTGCATTTTCAATTAACACCGCTGGGTTTTCGCTCCAGTTTATAATATCGATTTTTTCTCCCCGCAGCTCATTTACAATGGTATTGACTCTGCCACCATTCATTCCTACGCAAGCACCTACCGGATCTACGTCTTGGTTCTTAGAAAAAACTGCAATCTTTGTACGGGAACCTGCTTCTCTTGCAATGCTTTTGATTTCGACTGTTCCATCTTTTACTTCTGTAACTTCGGATTCAAAAAGGCGTTTCACTAATTCCGGATGTGTTCTGGATACTAAAATTTTAGGTCCTTTGGTTGTGTTCTTTACTTCTACTACATATAACTTGATATGTTCTGTTGGCTGAAACACTTCCCCTTTGACTTGTTCATTTTCAGTCAGCATGGCATCTGCTTTTCCAAGGTTGATACTGATATTTTTCCCAACATAACGCTGTACAATACCCGTTACGATATCTTTTTCTTTTTCAAAGTATTGATCATAAACTACTTTTCGTTCTTCTTCCCGAATTTTTTGAAGAATAAGATTTTTGGCATTCTGGGTTGCAATACGTCCAAATTCTTTGGACTCCACCGGAATCTGTACCACATCTCCCAATTCATATTTCGAATCCACCATCTTTGCATTGGCAAGACTGATTTCCATAATATCATCTTCGACTTCTTCTACCACTGTCTTTTCTGCAAGCACTTGATAATCACAAGTCTCATGATTCATAATCACTTTAATATTATCTGCTCTACCAAAATGATTTTTACAAGCATTGATCAAAGAATTCTCAATTGCTTCCATCATGGTTTCTTTACTGATATCTTTCTCCTGTTCAAGAATATTCAACGCTTCTAATAATTCTGTACTCATGTTTGCTCCTCCTGTTTTAAAAATCAAACGCTAAGCGAATAAGCGCGATATCGCTTCGTTCGAATGTTTTTATAGTTTCATCTTCATATATAATGGTTACTTTATCCTTATCGTACTCTTTTAAAATTCCAATGAATTCTTTTTGTTTATCAATGGCCCGATAAGTACGTATCTCTATTTCTTTTCCAATGCTTTTCTGAAAATCTTTTTCCTTTTTCAGCGGACGACCAAGTCCCGGAGAACTTACCTCTAAAATATAAGCTTCTTCAATAAATTCATTTTCATCCAATCCTTCGGACAGTCTTCGGCTGACAGCTTCGCAATCATCCACCGCAATTCCGGCCGGTTTATCAATATAGACTCTTAAATACCATGTTCCCACTTCTTTTACATACTCCACATCCACGAGCTCAAATCCGAGTTCGTCAATAATAGGCTGCACGAGAGCTTCTGTTTTTTGTTCATACATTTCTGTTTTTGACAATATTTTTTCCTTTCTATCGTGGGCAGCGGTCATTACCATAAAAGAAGAGTGAACTCTCGTTCACTCTTCTGCCCATTTCTTGTGTATTATGCTTTAAAAAGTATAACAGTTCCCAACAAAAAAATCAAGGGTTTTTGAAGAATTCTTTCTCTATTGTTCTCTATGATCTTGTCTTTACCCCTACCGTATCTCTTTTTCCCAATTTCAGTCTATTTAGTGTGACTTCTTTTTCTTGATAAATCACTTTGGTTTCCGTTCCTTCTTCAAATAGATACGCATGTTCTAAAGAATCATTTTTTTGTAATTTCATTCCTCGCACCCCTACTGCACCTTTTTTCTTTTCCGGTACATCCACTGCCGGGAATCGCAAAAAATATCCTCCTACAGTTTGTAAGACCACCGTTTGATTTTCTGAAACAGCACATACGGTCATCACTTCGTCTTTGGGTTGTAATTTAGTAGCTGCAATCATTCTTTTCACCACTTGAAATTCTGTACCATCTACTTTTTTAATCATGCCCTGTCTGGTAGCAAATAGCAATTTCACATATTGCATTTGTCGCACATCACATACAAAGACCGGTTGCTCTTCACTGCTGTTATAATTGCTTAGATTGTCAATGGGTGTTCCCTTATCTCTAAATTTTCCATAAGGAATATCGAATACCTTCACTTGATGCATCTGTCCGGTATTTGTGAAAATACATATTTTCCCTGTATTTAAACAAGGTACTATGTAATTATTTTCGCTGTCTGCCGCATCCTTATTCCGTTCATAGGTACCCATATCCACGGTTTTGGCATATCCAAACCGATCAATCAGCAACATGATTTCTTGCTCTTCAACCTTCTTTTCTTCAAATACTGCTTCTTCTGCATTCTCAATCACCGTTCGTCGTTTGCGTCCGTATTCTTTTTTGGTTGCTTTCAAATCCTCCATAATCACTTCTGCCATGGAATCATAATTGTTTAAAATATCGTCATAACGAGCAATATTTTTCATGGTTATCTCATGTTCTTTTTGAAGTGCCTCGATTTCCAATCCAATCAGACGGTATAAACGCATCTCTAAAATAGCCGTTGCCTGACGTTCGGTAAACCTTAACAGGGATGCCATTTTTTTTGAAATATTGGATTTGAATTTGATGCGTTCGGTAGTCCCGTTAATCAAACATTCTTTGGCTTCTTTGATGGAGGAACTGCCTCGGAGAATTTCAATGATCAAATCAATGACATCACAGGCTTTGATTAATCCTTCTTGTATTTCTTGCTTTTCCTGCTCTTTAATGAGTAAATTTTTGTATTTTCTTGTGGCTAATTCAAACTGAAAGTCTACATGGTGTTCAATAATCTGCTTTACACCCATAATTTCCGGTCGTCCATCGGACACCGCCAGCATATTCACACCAAAAGTATCTTCCAATCTGGTTTTTTTGTACAGCATATTTTGTAAATTTTCTATATCTGCATCTTTTTTCAATTCCAGTACAATTCGAATACCATCTTTGGATGATTGGTTGGAAATATCCAAAATATCATTGGTTTTTTTAGTTTCTACTAATCCACAGACATCATTTAAAAATTTACCAATTCCGGCACCAATCATGGTATATGGAATTTCCGTTATGACTAATTTCTTTTTTCCGTTTTTAGCTTCTTCGATGTGTACCTTGCCACGAATTTTAATTTTCCCTGCACCCGTTTCATAAATACTTAATAAATCATCTTCATTTACAACAATTCCACCGGTGGGAAAATCCGGTCCCTTCAGATATTTCATAAGCTGCTTTGTGCTAATTTCATCGTTTTTCATATATGCAATAACTGCATCCACCACTTCTGCCAAATTATGGGTGGGAATACTGGTAGCCATGCCTACTGCGATTCCTTCTGCTCCATTTACCAGCAAATTGGGAATGCGCACCGGTAGTATCTCCGGCTCTTTTTCTGTTTCGTCAAAATTAGGTACAAAATCTATCACATCCTTGTCCAAATCCGAAAGATATACTTCCTGGGTGATTTTCGCAAGGCGTGCTTCTGTATAACGCATTGCAGCCGCACCATCTCCTTCGATGGAACCAAAGTTGCCATGTCCATCAACCAATACCATTCCTTTTTTAAAATGTTGTGACATCACCACCAGAGATTCATAGATGGAACTATCTCCGTGAGGATGGTATTTACCCATGGTATCTCCTACAATACGGGCACATTTACGAAAAGGGCGTTCATAGCGTATCCCCAATTCGTACATATCATACAGCGTTCTTCTTTGTACCGGTTTTAAGCCATCCCGCACATCTGGAAGGGCTCTTGCAACAATAACGCTCATGGCATAATCAATATATGATTTTTTCATTACATCGGAATATTCTGTCCGGATGATTTGTGAATCCTGCATCTTTTTCTCCTCCACTTTAGATATCCAGCTCTGCTTCTACTGCATTTTCATAGATAAATGCACGTCTGGGTGGTACTTCGGTACCCATAAGCATCTCCGTGACCCCTGATGCCATCCTTGCATCTTCTATTTCCACCAGTTTTAACATGCGGGTATCCGGGTTTAATGTGGTATCCCATAACTGGTCTGCATCCATTTCCCCCAAACCTTTATACCGCTGTAGAGTAAATGCTCCTTCATGGGTTTTCTTATATTTTTCCAATGCCTTATCATCATAAAGATATTCTTCTTTTCCCTTTTTGGGCATGGTTTTATACAATGGTGGCATAGCGATGTAAACATGTCCTTCAAATATCAATTCCGGCATAAACCGATAAAACAAAGTAAGCAATAGGGTGGAAATATGTGCGCCATCTACATCGGCATCGGCCATAATAATGATTTTATCATAGCGAAGTTTCTTAATATCAAAATCATCCCCATATCCTTCCGAAAAACCGCATCCAAAAGCATTGATCATGGTTTTGATTTCAATATTCGCCAGCACTTTATCAATACTTGCTTTTTCTACATTTAAGATTTTTCCACGAATAGGCAGTATTGCTTGGAAATTCCTATTTCTGGCTGTTTTTGCTGACCCTCCAGCCGAATCTCCCTCGACAATAAAGATTTCACATAAGCTGGCATCTCTGCTTTCACAATTGGCAAGCTTCCCATTACTATCAAACGAATATTTCTGTTTTGTCAGTAAATTGGTCTTTGCTTTTTCTTCGCTTCTTCGAATCTTCGCAGCTTTTTCCGCACAACCAAGCACATTCTTTAAGCTTTCCAGATTCCGGTCAAAATAGCGGACAATCTCTTCTCCCGTCACTTTTCCGGTAGCCTTGGCCGCATCTTGATTATCCAGTTTCGTCTTTGTCTGTCCTTCAAATCGTGGGTCCGGATGTTTAATGGAAACAATTGCGGTCATTCCATTACGTATATCCGCACCTGTAAAATTGGTATCTTTTTCCTTTAAGATTCCCAGTTCTCTGGCATATTGATTCATTACACTGGTAAATGTAGTCTTAAATCCGGTAAGATGTGTTCCACCTTCCGCATTATAAATATTATTGCAAAAGCCAAGTACATTCTCGTGAAACTCATTCACATATTGAAATGCAATTTCTACTTGAATTCCTTCTGCTTCTCCTTTAAAATATACCGGTTCATGCACCGTTTCTTTCTTCCGATTCAATTCCGTAATAAACCCAAAGATTCCTTCCGGTTCGTGAAATTTAATATAATCCGGCTCCTCTTTTCGTTTGTCTTCAAAAATAATCGTCAGTTCCGGATTCAAATATGCCGTTTCATGCAGTCTGCTTTGAATCTCTTCTTCCCGAAATCTGATTTTTTCAAAAATGGTATCGTCCGGCAAAAAATTCACTGTTGTACCGGTTTTCTTTGTTTTCCCAATCACCGGTAGTAATCCATTCATTAACTCAATGGTAGGAATTCCTTTTTCGTATCGATCATGATGAATTGCTCCCTCCCGGCTCACTTGTATATCCATATAAGCCGACAGTGCATTTACTACCGAAGAACCGACCCCATGTAGCCCGCCACTGGTCTTATAGGAAGACCCGTCAAACTTTCCGCCGGCATGAAGGGTGGTGTATACAATTCGTTCTGCCGAAATTCCTTTTTTGTGCATGCCTACCGGAACACCACGTCCATTATCTATAATGGTGGCCGACCCGTCTTTTTCAAGGATAACCTGAATCAAATCACAATATCCTGCCAGATGCTCATCTACTGCATTATCAACGATTTCATATACCAGATGATTCAATCCCTTGGTGGATACACTTCCGATATACATGCCCGGTCTCTTGCGAACCGCTTCTAATCCTTCCAGTACTGAAATACTATCTGCATCATATGTATTTTGCTTTGTCATTTCCATATCCCCTTTTTACTCGCATTAAAAATATACTATCACAAAGTGTTGTACTTTTCAAATATCTTTTATTCAGCCAGTACATGATATAGTATATCCGACAGTGCATCCATTGCATTTTTCATTTCGGCTACCGTGTTTGTCTGGGCACCGGCCTCAATGAGCAATGATTTTGGCATCATATGAAGACTATACCGGTACCCCTTCAAATAGATATGTCTTGCAAAGCCCGGATATTTATTCTCTGCTGCAATCTGCATCTGAAGTGAAAATGCCAGATTATCTTGTATATACGGATTTTGTAAATACGCAATATCACCATTGGTTCTCGTTCTGCTCAGTCCATTAAAAAACATAATTTTGGCAGTTTGCTTTCCATTGATATCTGACAATAAATGAGTTTCACTTTTCACCCCATCACGGTGCAGGTCGATGACCACTTCCACGCTTGGGTTTTCTGCAAGAATTTGCCGTACACCTACTTCCGAGCATTCGTATGCCTTGCTACGATCCAATTTTCCTTCAATGATATCGTATATTCCTTCATCATGAATGGCAGCAATTCCTTTTTCATTTAATTTTTCCGTCAAATACGTTCCGATTCCCACAATACTGGTAGTAGGGTCTCCAGGTGTGGAATCTATAAATGTTTCCTGCGAATGGGTATGGAATACAAGCACCTTCGGACCTGCTGCGGCTTTATTGATTTTCATATTCGCCCCTAATAATACCTCCGGATTTAATTGATTACTGTCAATCATGGTGGTACTATCAACGGTATAAAAATTACTTAGCAGATAATCAAAATCTCTCAGCATTTCCATAGAAGTATCCAATCCTCCTTGTACTATTTCCTTGGGCACTTCCGGCACCGTTTCTCCTGTATGATTTATTAAATTTCCATTTTCATCTACTTCGTTTTCATCTTTTGCCTGTGCCTTTAGAATCATTTCTTTGGTCATTTGATCTTCTACTTCGTAATGTTTCTCCGCTTTTGCTACCACATATTTTCCCAGTGGCATAATATTCATAGCTTGTGCCACAATCCATTCTCCTAAGTTCCTATCTTTTTGCCGCTCCATTTGAGTCAGATTTGGAAAGAAGAATTCTTCTGCCCGAGATTGCAACTTTTCATTCAGTTTTGCGTCCCATCCCTTTAGTGCCTGTCTTCCCCCTTGTATCACACACCACGATCCAAGAATTCCCAGAATACTATATAATAAAATTTGTTTTCCCATTTTATTTTTCAATGTCATCACTCCACCTTTTCATCCTAATACTATATGAAAAAGTCGGATGGATTATGAGCATGTCTGATTTGAGAATAAAATATTCAGTCCTTCTGAGATGGTATAGCTGATTCGTTTGACGGTTTCATCAATGTCTTTAGGAGTTACAAACATACCGTTTAAGTGCGGTGATATCAGCTCTTTAATCAATTCATATTTTTCCGTTGCATTATATCCTTTTAGCACTACACCGACTCCTTTTAACATTTCCGATGTTTCCAGCGCTTCTATAAAATTTTCCATCGTATCATTTACAATCGTTGCCGCATCTACGACAGTAGGTACTCCAATCCCAATCACCGGAACTCCCAGTGTCTGCTTTGTCAGTCCTTGACGATGATTCCCTACACCGGAACCAGGATGAATGCCCGTATCTGCAATCTGAATGGTTCGATTCAGACGTTTACTGTTCCTGGCCGCCAATGCATCCACGGCTACGATTAGGTCAGGATTGGTCTCTTTTACAATTCCTTTGATGATTTCTAATGTTTCCATTCCTGTTTGTGCCATCACTCCCGGCACAATTGCACTGACCAAATTCATCTGGTCTTCTCCCATCGCATATTTTCCGTACTCTTTTACAATATGGCGGGTAATGGAAAGATTATCCACTACATAGGGTCCCAGCGCATCCGGTGTCACTTGGCGATTTCCAAGTCCCACCACCAATACCACATATTCTTCTTTTTTTTCTCGAATCAATTCCTTGATATACTTGGCCAAATCCTCTGA
>JAVWVS010000007.1:0-85401 GCA_036666555.1 Lachnospiraceae bacterium | reverse complement strand
ATAAACAAAGCAATCGAGCTATATCATTTTGAAAAGTAGCTGCAAAAGTGTGGTGGGATTGGTATCATCAAAACGCATATGGAATTCTCCATTATATTTTTGTGCCAACCCATAATTCAGAAGAATCGATTTTGCATGTCCAATATGCAAATAACCATTGGGTTCCGGTGGAAATCTGGTACACACCCGATCATACACCCCTTCTTTTAAATCCTTATCTATTTCCTGTTCTATAAAATTTTTAGAAACCACTTCTTCTGCCATGTTATGGTAATCCTCCTTCAATCCTTACATTCTGCTCTTTATCTTATCATAAAATGCAAATGAGAACAAGATTTTTCCAGAAAGCCATTGACAAATCTACCTCTTTTATTGTATATTATACACGTTGCATTCAATATGCATGCTGTTATGGCTCAGTCGGTAGAGCGTCACCTTGGTAAGGTGGAGGTCACGGGTTCGATTCCCGTTAACAGCTTTTTTTTGACTCCTTGAAATACGGTACTGCTGTAAGCACTGGGGTTGTTGACTGTTTCGCTTTTTCTCACAAAGTAATATTTCATACGGTTTTATCACGTTTTTTCGCACCTATGCAATACGAAATGTAACACAAAAAAAGCCCGAATCCATTAAAGAAACGGGCTTTTGCATTACACTATTCTGATTTGTAGTCTGTCTATCGCGATTCCAAGGATGCCAGCACATCCGCCTTTCCCCGACAACAAAATAATTGTAAGTATTAACAAAATAATAGTAGTTACAATCATTAACACCTTTTCCATCTCCTTTATAAAATCGAATTACAAACATTTAAAGTATTAGAGGTCTATTATATTATCAAAATATTTAACAGCATTGTGGTCATGTGATATCACAATAACAATAGTATCTATTTTCCTTTTTTCGCCACCAGATACAAAACTCCCTGCATCCCCCAGATTGCGATCTAATAAAGATAATAAATTCTCCATTTATTTCACGCTTCCAATAATCTTCTCTGCTTTTGTCTTAATGCGCTGCAATGCATTATCAATGGCCTTAGAACTTTTTCCAAGCAGCTTGGCAATGGTCTGATAGTCCGTTCCCAAAAGATGCAGATACAAGACCCTATTTTCCAAGTCGCTTAAGCCATCTTTTAGCTTTAATTCCATGCACTCCAAATATTCCTTATCAAAATAAAGCTCTTCCGGATTACCGGTTTTTTCAGATTGTATCGTGTCAATCAAGGGTGGTTGCTTCTTCTCTTCGTTACCACCTCTTTCTTCATAAAGAGAGACATACGAATTAAGCGGAATATGCTTATTTCGCCTGGACGCTTCAATCGCCGTATACATCTGTCTGGAAATACATAAATCTGCAAAGCTGAAAAAGGAGGCTTTCTGCTTTTCATCATAATCCCGGATAGCCTTAAACAACCCAATCATACCTTCCTGGATCAAATCATCATTGTCTCCACCCAGTAAGTACATGGCCTTGGCTTTTTTTCGAACAAGAAATTTATACTTATCCATAATATAGTCCGTAATGGCTCTGTCACCATCTCGAAGTTGTACAATCAATTGTTCGTCCGTCATCTTTTCATAATGATCCATATTTTGTTACATCCTTTGTCTTACAATTTCATATGCCAGAATTCCTGCCGCCACAGATGCGTTTAAAGAATCAATATTCCCTTTCATCGGAATGGATGCTATGAAATCACATTTTTCTTTCACAAGTCTCCCCACTCCTTCGCCTTCACTTCCGATAACCAACCCGATAGAACCTTTCAAGTTCAACTGATACATCGATTCTCCGTCCATATCTGCACACACAAACCACATTCCCTTTTCTTTCAATTCTTCCATGGTTTTTGCCAAATTTGTCACTTTGGCAACTGGCGTATAATTAAGTGCACCTGCTGAAGTTTTGGCTACTGTAGAGGTAAGACCAACTGCTCTTCGTTTTGGAATAATCACACCATGCGCTCCGGCCAGATTGGCTGTACGTATAATCGCTCCCAAATTATGCGGATCTTCAATATTGTCCAGTAAAATCAAAAATGGATCTTCTCCCTTTTCTTTTGCCAGCGCAAACATATCGTCTATTTCTGCATATTCATAGGCTGCTGCATAAGCAATTACGCCTTGATGTTTTCTTGTTTCAGACATTTGATCCAAACGCTCTTTGGTTACAAAATTAAGAATGGTATCGTATTTTTTTGCTTCTCTGACAATGGTACGAACCGGTCCATCCTGACATCCGTCCAATAGGAACACTTTATCAATGGGTTTCCCTGAGCGAAAAGCCTCCAGTACCGCATTACGTCCCTCTATCATTAATTCATTTACTTGCCCTGCTTGATGTTCTGTTTGGTTCTCCATTTTCTGTTCTCCTATGCTTCCTTTTCTTCTACGCTTTGTAAACCAATCTTAATCAAATCTATGATTCGTTTCCATTCCCGCTTTAGATATAAATACCCCATCAGTGCCTCGAATCCAGTTGCTCTACGATAGTCCACAATCGTCTGATTTTTCGCCGGAGAAACGGATTTGGCGTTTCTCCCTCTTTTGTAAACCATATGCTCTTCTTCCGTTAAAATTGGCTGCAATGCCCGCATCATATAAGATTGGGCAGAAGCCTGTACCAGTGCACTGGTCTCTTTGTGCAGTTTCTGAACTGGTTTATTTCCTTGATTCACAACCAGACTTCGTATAATCAAATCATATATACTATCTCCAATATATGCAAGTGTTAGAGGGGAATACGTGTGTATATCCACCTCTTTTGTCTCTAATTCTGCCTGCATATATGATAGTAAGTCCCATTCTACGCTTTTTTCCATGTAACTCCTTCTCTGGTATCTTCCAAAATAATTCCTTTTGCTAAAAGCTCATCACGAATAGCATCTGCTCTTGCAAAATTCTTTTCTTTTCGTGCTGTTTGACGTTCCTCTATCAACTGTTCAATGTCGGTGGAAAGCAATTCTGCTTCCTTCTCTACAAAAAGACCCAAGATATCCATCAACGTAGCTAACCGGTCAAATAATTGATGCAGTAATTCTTTGGAACTTTCTTCCTCAACGGTTGTATTAACGAATTTCACCAGTTCAAATACAGATGCAATAGCGTCTGCGGTATTAAAATCATCTTCCATAGCCTCTTCAAATCCGGTTACATAGGTTTCTGTCTTTTCAAATGTTTCCTTATCTTGTTGCGTCATTTTTTCCTGTGTTGCATTTTCCTCTAATCGCTTTAAATAAGAAGCAGCTGTCCGTATTCTTTCCAATCCAGTCTTGGAGGACTCCATAAGCGCTGCGCTGAAGTTGAGTGGACTTCTGTAATGTGCACTTAACATAAAAAAGCGAAGTACTTGTAAATCATAGGTATCACTGATTTCTCTTACCGTAAAGAAGTTCCCCAGAGATTTGGACATCTTGCGATTATCAATATTTAGAAATGCATTGTGCATCCAATATTTTGCAAATTCTTTTCCATTTGCCGCCTCGCTTTGTGCAATTTCATTTTCGTGATGTGGGAATACCAGATCTTCCCCTCCTGCATGAATATCAATCTGTTCTCCCAAATATTTTTTAGACATCACCGAACATTCAATGTGCCATCCCGGACGACCGTCACTCCACGGTGATTCCCATGCGGGTTCTCCCTCTTTTTTCGGTTTCCATAGGACAAAGTCCAAAGGATCTTCTTTCTCGTCTTCTCCTGTTACTAATAAGGAGCGGCCACCGGATTGCAGATCATCCAAGTTCTTATGAGACAATTTCCCATATTCTTTAAATTTCCGAGTACGAAAATATACCGTTCCATTTTTTTCATACGCATATCCTTTTTCTATTAAATCTTGTATCATCTCTAGCATACCGCAGATTTCCTCTGTGGCCAAAGGATGTTTGGTAGCTGGTTTGACATTCATCCCTTCCATATCCTTTTTGCATTCTGCAATATAACGTTTGGAGATTTCGTCTGCTGATACCCCTTCTTCTATGGCCTGTTTAATAATTTTATCATCCACATCTGTAAAATTCGATACATAGTTCACGTCATAGCCTTTATACTCAAAATATCTTCGAACCGTATCAAACACAATCATTGGTCTCGCATTTCCAATATGAATAAAATTATATACCGTTGGTCCACAGACATACATCTTGACTTTTCCTTCTTCTAATGGCACAAATTCTTCTTTTCTTTTTGTCAGCGTATTATAAATTTTCATTCTGTTTTTCCTCCATTATTTTTTTCATTGTATTTTCTAACTCTTCCAATTTCTTTTTCAATTGCCGATTATCTCTTTGCAGTTCCTGAATATCGCTTAGCACCGGATCCGGCAGATGAATTTGATCCATATCCATGCGGGGAACTTTTTGATTTCCCATACGAACAATTCGTCCCGGCACACCTACTACCGTACAATTGGGTGGTACTTCCTCCAATACCACCGACCCCGCACCAATCTTTGAATTTTCTCCAATAGTAAAGGAGCCTATCACTCTTGCTCCTGCACTTACCATTACGTTATCTTGAAGGGTGGGGTGTCTTTTCCCTTGTTCTTTCCCAGTACCACCCAACGTCACCCCCTGATATAACGTTACATTATCTCCAATAATGGCGGTTTCTCCAATAATAACACCGGTTCCATGATCAATAAAAAGCCCTTTTCCAATCGTTGCACCGGGATGAATTTCAATTCCTGTTTTTCGTACCGTTCTTTGCGAAAACCATCTTGCCCAAAAATAATGCTTGTTTAAATATAGTTTGTGGGCTATCCGGTATCTTAAAATTGCTTTAAAACTAGGATAAAGAAATACCTCCATATTGGTTTTAATCGCCGGATCCCGTTCTCGAATAACATTTAATTCTTCTTTGATATAAGAAATCATACCCATTATAAATCCTCCCCTTTTATTCTAAAATTGCGTACAAAAAACGCCTCTTATACAAAGAGACGATAATAACCGCGGTTCCACTCTATTAGAAGACTCCATATTGACATCTTCCTCTTGAAGCATATAACGTATGCGAAACGTCCCTAAATACTTTATTTCCTCAGGGCAACTCCCGAATGCACTTCACATGCCATTTCCCTAAGATTGCTTTCAGCCGATGACAATCTCTCTCTTTCGGTTCTTGGTATACTACTCTCTTCGTTCATAGTTTTTAGCTATTCCTTTATAGTTTATGAAATTTTCGAAGATTTGTCAACCATTATACGATTTCATTCAAATAAATAGGAGAAAAAGGGATGATTTTACCCAATTCTTTCTTGCTTTTCTCTGAAAGATTGTCGTGTTCTTCAGCCAGTGACTGTTCCAGTGTTTGATAGCCAAATAAGAAACTCGTTAGAGCAGCAATGGAAATGGTTTCTCCCACCTCTGTTTGTTTTTCAATAGATACGAATGCCCCTTTTTTTCCATAAATATGAAATGTACCATTATTTCCTTCTAATAAAGGATCCCAAACACCAATCTCACACTGCATATCTTCCCTTACTTTTGCACATCTCATCAGTGTCTCCAGATGAAGAATTCGCGCCATGATCATGGGTTTTTTCACACTATATGAAAAGTCGTATCCGATCTTATTCTGCCACTTTGGAAGCACCATAGGTTCTCGTACCTCCAACACTTCTTCTCCACCGGAAAGAAAACAACCCAAGATTTTTCCAGCATCTGTTTTTTCTCTGAAAATCTCCATATGACCTTTCTCGCTTTGCAGTTCTGCAAGCACCGTCTCATAATAGTGCTCATCACGGATTGCATAAATGCCATACCGTTTTTTTAGATAAGCAGTAGCAAATCGAGCCAGCTCCTGACAATCTTCCGGCTGTGCTTTGAGCGGTATCACTTGGTCTGCCATCACCGTTTTTTTCTTTTTCATCTGTGCTTGTGCATATACAAAACGAAAATCAAAAGGATGATAAATTGCTTCCGCTGCCGGCATCAGAAATGTGAACCCTTCTCCCCTATCGTACATGCTTTGCATAGACCGTTTCAAAAGACTTGCCATAAGTCCCTTTTTACGATAGTTCTTATCCGTAGCAACTGCGACGATATAATGACTGTTCCGTTCTTTTCCATTCATTGACAAGGGATAGGGATTCAGATGTAACATTGCCCTTATTTCATTGTCTTCCACTGCACCATATATCTCATTTTCTGCCACTTTTATCTGATAATAGTAATCCAAAAAAGCCTTCGTGTCTTCTACAAAAATGTCTTCCCATAACGCTCTTGTTTTTGGATATTCGTTCGCCTCTAATTTTCGAAATTCTATATTCATATGCTAATTCCTTTTACTTGCTGCAACCACCGCAGCCTCCACAAGAAGTCATTTCATCAGTCATCACCAGAAAACTTTGATTCGTTGCTTTTTCAAGGGCACAAATCGCCTGTGCCGAGATTCCTTCTCCATTTCCGGTGAAGCCAAGACCCTCTTCGGTAGTAGCTTTTATATTAATCTGGTCTATGGAAATTCCAAGGGCTCTCCCAATATTTTCCCGCATTCTATCCATATACGGGCCCATCTTAGGACGTTGGGCAATAATGGTTGCATCAATATTCTCAATTACAAATATCTCTGTTTCTACAAGCTTCCCTACTTTTTCTAATAACTTCAAGCTGGAAATTCCTCGATAGATTTCGTCTGTATCCGGAAAATGTTTTCCAATATCCCCCAGAGCAGCCGCACCCAGAAGGGCATCCATAATGGCATGTAGCAATACATCCGCATCGGAATGTCCCAAGAGACCTTTTTCATAAGGAATCTTTACACCACCTAATATCAATTCCCGTCCTTCCACCAACTTATGAACATCGTATCCCATTCCTACCCGCATCGCTTACTCCTTTGGTTCTTCTGGTTTTTCCAATTCTTCTGGTTTTTCCAATTTTTCTGGTTCTTCCGGCTCTTCTTCCGCAACCGTCTCCACGGGCACTTCCTGCGGTGCCTCCTCTAAAGCCGGTTCTTCTTCAGTTGATTCTTCTTCTATGGTTTCATGCTTAAAATAGTCTTTCATGTAGAACGCAATGACTCCGATTCCGATAATGAAAAAGGTAACACTGGCAGCCATCAACAGCCCATAATGATTCGGCCTTGCTTTGTTCACATCCATAAAAAGTTTCCCCCCCGTATACATGAGGTACGCACCTGCAAGTGTAAAAATAACGTTCTTCCCTTTATTATTTCCCATTTTTATTCCTCCGCTTCTACATTGTATAAAAATAACCGAGAAACAATTGTAATTGTGTCTCGGTGTCGCGATGATCGCAAGTAGCGGGAACTGGATTTGAACCAGCGACACCACGGGTATGAACCGTGTGCTCTAGCCAACTGAGCTATCCCGCCATATGAAATTAGTCTTATCTGAAGCTATTCAGATAAATGGGACCTATAGGGCTCGAACCTATGACCCTCTGCTTGTAAGGCAGATGCTCTCCCAGCTGAGCTAAGATCCCATAATGTGCGGGTCCGTACCTCGAACCCGCTTTGCTATTATACTATTACCCTCGACAAAATGTCAATAGTTTTTTGTACTTTTCTCTATTTATTATTTTTTCGTTCTAAACAATACCTTGTGCCATCATTGCTGCTACCACTTTTTCAAATCCGGCAATATTAGCTCCTGCTACATAATTGCCTTTCACTCCATATTTTTCAGCTGCATCTGCCATGTTATGACAGATATTTACCATAATGGTTTGCAATTTTGTATCTACTTCTTCAAAGGTCCAGCTCAGACGTTCACTATTTTGTGACATTTCCAGTGCTGATGTTGCAACACCACCTGCATTAGCTGCTTTTCCGGGTGCAAATAGAACCCCTTTAGATTGTAAATACTGGGTTGCTTCCAAGGTAGTCGGCATATTTGCACCTTCTGCAACTGCAATGACACCATTTTCTACCAGCATTTTAGCATCTTCTAAATGCAGTTCATTTTGAGTCGCACAAGGAAGTGCTAAATCCACTTTCACGCTCCACACTCCGGTTCCTTGGTGATATTCTGAATTCGGACGGTATTTTTTATATTCGCTTAATCTTCCGCGTTTCACTTCTTTAATGTCTTTTAAAGCTGCAACGTCAATACCTTCCCCATCATATATCCATCCGGTAGAATCGCTGGCTGTTACTACTTTTGCTCCTAATTCCTGTGCTTTTTTTATCGCATAGGTGGCAACATTTCCAGATCCAGACACTGCTATGGTCTTTCCTGAAAGTTCTATTCCATTAATTTTTAATAATTCTTGTGTTAGATATAAAAGACCAAATCCAGTTGCCTCTGTTCTTGCAAGAGAACCCCCGTAGCTCAATCCTTTTCCTGTGAGAACCCCTTCATATACACCACGAATTCTCTTGTATTGTCCAAACATGTATCCGATTTCTCTTGCTCCGGTTCCGATATCTCCCGCTGGAACATCTGTATCCGCACCAATATATTTACATAATTCTGTCATAAAACTTTGGCAAAAGGACATCACTTCTCGATCCGATTTTCCTTTGGGATCAAAATCAGCTCCGCCTTTTCCACCACCAATTGGAAGCCCTGTTAAAGAATTTTTAAATACTTGTTCAAATCCAAGGAATTTGATGATTCCTAAGTTGACTGACGGATGAAGGCGCAAACCTCCTTTATAAGGGCCTATTGCGCTGTTGAATTGTACACGGTAGCCAGTATTCACCTGCACCTGTCCTTTATCATCTACCCAAGGAATACGAAACTTTAATTGTCGTTCCGGTTCTACCAGTCTTTCTAACAATGCTTCTTTTCTAAATTTTTCTTCCTCAGATTCTACTACTTTTCTTAAAGATTCCAGTACTTCTTTGACCGCTTGATGAAACTCCGGCTCTGCTGGATTTTTCTTTACTACCGATTCAATTACTTCATCTACATATGACATTTTCAATACCTCCGAAATAAAATTGAAAAGCAACCGGGCTGACAAACATGGTCCGGTTGCTTTGACTTCTTTGCCTTTTCATATTGTAAAATATTTTTTTTAAAATGGCAAGCACTTTTTGCAATTTTTTATTTTGATTCCTTCATTTTTTGACTTTATTTATGCTTTTCAAGCTTTTTTTATTCGAAATATGCAACGCCAGATTCAAATATCTTCAAATCTTGTTCTCCATAAATATTGATTGCGACAGAATCTCCCCGTCTTTCTGAATGTGCCATTTTCCCAAGCACTCTTCCATCCGGGCTGGTAATTCCTTCAATGCCACAATAAGATCCGTTGACATTCCACTCCTCATCCATGCAAATGTTCCCTTCTACATCTACATACTGAGTTGCTACTTGCCCATTTTCAAATAATTTACGAAGCCATTCTTCATTGGCAACAAATCGTCCTTCTCCGTGAGAAGCTGGGTTGGTGTATACTGCACCTAGCTTTGCCTGTGTAAGCCATGGAGATTTATTCGTTACTACTTTTGTATATACCATTTTAGAAATATGACGTCCAATCGTATTATAGGTCAGTGTAGGCGAATCTTCCTTTTGACCTACGATTGCTCCATAAGGTACCAGCCCCAGCTTAATTAATGTTTGGAAACCATTGCAGACACCAAGGGCTAATCCGTCTCTTTCATGAAGCAGCTTTTCTACTGCTTCTTTTATCTTTGCATTTTGGAATGCAGTTGCGAAAAATTTAGCCGAACCATCGGGTTCATCACCGGCACTAAATCCTCCTGGAAACATAATCATCTGTGAAGCATTAATCGCACGTTCAAATTCTACGAAAGAATCTCTGATATCTGCTTCATCTAAATTCTTAAACACTCTGGTAATGACTTTTGCACCTGCACGTTCAAATGCTTTTGCACTGTCATATTCGCAGTTGGTTCCTGGAAATACGGGGATAAATACCGTAGGTTGTCCCATCTTATGCTGGCAGATATGAACCTCTTTGGTATCGTATATCTTTGTTTCTAACACTGCTTCTTTCTCTTGATTGTCTGATTTCGTTGGAAATACTTTCTGCAATGTAGATGTCCATGCTTCTTTGGCTTTTGCAAGGGTGAGTTCCACATTCCCATAGCTGAATTTTTCATCTGCGGTCACTTCTCCAAATACTGTATAGGTAATGTGAAGTTTTCCGATTCTATCTGCAGGTACTTCTGCGATAATATCACCAAATGCCGGTGCAAATAATTCTCCCGCATCCATACTGTGTTCTATTTTTACGCCTTTTTCATTACCAAAAGCCATCTTACTAACTGCCGCAATCACCCCATGACGATCCAGTGCATATGCCGATACAATATTGCCACTGCGAATGTCTTCTGTGAATTTCCCGTACTGTTCCATGACACTTTCATAGTTCGGTAGGTCATATTCATCTTTTTCCATGCGAAGCCATACAAGCTTATTACCGGTTTCTTTTAACTCCGGTGTAATAATGTCTTGTTGCACTGCTATATCCACTGCAAAGGAAACCAATGTAGGTGGTACATCAATATCCTGGAACGTTCCTGACATACTGTCTTTTCCTCCAATGGAAGGAAGTCCCAGTCCCAGTTGTGCTGCATATGCGCCTAATAGTGCTGCAAATGGCTGACTCCATCTCTGTGGATCCTCTGTCATACGTCGGAAATATTCCTGGAATGTAAATCGAATTTTCTCATACGCTCCACCGGTCGCAACAATTTTTGCAACCGACTCAATCACTGCATACACTGCTCCATGATAAGGGCTCCAGCTGGATAGATAAGGGTCAAAACCGTAACTCATCATGGTGACTGTATCTGTTTTTCCTGTTAAAACCGGAAGTTTTGCTACCATACTCTGAGTTTCTGTCATCTGGTATTTACCACCATGAGGCATCAACACCGATCCGGCTCCAATAGAACCATCAAACATTTCTACTAATCCTTTTTGTGAACACACATTCAAATCTCTTAGCAGTTCTAACCATTTTGCTTTTACATCTGCAATTTCCTCTTTCACAAAAATAGTGTCTGCCTTACTTGGAATATCTACGGAAACAGTCGTTTCCTGATGTGCGCCGTTAGTATCCAAAAATGCTCTGGCGATATTCACTATTTCGGCTCCCCTCCAAGATAAGACCAGTCTTGGTTCTTGGGTTACTACTGCAACTTCCACCGCTTCTAGGTTTTCTTCTTTTGCATACGCCAAAAATTGTTTCACGTCTTTGGGATCTACTACCACAGCCATACGTTCCTGTGATTCTGAAATCGCAATTTCCGTACCATCTAAACCGGCATATTTTTTTGGAACACGATCTAAATCAATACGAAGTCCGTCTGCCAGTTCTCCGATGGCCACCGACACTCCGCCTGCTCCAAAATCGTTGCATTTTTTTATCAATTTACTTACTTCTTCTCTACGGAATAAACGCTGAATCTTACGTTCCGTGGGAGGATTTCCTTTTTGCACTTCTGCTCCACAAGTTTCGATGGATTCCTCCGTGTGTACCTTGGAGGAACCGGTGGCACCGCCACATCCGTCACGTCCGGTACGTCCACCTAACAAAATGATAATATCGCCTTCATCTGAAGTTTCTCGAATAACTGCACGCCTTGGAGCCGCCCCTAAGACAGCACCTATTTCCATACGTTTTGCCACGTAGTTTGGATGATAAATTTCTTTCACTGCTCCGGTTGCCAGTCCTATTTGATTACCATAAGAACTATATCCATGTGCTGCACCACGCACTAATTTTTTCTGTGGAAGTTTCCCTTTTAAGGTGTCTTTTACAGATACCGTAGGGTCTGCCGCACCAGTTACACGCATTGCCTGATATACATAAGTTCTGCCTGATAGTGGATCACGAATCGCCCCACCAAGACAAGTTGCCGCACCACCAAAAGGTTCTATTTCAGTCGGGTGATTGTGTGTCTCGTTTTTAAAGTTGACTAACCACTCTTCTTCTTTTTCATCTACCTTCACCGGAACCACAATACTGCACGCATTGATTTCATCCGATTCTTCTTGGTCTTCTAATTTTCCTTCTTTTTTCAATTTTCGCATTGCCATCAGTGCCAAATCCATCAAACAGACAAATTTATCTTCTCTTCCTGCAAAAATCTCACTGTGATCCTTTAAGTATTGCTTGTAAGTGTCTTCCATCGGTTTTTTATAATCGCCTTCTGCAAAACTCACCTTGGTCAGTTCGGTAGAAAATGTGGTATGGCGACAGTGGTCTGACCAATAAGTATCTAACACACGTATTTCCGTCATAGATGGATCCCGTTTTTCTTCGGTTGCAAAATACTTTTGAATATGCAGAAAATCTTTAAAGGTCATGGCAAGACCTAAGGAACGATACAATTCTTCTAACTTGTCTGCTGACATACAAGAAAAACCTTCAAAAACAATTACTGCTTTTGGTTCTTCAAATTTCGTAATCAATGTTTCCGGTTTTTCCATTCCTGTTTCTCTGGAGTCCACCGGATTAATACAATGGTTCTTGATTGCAGCAAATTCCTCTTCCGTAATAATTCCTTCAATCAAGTATGTAGTTGCAGATTTAATAACCGGTTTTTCATCTTCTTTGATAAACTGCACACATTGTACTGCCGAATCTGCTCTTTGATCAAATTGTCCCGGTAAAAATTCCACAGAAAAAACGTGATCCGTCTCTTTCACCGGTATCCTTTCATCATAAAGCATATCCACGGGAGGTTCTGCGAAGACACCATTACATGCTCTTTCAAACGTTTCCGGTCTTACATTTTCTATGTCATATCGAATAAATATTCTTACATTTTCAACCGTTTTAATTCCAAGGTAACTCTTTATTTCATGTTTTAATTCTTTTGCCTGAACTGCAAATTCTGGTTTTTTCTCCACATATACTCGTTTTACGTTGTTCATCTTAATCTCCTTTGCATAAAACCATCTTCGTTATAAAGTTATCCTATCATACTTTTTTTCATTAGTACAATTAATATATCTTAACTTACTTATAAGAAATTCTTATATTTATTTGTTCTTTGGCTTTTCTTTTCCATTTAACATGCGAGCCCCAGTGGCTACAATAAAACTTGCAAGCAACAGCACCATAAATATCAAAACAATTCGTCCTGCAATATCTGAGAAAAACCCTTCCGGAAGCATATTAATCATCAGTGAAACGGCTGGATCAAAGGTCCAATTTCCTTGAGAAAAAAACAGTTCATGAAAGATTACAAAATATTTATCAAAATTACTAATAAACAACCCTGCAATCACTGCGGTCACGGTTCCCAGTGCCAACGTCGTGTACTGAAATGCAAGAGGAAGTATTCTTTTTACTGAAACTCTTTTCCAAATCCACAGCGCTATGAGAAGAACCATCAGCACAACAGCCACTATGCGCAGACGAAGTCCCCACACGAACATCTCTTTGACATCATCCATATGGGAAATTTCATCTGCATTAAAGAAATTTCGCTGCTGTCCATCTACTACCGTTGGTACGATGAGATCTTCTCTATTTCCCCTTAAAAATGCCATCATATTCTTTGTAACATCCATAACATCCGGCATCTCCATCTTCAAATCTTCTGTCACATTATATTTTTTATATTCCTTCTCATAAAAGCCCCAATTTCCATATGCTCCCACTTCAAAGCTTGTAACCAGTAACACTACCAAAAAACAAATAGAAAACAAAACACCTCCAACCCATGTTCCTATTTTTTTTATTAATTTCAAGACCATTCCTCCTCTTCTGATTTTGTTCATTTGATTGCATCCTCCCCATTGATATGCTATACTTTTTGTGTTTATAAGGAGGACTAATCATGGATATTAATTATGAATTATATAAAGTGTTTTACTATGTTGCATCTTCTCTGAGCTTTTCTGAAGCGTCAAAACTTCTCTTCATCTCCCAATCAGCCGTCAGTCAATCAATTAAGTCGCTGGAAAAGAAGTTGGATCAAGTGTTATTCATCCGTAGCACCAAACGAGTGCAGCTCACTCCGGAAGGCGAAATTCTACTGCGTCATGTGGAGCCTGCCATGAATCTGATTAAAAGAGGCGAATCACAGATTGTAGAAGCTGCCTCTACCGGTGGACAACTACGCATTGGTGCCAGTGATACGATTTGTCGCTATTTTTTAGTTCCCTACCTGGAACGTTTTCATAAAGAATTCCCAAATGCCCATATCAAGGTAATGAATCAAACTTCCATTAAGTGTGTAGAATTATTGGAAAATGGGCAAGTGGATTTAATTGTGACTAATTATCCCAACACCTATTTAAGTAATCTCTCTTCCATCAAACGAATCAAAACCTTTCACGATGTGTTTATTGCTAACCACACTTTTGATTCTTTGAAACTTCGAAAACTTACCTTCCTGGAATTATTAGAGTACCCCATTCTTATGTTGGATAAAAAAAGTACCACCAGCGAGTTCTTGCATAGTCTCTTTCAACAGCATCAGTTGGATCTAGTACCGGAGATAGAATTAAGCAGCAATGATTTGTTAATCGATCTGGCTAGTATCGGTCTTGGAATTGCCTTTATTCCCGACTATTGTATCCCTCGTAAGTCAAAACAATTATTTATCGTGGAAACAAAAGAGACGCTGCCTGAAAGAGAGCTGGTCATTGCCTACAATGAACACGTGCCTATTTCCAAAAATGCTTTGGAATTCATGAATTATTTTGAAGAACTTTAAGAAGTGGTTTCCCAAAACAGTTCTAATTTCCCCCGAATATTTTGCAAATTGCAAGTGCTAATGCCTGCCCACTCTCTTGGAAATGCCTCTTGATACTGCGTCCCTTGAAACCGTTGGTCCAATAATAGAATCACTCCCCGGTCCTCTTCGGTTCTAATCACTCTGCCGGCCGCCTGAAGCACTTTATTCATACCCGGGTATAAATAAGCATAATGAAATCCTCTCATGTTCTTTTTGTCAAAGTATTGCTTCAAAATCTCCCGTTCATTGCACACTTGGGGTAATCCGGTACCAATTATAATTGCCCCAATCAGCTTATCTTCCGCTAAATCTATTCCTTCTGAAAAAATACCACCCAAAACACCAAACCCTATCAGGATTTCTTCCCGTTCTTCCTCAAATGCCTGCAGAAATTCTTCTCGTTCTCCTTCATTCATATTGGGCTGTTGGATCAGACAAGTAATCGCCTTTTTTTCTAAATAGCAGGAAAATGCCTGATACACCTCTTCCAGAAATCGATAGGAAGGGAAAAATACCAGATAATTCCCTTTTTTTGTTTCCACCGTATTCCATATATACTCTGCAAATCTATCGTACATTTTCGGTCCACGCAAAGTGTATTTCGTACTCACATCATTTCCAATTAGCAATAATCGATTATCCTTGTTAAATGCTGTTTCCGCATAAATAGCATAATCATCCGAGGCTGTGCTTAAACATGCGATAGTATTGAATCGGAAGTAGTGTTGCGGAAAAGAATACGGTACTGTTTCCACAATCTAAATATTCCTGTAAATGCACTGCCGGATTGATACAGAATAACTTTAGCTTAAATCGCCCATCTTCTTCCAGTTCTGTATAAATCACATAATTCTCATCCAGTTGATCATGAATACTCAAAAAATTTCGAATAGCAAAAAACAGTGTCAGCACTTGTTCTTTTCCTTTTTCATTTTTACTTTCTTCTAGATAACGTTCCATTTCCGTCAATACGTTCATAAGTTTCAATACTATATGCGCCACACTATTATGAATCACATAAGTTTCACATTCTCGTTTCAACTCCAAAAACAACTTATTACATTCCTCTAACCGTCTTGCCAGTTTGGGGTCGTCCTCTTTTACTTCTTTCTTTACCTGTAGCATATCTTCTTTGTAAAGTACCGCACTGTACATTTCTCTTCCACGCTCCACTAAGTTATGTGCCTCATCGATTAAAAATAAGTAATTCCCAGACACCCCTTCGGAAAAGAATCGCCTCAAGTGCGCATTCGGATCAAATACATAGTTATAATCACAAATAATTACGTCAATCCACTTCGACACATCCAGTGCCATTTCAAATGGACACACCTGATATTTTTCTGCCTGCGCTTCTAATGACTCCCGACTCATATTGTCTGTGGTTGTAATCATTTCATACACTGCATCATTGACTCTATCGTAATGTCCTCGGGCATAAGGGCAGTCTATGGGATTACACTTTACCTCTTCACAAAAGCATATCTTTTCTTTCGCTGTCAATGTAATCACCTTGCACCGTAGTCCTTGCTCTTTCAGTGTCTGAAATGCTTGTTCTGCTACCGTCCGTGTAACCGTTTTGGCTGTCAGATAAAATATCTTTTCTCCCAGCTCTTCTCCCATTGCTTTCACAGCGGGAAATACGGTTGCCATAGTTTTTCCTACTCCGGTAGGTGCCTGAATAAATAATTTCTTCTTTCGCAGCACCGTGCGATATACCGCTGTTACCAGTTCTTTTTGTCCTTCTCGATACGCAAATGGAAATTCCACTCCCTGGATAGACTGATTCCTTGTTTCTCGCCATTTCACTTGAAATCGTGCCCATTTTTCATATCTATCCACTACTTTTTGAAACCATTGTTCCAGTTCTCCCAGAGAATACTCCTCCCGGAATTGTTTCAGTGCTTCCGTTTCCATCTGGCAATAGGTCATCTGGACACCAATGGTAGAAAGTTCTCTTTGCTTTGCATAAATGTAAGCATAGCATTTTGCTTGTGCCAGATGAATGCCAATCGGACTTTTGATACGCTCCAGTTCCCCTAAAGTCCCCTTAATTTCATCGATAAATATGCCCGTTGTTTCTTCCAGAACCCCATCTGCACGGCCTTCTACCTGCAAATCAAATTCTTCATAGGAAATTTTCATTTTCAAAGAAACCTCTGCCTGATACTCCGAACCCATGCGTCTCTGAATCTTACGATGCATTTTACTGCCAAGCTGCATGGCCTCTTTATCCGACCCACTGCCTGTTCGACTATCAATATCGCCTTCCCGTAATATAAATTCTACCAGATTACGCACAGAAATCTTTATGAGCATTTTACAATCCTGTTCCATGGATGGTTCTCCTTCATGTGTATCTGTTAAAATTCTACCATATCCCGTTGATAATGCAATGGCAAATGTTGTTTTTGTCCTTTCAGATTCTTCCTTTCTTCGATGGAAATGCTACTGCAAAATCCTTTCCACAATTGCTCGAATTGTTTTTCCTCACTAGAATACCGTGGGATGTTCTCCATTTGAAAATTATCATCCCATACCAGTATCCACTGTTTTTTTGCTTCATGGACTAAAAACATTTCATGGGTTTTATCGTAAATCATCCAGTTTTCAAGGGGCAAACGATTGGAAAAATGCGCTGCAATACAAGTCAACACTTGACTTTTCGGAGAAATCTCCGCAAATAGTATTTGATTATTCAGCTCTTTAAATCTAACAAATCCGGTAAATAAATGTGCTTCATTTCCAACGCTTCTACTCAGTTCAAATACCTTTTCCACCATAGGATGACTTAAATGATTCATAATCTTATGACTGTCTGCAATTTTCCTCGCTTCTAACATCGTTCCTAGAATCGCATTTCCTTTCTGATCATCCGCTGCCAATACCGCATGATAAATATCCCAATAGGCTTCATATCCTAGATGCTTTTGAATAAGGTTCTCCACTGCAATCGCCTTATGTTCTGTTTCCTCCACTTCTTGATATTCGCAAAACAATTGCTGTTCCATAGTTCCTTTAAATGCAATTCCTGCTGTAGCTGTGCTGCGTTCTGCCTTCCACACATCATAAATTGCCGAAAAAATTCCCGTCACAGTATCTGTACATCGATATATTTTCTTCATCTTTCTCTACCCCAATAATATTTTCTTCGTTTCTGCTTCCGACCCAAACCGAACATCATCAAACAATGACAATTGATGATATTTTACTCCACTTGTATCCGGTACTTTTTCCTTCACATTCAGTAAATTTCGCAGAATATAATCTTCCTCTATTCTAGTGCGATACATCATTCGTCCTTGGCATGTGATAAAATAAAGTGCCCGCTTTAACACCACGCCCATTTTTTTTAAATCCGGAAAATCCAGTATCCCAAGTCTCCTTGCTTTCGTAATGCGACCAGCTGCTTTCGTTCCAATGCCTGGAACACGGAGCAACGTATAATAATCAGCCTGATTCACTTCAATGGGAAATGCCTCCAAATGCTGCAATGCCCAATTGCACTTTGGATCTAATAACACATTGAAATTGGGTTGTGCCTCCGAGAGCAATTCTTTGGCCTCAAATCCATAATATCGTAATAACCAGTCTGCTTGATAGAGCCGGTGTTCTCGTAACAATGGTGGGCCTCCCGGTAATGCCGGAAGTGAAGCATCTTCGTTCACTGGTACAAAGGCAGAGTAAAAAACTCTCTTAAGAGCAAACTTTTGATAGAGGGATTCCGCAACATTCAAAATCTGATAATCCGTCTCCGGTGTGGCTCCGATAATCATCTGAGTACTCTGTCCCGCCGGAACAAATTGCTTGATATGCTGATAGGCCACTAGTTCTTGCTTATTCTGTGATATTTGATTCTGCACCAACCGCATGGGTGCCAGAATATTCTTTCTGGATTTGTGAGGTGCTAACATACGAAGGCCTTCTGCTGTGGGCAATTCCAAATTCACACTCATACGGTCTGCCAGAAATCCAGCTCTTTGAATAAGCTCTGGGCTGGCTCCCGGAATCGCTTTTACGTGGATATATCCTTGAAAGTGACATTCTGTTCGTAATTTTTCCAAAGTGGCACAAATTAACTCCATTGTGTAGTTGGGACTTTCCAAGATTCCAGAACTCAAAAATAGCCCTTCAATGTAATTCCTCCTATAAAACTCCATCGTCAGAGAGCACACCTCCTCCGGTGTAAAGGAAGTTCTTATGATATCATTCGAGGAACGATTAACACAATACTTGCAATCATAGATACACTCATTGGTAAATAAAATCTTCAAAAGAGAAATACACCTTCCATCTGCTGAAAAGCTGTGGCAAATTCCACTGGTACTGCAATTCCCAATTCCCGTACCATCATTTTTTCTGGTAGTTCCACTGGAAGTACAAGCAACATCGTATTTTGCCCCATCGGAAAGAATATTCAATTTCTCATATAAAGATTTCTGTTCCTGAATCTTCATCCTATCACCTTCTCGTTTTTCGAACAAGTGTTCTTTTTTGTATCATAGCATAACCTCTACACATTTTCAACCCCCAATATCTTACACAAAAAAATCGCTTGTTCCATTAAGAACAAACGATTTTCATTGTTATTACTGCCCTATTTTTTTTCCAAAAGGGCACTGATATCCTTTAAATAAGTATTCTGAATTTCATAAAATGTTTCATTTTCTACTGCTTCGGCAAGTTCCTTATCTATCGGAACCTTTCCTAACATTTCAATTCCCAGTTCTGTAGCTACTTCATCCACCCTGCTTTCGCCGAATACAGAAATCTTTTTTCCACAATCCGGACAGTTGACATAACTATAATTTTCCACAATGCCAAGCACTGGTATATTCATCTGCTCTGCCATGTGATAAGCTTTCTTTACAATCATACTTACCAAAGACTGTGGTGATGTGACGATAACCACACCATCTACCGGAAGTGACTGAAATACAGTAAGCGGAACATCTCCGGTACCGGGAGGCATGTCTACCAGCAGGACATCCAAATCGCCCCACATCACATCTGTCCAAAACTGCGTAACAACTCCGGCAATCACCGGTCCACGCCAAATCACCGGCGCGTCTTCGCTGTCTAGTAACAGATTGATAGACATAATTCTTGTCTCATCCTTTGCAATACAAGGATAAATTCCTTCTTCTGTTCCATCTGCACGTTCATGAATTCCATACATCTTAGGAATGGATGGACCTGTGATGTCTGCATCTAAGATTCCTACGGTATATCCTTTTTCCCGCAATTGTCTTGCAAGAGAGGCTGTCACCAGTGATTTTCCTACGCCACCTTTTCCACTAATCACTCCAATTACTTTTTTAATCTGTGAAAACTCATTTAAGTGAGCACTGAAATCTTCTTGTTTGCTGTCACATGTGCTTGCATGTTCACAACCAGAACAAGCTTCCGGCGAACAACCGTTTTGATTTTCCTCTGCCATTTTTTTATCCCCCAAATTTCTATATTTTTATGCTTCTACTGCTGCAATCAGTTCTACTTCACACAGTACATTTTTAGGTAATGCTTTCACTGCCACACAGCTTCTTGCCGGTTTTGATGTAAAATATTTTGCATATACTTCGTTAAATGCTGCAAAATCACCCATGTCAGCCAGAAAACAAGTTGTTTTTATCACTTGATCAAAAGAAGTGCCTGCTTCTTTTAAAACTTCTGCAATATTTTTACATACCTGCTCCGTCTGTGCGGCAATCGTGGTGGCTTCTACACTGTCCGTTGCAGGATTAATCGGAATCTGTCCTGCTGAATAAAAGATTCCTGCGTGGATGTACCCTTGCGAATAAGGTCCTAATGCTTTTGGTGCTTTTGTGGTTGCTACTACTTTCATAATTGTTCTCCTTTTTGTTATATATTTAAGACATATTGCTATATCTTATTACCTTTTTCCAAAATGTAAATTAGAAACAGATTTCTTGTCCATACCCTTTTTCTTTGGCATCTTCCATTATTTTTTTTGCTACACAGATATCAAAAAGCCCCATACCTACCGATTTGAAATAAGTTGTTTTCTTCGTCACCACTTCTTCCAACGCTTCATTTGCAAGGTAATCATGCATATACTTGACGCGATCCATAGTAAAAAGTCCTTTTGCAAGTGGTTGACTCAAATCACCACTCTCCTCACATGCATATGGCAACTCTATGTAAACATCATCTACTAGGTTCCAGATAACATCGGGTATTTCTTTCATGTCCGGTGTATAAGAACCAATTGCCACGATACATTTCCCTTCCAGCAGTTTTTCCTCTTCCGGAAGAACCGGAGTGGCAGACGGCGTGGTGGTACAAATAATATCACTTGCTTTTACAAGCTCTTCTATGGTCTTGCATAGAACAACTTTTACACTATTTCCAATGGTCTCTTCCAGCCGCTTCCCATATGCAGTAATATCTCTGCTACCATGATTATATACATAAACCGTGTGGATATCTCTTGCTACACAGGCATATAGTGCCTGATAAAAGCCTTGTACCCCTGCGCCAACAATCCCTACCGTATGACAATCCTTACGTGATAAATGTCTGACCGCCACACCTCCTACCGCTCCGGTACGAAATGCAGTTACCATCTGCCCATCTAACATAGCCTCAGGCTTCCCGGTCTCATAATCATTTAGTAAGACCACTCCATCAATAGAAGGAAGCCCCAGATTGGAATTTTCCGGAAAAATAGTTAGAATCTTCGTTCCCATACTGTCTTTTGTATAACAAGGCATATACAGAAGTGTCTTGTTTTCATGCTCCACTACCGGACGAGGTGGCATATAATAATCACCTTTCCCGAATATTCGGTAAGTCTCTTCGATGGTATCCATCATGCGGTTTAAATCCACTGTTTTTTCAATATCTGCTTTATTTAAAATTAACATGTTCAAAACCTTGACCTTTCTTCATCATACCTATCTTGTTTATAGTACCATATTTTCTATGTTTGTTCCACCTCTTAGGCAATATCTTAGGGTCATTTATGAGCAGTAGTTTGCTTTCTTGTAAATTCCATAAATGTCATCGAAATGGTATTCTTTAAACTGCGTCATCGTACCTTCCTTACCGCCTAGCGCCTTCACTGCCATTTCCTGCAGAACTCCCTCCGGTTGCACACCAATCTCCAGGTCTCCTAAACACACCGGCATGTGAAGACTACGGAAATAATCTACTGTTTTTTCAATTGCAGTAACTGCTTTACATTCTTTGTTTTCACCTGTGATGCCCCATACTTTTTCACCAAATCTGCAAAATCGTTCTATATCTTCCGGATAGGAATACATGGCCCATGCTCCCCAAAGTGCTGCAAGACTAGCCCCATGTGCTACATCAAATTTCGCACTTAGTTCATGACCCATTTTATGAAGGGGAAATGGTGCTTTTCTGCCAAGTCCTGTCAGGCCATTGTGAGAAAGGCTGCCACACCACATGATTTCGCTCATGCAGTCGTAATCTTCTTGATTTTGATATGCTTTCGTTCCATTAGCGATTACTGTCCGCAACAGTCCTTCTGCAATCTCATCCGTTACTTGATTCCCCTGCACCTGTGTAAAGTATCGTTCCAGTGTATGCATCATAATGTCTACAATGCCACAAGTCAGTTGATATTTCGACACAGAATATGTGAATTCCGGATTCATAATCGCAAACTTAGGACGGTTAAATTCTGTATTAATTCCTGCTTTTTTTCCTATGGATTCATTTGTTAATACTGCTGAATCACTGGTTTCACTTCCTGCCGCTGAAATGGTAAGAACCACTCCCACATTGGTACTATGGGTCAGTGGGACTTTCCCCGTCCATATATCCCAAAGCTTTGCGTCCGGATTCGCCATCCCGTGTGCGATTCCTTTTGCAGTATCAATAGCACTTCCTCCACCAATTGCTAGTATAAAATCCGCATGAAATGCTATCCCTCTTCTGATGCCCTCCTCTGCAAAGGAAAGCAATGGATTTGGTTTTGCTCCACCCCATTCTTCGTATGTAATTCCTTCTTCTGTTAATTTTTCTTCTACAGTTTTTAATAAACCGCTTCGAACAACACTACCTCCACCATATACAATCAGGACTTTATTACCGCCGCATTTTTTTACTTCTTTGCCCACTTCTTGCTCCACACCTTTTCCAAATAGAATCTTTGTAGGTGTATATTGTATAAAGTTATGCATCTTGAACCCCTCCTCTTACATTACGTTTTCTACTGTCTATTGTACCACAATCCATAACAAAAATTCCAGTTAAGAAATAATCTTTGCTTTCTTAAGGAATTCTTCCTATTCTTTAGAATCCTTTTATTTTTTCTCCATATTTCTGTCACATTTATCCATTATAGTTAATAGTATCAAAGGAACACACAACGTCCTTCGATATTAGATAAAATAATAATATATAACCACCCCTCTAAAGGACTGTGAAAGCAGTCCTTTCTCTCTTGACATTCATTTTTACTTTCCACTTTTCTTATGATATACTGATTCCATAATAACCCACCAGAATCCCTTAAGGAGGTATGACTTATGGATATGAAAAAACCCCTTGATTCCATCTGTGGTTTTTCGGTACGACCCGGTTTTTACAATATGAATGGAGCTACCGCTTTTACCGGAGGTGTAAACTTTACACTGTATTCTCACGGAGCTGTCTCCTGTACATTTCTTCTCTATCACAGAGAGCAGTCAAAACCTTATGCTGCGCTCCCATTTCCCGAAAATTATAAAATAAGTAATAAAAACCTTAGGAATCCCATGCTACGAAAGGATGATTCCTAAGGTTTTTGTTCAAATACTTTTATGATTCTTCAAAGCTTTCCTTTAATTTATCCATAAAGCCCTTTTTCTTTCCTTTTCCACCTTTATTGGCAGTTTCGGAATTCTCTTCTACATCTTTCTCTACATTTAACGAATTTCCTGACAACGCATCAAATTGACGAAGAGCTTCTTTTGCCTCCGAGCTTAATGCTTCCGGTGTCTGAATGACCAAAGTGACATATTGATCTCCTCGAATCTGCGGATTTCGAAGCGACGGAACTCCTTTTCCTTTTAGTCGTACTTTGGTATCGGTCTTCGTGCCCGGCTTAATATTATATAATACTTCCCCGTCCACAGTTTTAATCCGAATGTCTCCACCTAGTGCTGACTGTGCAAAAGAAATAGGCACAGTTGAAAAGATATGAACATCCTGTCGCTGAAAAATAGGATGTCTGGATACCGTTACTTCTACTAATAGATCGCCTCTAGGACCTCCATTGGTTCCAGGTTCTCCTTTATCGCGAATACGAACACTCTGTCCGTTATCAATCCCTGCCGGAATGGACACTTTTATCTTCTTTCTGCTGGAAGTATATCCGGTTCCACCACAATCTGGACATTTTTCACGAACAATTTTTCCGGTTCCATGGCAATCTGGACAAGTTTGCACATTTTGCACGGTTCCAAAAAAAGACTGTGAAGTGTATACTACCTGGCCTTTTCCACCACACTTCGAACACGTCTCCGGTGATGTTCCCGGTTTTGCACCGGTTCCATTACACTTTGTACAACTATCTTTTAATACTACATCTAATTCTTTTTCACAACCAAATACGGCTTCTTCAAATGTAATCCGCACTCCTTTTCGAAGGTTGGACCCCTTCATTGGACCACTGCTGGCTCTGCCACCGCGTCGACCGCCACCGCCACCAAATAAATCACCAAAAATATCACCGAAGATATCACCGAAATCAGCATTGTTAAAATCAAATCCACCTGCGCCTCCGGCGCCTCCTTCGAAAGCTGCATGCCCGAATTGATCATATTGACGCCGCTTATCAGCATCACTTAAAATTGCATAAGCTTCCGATGCTTCTTTAAATTTCTTTTCGGATTCAGGATTTCCTTGATTGGTATCTGGATGGTACTTTTTGGCTAATTTTCGATATGCTTTTTTTAAGGTTGCATCGTCCGCATTTCTATCAACACCAAGCACCTCATAATAGTCTCTTTTGCTTTCCGCCATAATAACTCTACCTTTCTTCCTTTTTACAAAGAAGTTCTGCGAGACGAACTCCACCCTTATGTTGGAGTCGTTCCGCAGAACGGCCTTCGCCCACTAACTGCTTAGACTTCTTTATAGTCACCATCTACCACATCGTCGCCCTGGAATCCTTCCGGTGCCGGTCCTGCTTCTGGTGTTGGTCCACCTTGTGCTCCTGCTGCTCCGTTTGGATTTGCTTGCTCATATACTTTTGCAAAAAGTTTTTGAGCACTTTCCATTAACTTTTCTTTTCCGGCTTTCATTTCCTCTATCTGAGCATCGGATAATTCTTGCTCTTTGGTACTCTCTAACAATGCCTTTAATGCTTTTACATCTGCTTCTACAGCTTCTTTATCTGCTGCATCGATCTTATCCCCTACTTCTGTCATTGCTTTCTCAGTCTGGAATACCATTGCATCTGCATCGTTACGAGTGTCAATGCCTTCTTTACGTTTCTTGTCTTGTGCTTCGAATTCTGTAGCTTCTTTGACTGCTTTATCAATTTCATTATCAGACATGTTGGAGCCAGCGGTAATGGTAATGTGCTGTTCTTTCCCTGTTCCCAGATCTTTTGCAGATACATTTACAATTCCGTTTGCATCAATATCAAAAGTAACTTCAATCTGTGGGATTCCTCTTGCTGCTGGTGGAATTCCATCTAATCTAAATTGTCCCAGTGACTTATTGTCTTTGGCAAACTGTCTTTCACCCTGTACTACATTAATATCTACTGCTGTTTGATTATCTGCTGCGGTAGAGAAAGTCTGGCTTTTCTTTGTTGGAATGGTCGTATTTCTTTCAATTAATCTAGTTGCTACACCACCCATGGTTTCAATGGATAATGACAATGGAGTTACATCTAATAATAAAATGTCCCCTGCGCCTGCATCGCCTGCTAATTTACCACCTTGAATAGATGCTCCTAGAGCTACACACTCATCCGGATTCAATGTTTTTGAAGGTTCGTGTCCGGTAAGCTGTTTTACCTTATCTTGTACTGCTGGTGTACGTGTAGAACCACCAACCAATAACACTTTTCCTAATTCAGACGGTGCAATTCCTGCATCTGCCAATGCTCTCGTAACTGGTTCTGCTGTTTGTTCAATCAAATCATGTGTCAGTTCATCAAATTTTGCTCTTGTCAAATTCATGTCAAAATGCTTTGGTCCTTCTGATGTTGCTGTAATAAATGGAAGGTTGATGTTAGTCGTAGTTGCAGAAGATAATTCTTTCTTTGCTTTTTCTGCCGCTTCTTTCAATCTTTGAAGTGCCATTTTATCTGTAGATAAATCCACTCCTTCACTCTTCTTAAATTCTGCCAACATGTAGTCTGTAACCTTTTGGTCAAAGTCATCTCCACCTAATTTATTATTTCCTGCTGTAGATAATACTTCGATTACGCCATCACCAATTTCAATGACAGAAACATCAAAGGTACCACCACCTAAATCATAAACCATAATTTTTTGTTCTTTTTCATTATCCAGGCCGTAAGCAAGTGCTGCTGCCGTTGGTTCATTGATAATACGTTTTACATCTAATCCTGCGATTTTACCTGCATCTTTGGTTGCCTGACGCTGTGCATCATTAAAATATGCCGGTACCGTAATCACTGCTTCTGAGATTTTTTCACCTAAATAAGCTTCTGCATCTGTTTTTAATTTCTGAAGAACCATTGCAGAGATTTCCTGTGGTGAATACTTTTTATCGTCAATTGCTACCTTGTCATCTGTTCCCATTCTTCTTTTGATAGAAGAAATGGTTTTGTCTGCATTGGTAACTGCCTGACGTTTTGCCGGCTCTCCTACGAGACGTTCTCCTGTTTTTGTAAATGCTACTACAGATGGTGTCGTTCTTGCTCCCTCTGTATTTGAAATAACTACCGGCTGTCCACCTTCCATAACGGCTACACAACTGTTTGTTGTTCCTAAATCAATTCCTATTATTTTACCCATAATCAATTCCTCCTATTTATTTTTCTATTTTTAATGAGTTAATTTGCTACCTTTACCATACTGTGTCTCACAACACTCTCTCGGTACATATATCCTTTTTGAAGCTCGTCTGTTACAATATTCTCTCCCACTTCTTCATCTTCAACATGCATCACTGCATTGTGAAAATCCGGATTAAATTCTTTTCCCACCGCTTCAATGGGTTTTACTCCAATGGAATCTAACACTGTCATCAATTGCTTATATACTTTATCCATTCCATCTGCAAAGGGGTCCTTTTTTTGTTCTTCCGTCAATGCATCAAATCCACGTTCAAAATTATCGATAACCGGAAGTATCTTTTCCACTACATCTTTTGCCCCTATTTCATACATTTGTGATTTTTCTTTGTCCGTGCGTTTTCTGAAATTATCGAATTCCGCCATCTGACGGGTTACTTTATCGGTTAACTCCTCGATTTTTTCATCTTTCTTATCTTTTTTATTCTTTTTGTGAAACAATTTCTCTTTCTTCTCTTCCGGAGCATCTGTTGGCGCAGCCCCTTCCGGTTCTGATTCTTTCGCGTCAGCTTCTTCCACTTCTGCTTCTACTTTTGCCTCTTGATTTTCGACCGGTTTTTCTTTTTGTTGTCCCGCTGCTTTTTTTGCTTCTTCTACAGCTTCTTTCACCATTTCTTCTTTACTTACTTCTTGCTCTTTTTCCAATGGTTATGCCGCCTTTCTACTCTTTTCTATGAAATTTTTCATCCAATTCCACCATGAGTGTTTTCAATGTTTTCATCACATTTTCATAATCCATTCGTTTCGGACCAATAATTCCTATGGTTCCTCTCAATCCTTCACTCAACTCGTATGTTGCTGTCACTACACTGCAGTCTTTCATATTTTCTACCGGAGCTTCATTTCCGATATATACCCGTATACCCTTGTTTACATCGCTGGAATCCCTTGCCATAGTCTGTGTTACCAGTTCTGCAAGTTGTTGTTTTTCCTCAAAAGCGGTAATAATCTCTTTTGCACTTTGATTATCACTTAATTCCGGATATTTGAAAATATTTGTGGTACCGCTTGTGTAAATCTCCATATCTTCGTCTAACTTGATTGTGTTGGCTACCGTATCCAGAACATCACTGATTACTCCACTGTGGATACCGGCCTGTTCTTTCAGTCTTGCGATCATCCCTAAATTAATTTCTTCGGCCGACATTCCGTTTAAGCTTGTATTCAGCAGCATATTTAATTTCAGTAATGTTTCATTGTCCAGTTCCTGGTCGACCGTTATGATTTTATTTTTTACGATATTACCATCCATAACAATCACTGCCAAAAGCTGGTCTTCATCCACATGTGATAGCTGAATGAATTTTAATCGATTTCGGTTATAGACCGGGCTGGAAATCATAGTCGCATAGTTGGTGTTCGTAGCAAGAACCTTCGCTACCTGTTTCAAAAGCTGTTCCATCTTATCTGCTTTTTCCAACATCAGTTCTTTAATTTCCGTAACTTCCTGTTCCTTTTCTTCCATCAACATATCTACATATAAACGATATCCTTGATCGGAAGGAATCCGGCCAGCTGACGTATGAGGTTGTAAGATGTAGCCCAAATCTTCCAAATCCGCCATTTCATTTCGAATGGTTGCGGAACTCAAGTTTAAATCTGTAAACTTGGAAATCGTTCTGGATCCGACCGGCTCACCGGTATCGAGGTAGGTCTTAATGATAGCTTGAAGAATCTTCATTTTTCTATCATCTAACTTATGCTCAGACTGCATTCTCTTTCCTCCTGCCATTTTTGTTTTATTAGCACTCCATTGTTTTGAGTGCTAACGTCTACGATTATTAAGATAACACTCCGTTTTCCATTTGTCAACACACTTTATACAATTTTTATAAACGTTTTTTTACTGTAAAAGAAACATGGTACAAGACGCAACCTAAAAAGTTACCTCTTGTACCATGTTTATGGACCCGAAGGGATTCGAACCCTCGGTCTCTGCGTTGCGAACGCAGCGCTTTCCCAGCTAAGCTACGAGCCCTTGCAACTGAATTCCACTTCGTATTATAGCACTTTTTATAGAAGCGGTGCAATAGTAATCTCTGGATCTAAAAATTTTACAAACACATAATTACTAATATCAATTCCTCTTTGTGTCAACCGCAGTCCCTGAGGGTCTTCTAGCAAAAGTCCTTCCTTCTTTAATATAGGAACCACTTCCCCGTAAACGGATTCTACCGATATGTGAAACGTATCAAAAAAAACATCCTTTCGAATTCCTTTTGCATTACGCAAACCCAAAAACATAAATTCTTCTATTTGTGCTTTCTGATCTAGCACTTCGATATCCACTTTTATATTTGCTCCGCCTTTGCAAAGTTCTTTCACGTAACTGTCTCGGTCACGAATGTGTGCATATCTCACATTGTTTAATAGTGATGCGGCACCCACCCCGATTCCCAAATAATTTTTCCGTTCCCAATACCCCAGATTATGTTTACATTCATATCCTGTCTTTGCATAATTGGATATTTCATATCGGTCATAGCCATAATCTTCCAGACACTTGGAAGTCCTCTCATAAATTCTTCTTTCTTCCTCTTCATCTGGGAGACAGCCCTTCGTATCTCCATGATATTTTTCATAAAAAGGAGTTCCTTCTTCTATAATAAGACTATACGCCGATATATGCTCCGGTTGTAATTTAGCTACCGTGTGTAAGGTCTCTTCCCAACTTTTACAAGTTTGCCCGGGAATTGCCGAGATTAAATCTACATTAATATTAGTAAAATTTAATTCTCTTGCCAACTGATAAGTCTGCTTAAATTGCTCAAAAGTATGAATTCTTCCCAATTGCTCTAGTTCTTCATTGTTTACGGACTGCAGTCCCATGCTGAGACGGTTCATTCCCACTTCCTTATAGGCCAGTAACTTTTCTGTGGTTACACTTCCCGGATTCAGTTCCGTGGTGATCTCCGCATTAGGAGAAATGTCAAACACCTTCCTCAGAGCACGGAAAATAGACACCATCTGGTCTGCACTTAGCACAGATGGTGTCCCTCCCCCTACGAATATGGTCACTACTTCATATTCTTTCGCCATTTCCCGATATCCATAAATTTCCTGTATCATTGCATCTACATACTCTTTTTGTTCAGTCAGAGTAGCTGGTCCGGACAAGAAATCACAATATGCACATTTTTTTACACAAAATGGAATGTGGATATATAGTTCCAGTTCCTGTTTCATTCTACGTATCCTTTTCTAACTATTTATCATCTAATTTTAGCACACTCATAAATGCTTTCTGAGGAATTTCTACATTACCTACCTGGCGCATTCGTTTCTTTCCCTCTTTTTGTTTCTCTAGGAGTTTATGCTTTCTTGAAATATCCCCACCGTAACATTTGGCCAGCACATCTTTTCGCAGCGCTTTTACCGTTTCGCGGGCAATTACCTTGCCACCAATTGCAGCTTGAATGGGAATCTCGAATAGCTGTCTGGGAATCTCATCTTTTAATTTTTCACACATCTTGCGCCCACGTTCATAAGCACTTTCGCTATGCAGAATAAAAGACAATGCATCCACCTGTTCTTTATTAAGTAGCATATCCAATTTTACAAGGGTCGATCTTTCATAACCCAGTAATTCATAATCAAAAGAAGCGTAACCTCTGGACCTGGATTTCAATGCGTCAAAAAAGTCGTAGATAATCTCATTGAGTGGTAAATGGTAATGCAGTACCGCTCTGGTTGCTTCCATGTATTCCATTCCCTGATAGACACCACGTCGTTCCTGGCACAGATCCATAATGGCACCAATATATTCAGAGGTTACCATGATTTCTGCTTTTACAATGGGTTCTTCCATATATTCAATTTCTGCCGGATCCGGAAGATTAGACGGATTGGTCAAGTCAAACATGGTTCCGTTTGTTTTATGCACCTTATATACAACTCCCGGTGCAGTTGTCACTAAATCTAAATTATATTCTCGCTCCAATCGTTCCTGAATAATTTCCAAGTGCAACAATCCCAAGAACCCACAACGAAATCCGAACCCCAGCGCCATAGATGTCTCCGGTTCATATTGCAGTGAAGCATCATTTAACTGCAGTTTCTCCAGTGCGTCTCGCAAATCCTGATATTTCGCCCCATCTGCCGGATACATTCCGCAATACACCATGGGATTTACTTTCTTATATCCTGGAAGGGGTGCTTTACATGGATTCTTTGCATCTGTAATGGTATCACCCACTCGGGTGTCTTTTACATTTTTAATGCTGGCTGTCACATACCCTACCATTCCTGCACTTAATTCTTCACAAGGAATAAATCGCCCCGCTCCAAAATAACCTACTTCCACCACTTCTTCCTTCGCTCCGGTAGCCATAGTTAAAATCTCAGTTCCTTTTCTTACGGTTCCTTCCTTGATTCTACAAAAAATAATAACTCCCTTATAAGAATCATAAATAGAATCAAAAATCAGTGCCTGCAAAGGTGCTTCGGCATCCCCGGTAGGTGCGGGAATCTTTTTTACAATCTGCTCTAACACTTCTTCCACGTTAAGCCCTGTCTTGGCCGAAATCAGCGGTGCGTCCTCTGCATCAATTCCAACAATATCTTCAATCTCTTCTTTTGCTCTTTGAGGATCTGCACTTGGCAAATCAATTTTATTAATGACCGGCATCACATCCAAATCATGATCCATGGCTAAATATACATTGGCCAGTGTCTGAGCCTCCACTCCCTGAGCTGCATCTACCACCAGAATAGCACCGTCGCACGCAGCCAAACTTCTGGATACCTCATAATTAAAATCGACATGTCCCGGTGTATCAATTAAATTAAGCACATACTCTTCTCCGTCTTTTGCCTGATAGACAATACGAACCGCTTGCGCTTTGATGGTGATTCCTCTTTCCCGTTCCAAATCCATATTATCAAGCACTTGAGACTGCATTTCACGACTGGTCAAAAGCCCCGTCATTTCAATAATACGATCCGCCAATGTGGATTTGCCATGATCTATATGCGCAATAATACAAAAATTTCGTATTCTACTTTGTTTCATTCCTGCCACGTTTATTCCTCCAACCTTCATTTTTTCCTGTTATTCAATATATCATGTCATGGTTTTTTTGACAACCCGTTCTTATCTGCTTGTCTGCTCACAGATAAACAGTTCTACCCCCAGCGTATCGGAAAGCCGACCGGTCTTCACTGCTTCTTCTATTTCTGCACTTTTTTCCAACACCTTGTACAGTTCCTTGCTTTGAAATGATTTGGCCTGGATTTGATATTTCCCAACTGCAAATGGTGGAACACCTATTTTCCCGGCAATTTCCTGTCGCGAATAGCCTTTTTGTTCCAATTCTTTTGCTTCTAATAATAGTTTGAACTGTCTGGACATCAGATAGAGAATTCGCATAGGCGGTTCCTTCAATGCTAACAAATCATAATAATAATCCAATGCCTTCTTTGATTTTCTCTCCCCGACTGCATTGACCATGTCGAAAATCCGATTCTCAATATGGGTGGTACAGACTTCTTCCACATCCTCTGTGGTAATCGTTTCTTTGGAAAGTGTATAGCAAAATAATTTTTCCATCTCTGTTTGTAAATTCCCCATATCCAGACCTACCTTTGACAAGAATGATCGCAGAACGGATTCTTCCATCTGCTTCCCCTCTTTTTTAACATTGGAAAGAATCCACTTCATCAATGTCCTTTCATCCTGTCTGGGAAGTTCTACTGCACGTCCACAATCCTTAATTGCTTTAAATAACCGTCCCCGTTTATCCAATTCTTCCTCCACAAACAGCATATACGTGGTCTCAGGCATGGTTTTTAGATAATCTGCAAGTTCCGGTGTGGCATTTTTTAAAAAGCCCGTATTTTCCATTACGATAAGCCTTCGGTCTGCAAAAAATGGCATGGTCTCTGCCAAGTCAATAATCTCCTTGGGGTTTGTATTCTTTCCCTCATAATAAGCATAATTCATTGTATCATTTTCCGCAGTCATTCCATGAACCAGTTTTTCTTTATACTGTTTCTTAAGATACACCTCTTCACCGTATAGCAAATACACTTGCTTAAATTCTCCGGTTTTTAAATCTTCGTTTAAACTTTTCATGTTCTCCGCTTTCATTACTTTCTTTTATTTACACCTTATTGTATCAAATTCCGGTCCGTATGGCTAGCAAAAAAACTCCCATTCTTCGGTTAGAAAGAATGGGAGTTTTTCTTATATTTCTTTTTTACAATAAGCTTCCAAGAGAAATAAATAATGGTGCAAATACTAACGAAACAATAGTCATCAACTTAATCAAAATATTAATAGAGGGTCCGGAGGTATCTTTAAATGGATCTCCTACCGTATCACCAACCACTGCTGCCTTATGAGCCTCACTTCCTTTTCCGCCCAATGCACCTTCTTCAATATATTTCTTTGCATTATCCCAAGCTCCACCGGCATTCGACATAAAGATTGCCATCAAAACGCCTGTTACCAATGAGCCTGCCAACATTCCTCCCAGTGCAGCCGGTCCTAAAAGCAATCCTACTACAAGCGGTGAGGCCACAGCCATCACTCCGGGAATCAACATTTCTTTCAATGCTGCCGTTGTTGAAATGGCAACACATGATTTGTAATCTGGCTTTCCCGTTCCTTCCATAATTCCAGGAATGGTTCTAAATTGTCTTCTTACCTCTTCAATCATTTTAAATGCTGCTTTCGCAACAGACTCCATGGTGAGTGCCGAGAATAAAAATGGCAACATACCACCGATAAATAGACCAATAATCACTCTGTTATCCAAAATATCAATATTAGTCAATTTCACTGCTTCTGCATAAGAAACAAATAACGCCAGTGCTGTAAGCGCTGCTGACCCAATCGCAAATCCTTTTCCGATTGCTGCTGTTGTATTTCCTACAGAGTCTAATTTGTCTGTAATATCCCGAACCGATTTATCAAGTCCTGCCATTTGTGCAATACCACCTGCATTATCTGCAATAGGACCATAAGCATCTACCGCTACCGTAATAGCAGTTGTAGAAAGCATTCCTACCGCCGCAAGAGCAATTCCATACAGTCCACTAAATTCAAAAGAAACAAAAATGCCCAGACAGATTAAAAGTACCGGTATGGCCGTGGAACGCATTCCTACTGCCAATCCGCTAATGATAGTTGTTGCAGCTCCTGTTCCGGATTGCTCTGCAATTCGCTTTACGGATTTATAATCTGCAGATGTGTAGCGTTCTGTAATAATACCAATTAATAATCCAACTACTAAACCTGAAATAATTGCAATAGCGGCATTATAATTTCCAAACATCATTTTACTAAAGATAACTGCTGCAATGACCACAATCACACTTGAGATATATGTACCCATCTTTAATGCTTTGTGAGGATTCGATTTTTCATCACTCTTCACAAAAAACGTACCAATAATCGTAGCAGCCAGACCCAATCCAGATATAATCAATGGATATACAACGCCTTCCAATGCAAAATATACGGTACCAAGAGTGATAGCCGAAACCAAGGAGCCTACATAAGATTCAAATAAATCCGCTCCCATTCCAGCAACGTCTCCTACATTATCTCCTACATTATCCGCAATAACTGCCGGATTACGAGGATCATCCTCCGGGATTCCACTTTCCACTTTACCTACTAAGTCTGCACCAACATCAGCTGCTTTGGTATAGATTCCACCACCCACACGTGCAAAAAGAGCAATGGAAGATGCGCCCAAACTAAATCCGGATAACACTTCTACGCTTCCTGTTGCCATGTAAATAAGGCTGACACCTAGCACGCCAAGTCCTGCCACACACATTCCCATCACAGCTCCTCCGGAAAATGCAATAGACAAAGCTTTGTTCATTCCACTAATTCTTGCTGCATTCGCAGTTCTAACATTGGCTTTTGTTGCCACATTCATTCCTACATACCCTGCGGCTGTAGAAAATGTTGCTCCTAATAAGAAACACACTGCTGTAATCCAATTCCCGATTCCAAAACCAATCAAAACAAACAGTACCGCAACAAAAATAATTAGTATTTTGTACTCTGCCATTAAAAAAGCTTTGGCTCCGTCGCTGATTGCTTTTGCAATCTCTTGCATCTTTTCTGTTCCTGCCTCATTTCGTGACACTCTCTTCACAAGTACTGCTGCGAATAGCAGTGCCGCCAATCCAAATAGCGGAACAATTCGTAATAAATTTTCCATCTTGTTAAACCCTCCCATAAATTTGTACTATCCTTTATTATTATGCGTGGAATTGTGCAATACGTCAACCTTTCTCTTTCATTTTCTACGAAAACTGTTAAAATTCACAATTTTTTTTTGGAATATTGTACACATTTTCGTGTTTGTTAAATATTAAACATATTTTTCCCTTTAATTCGCCTTTCCTATCCATAATTTTTCCCCATTCGTAATCATTTCTATTGCTCCATTTTCAGGTGTTCCATAAATTTTACTCCCCATTTTCTTTAATTTTTCTAACGTCACCGTATGTGGATGCCCATACCGATTTTCCCGACCGGCAGATATCAGTGCATAATCCGGCTGCACCTGCTGCAAAAATTCTTCTGAAGTGGAATTTTGGGACCCATGATGTGCAACTTTTAAAACATCATACGGTTTTAGTTTTCCTCCCTTGGTCAAAAGTTCCTCCCCTGCCCCCTCCACGTCTCCAGTAAGCAGCATATCAAATTTTTGAAAGGTAATGCTAAATACCAGCGAACTTTCATTTCCTAACTCACCATCAAACTCCGAACCCGGTTGTACGCATCTTATGGTCATCATCCCTTCCCTCACGAACTCCTGTGGCTCTATCAACACCACCTTTGTTCCAGCCTTTTTTGCTGTTTGGGCAAGTTTTTTCAGAACATCATCTTGGACTTCCTCGCATGGAAGCACTAGTGTTTTAATAAAAATACCAATTTTTTGTCTCTTTAGCATTTCCTCTATACCATTGAAGTGATCTGCATCTCCATGGGAAATAAATACATAATCTAATGTTCCCACTCCTTGCGATTTTAAAAAGGGTTCCATGCGATACTTTCCCACTTGTTTCACATCACTGCTTCCCCCATCAAAAAAATAGTTGGAACCTTTGGGTCCTTTTAAAAAAATACCGTCTCCTTGACCAACGTCTAGCATCACCGCCCTTACCTTGCCCCTATTTTGATGTCCAAATCCACACACTGCTACCATACCTGCCAGAAGCATGATGACAATACCGGTTACTGCTTTTTTATATGGCATCCGATGGTAGCCAAGCCAGACCACTGTCAGAAGCCCTGCATAATATAATACAATTTGCTGCCACTTTGGCTGGCCAAATACAATTCTTGAAAAAGGTAGCTGGATTCCCACCTGACACAGCCATTCATAAATCACCAAAATAATTTTGCAGCTTTTTAAAATAAATGCTCCCCCGCCCCACCAGATAAATGCCGTGGCGCTTCCAACCATAGCTACGCCTAGCAAAACAGACATCAGTGGGATGACGATTAAATTCAAAAAAAATGAATACAAGGGAAATTCAAAAAAGAAATATAAAAGAATGGGAAGCATCATCAGATGAATACCCAAGCTTGTGGATAATCCTTGTAATCCTCTGCATTTACAAGGAAAAAGCAAAGCCACTGCTGGACATATGACCGCGATGCCGCAAATCGCCCCAAATGAAAGTAAAAAGCCTGCATCGAACAAATACAATGGGCGCCACATAATAATACATCCTGCCGCTATTGCTGCGCTGGTAGTCATATCATACGCCCTTCCGGTCACATCTGCTCCTATCCGCAGTACAAACATCAAATAAGCACGAATACTGGACACTCCCATTCCAATCATCAATACATAGAGGCTTAATACCGTTACTCCTGCGGTTCCCGCTACTTTGTAGGAGCATCCTGCTTTTCGCAACAACTGATATAGACCTAATCCTAAAAAAGAAATGTGAAGTCCCGAAATGGCCAGAATATGTGCAATTCCATTTTTTTGATAAAGTTCTTTCAACTCTGGGTCCAGTTCCCCCTTTTCCCCCAATAGCACTGCGCATAACACAGCACCATCTTGATGTCCCAGTGCATGATAAAAAATCCCTGTCCAACGATTACGTAATTGGAAGAGTCCTTCTGACAAAAAATTAATTTTCTTGTTTTCTATGGTGATTTGTTGGGACCAGATAGATCCATGAATGTGTTCTTTTTGATAATAGAATTTTTGATTAAAATTACCCGGATTTCTTTCCGGTTCAAAAAATTGTACTTTCCCATTAGCGACAATACGATTTCCAATGGAGCAGGGAAGAAATGTTTGATCGTATACAATAAGGTGGGATTCTTTGATTCTTTTCCCAGAATGGGTAATGATGTTGTTTTTCAAATATAATACTTGGTATTTTTCTTTTTGTTCCTTTTTGTAAATCTGACCCCGAGCAGTCACTTGCTCTTTATTCTCCACCGTTTTTTCTAATAAGGAGGGGCGAAAATCATGGCCGAGTTTTTCGCCTCCCCATAAGAACAAGAGCGTTCGCACTACCAAAAAAGCCAGACATACCATACATAATGGTCTTTTCCTCATACTTATTCCTCTATGATTTCCTGGTTTCTTTCAAATGGTTTATTCAATGAAATCGTTCCCTTAAAGGTCACATCGGTCTCTCCTGCAATAGAAATTTGCACTTGACTTGCCATCCCACTATCTATAATAGAATTCACAATGGCATAAATGGGTACTTCCGGAACTAAATCATAATGATTATCCAGAAATCCCTCATCAAAATTCACATAGCAGATTCTGTCTTTTACCGATACTCCAAGTAATTTTGTATCCGGTGAAATAATGGGAAGATGTTCTTCCCCGGCAGGACCTTTCATTAATTGCTCCATAATTAATTTTTCTACAGACATATTGCTATTATAACGTACATTAATGGTTTCTTTATTTAACTGTTTTCCATTTTTATTAGCAAAATACAACTGCAGCGTTTTTACTTGATAGGTATTAATAGTCGACCCTGTATTTTGAATAAAATCCGAACCTTTCATATAACCAATCGGATTTCCTTCCTGATTTACCAGTGGAACTCCATCCACGTAAAATTCCACAGACTCCACACCCTTTAATTGTGTCAATGTCTGTACTACCGCTGAGCGGCATAGCACTTCTGAAACAGCATCCAGATTTCCGTACGAACTATTAAAATCCACTCGCAAAAGACCATTTTCCAGTTGATATCCGGTAATTTTTACCCCTTCTGGAATGGCAGACTGATAATCTATGGATTCTGGTGCCTTTTTTAACTGCTGTAACATTCGCTTGATTTCCCGGTCTATCTCTTTTGATTTTTTTTCATAGTTGCTTCGTTCCAGAGCCGTACCACTTGTATTGACATAGTAAATATAAACGCCGGTCTCTTTTACCTTTTTTCCAGTGCCACAGGCAGAAAGGACGATGAGCAACATGCACACTACTATGCTGATATACTTTTTCATATTCGTCCCTTTCCTATACAATATAATTCAATGGAATACGTACCGTAAATGTAGTACCTTCCCCTTCTTCACTAAAAACTTTAATTGCACCTCGATGTACTACAATGGCATTTCTCGTAATTGCAAGTCCCAGACCGGTCCCCCCTATTTCTCTTGAATGAGATTTATCTACTCGGTAAAACCGTTCGAAAATATGTTCCTGTTCCTCCTTTGGAATTCCCATCCCGGAGTCTGCCACCTTAATATAAAAATATTTATGATCTGCATTGAGTGATACGTGCACCCACCCATCTTCCGAATTATACTTAATCGCATTTTCTACTAAATTAGAAAGTGCCAGAGATAATTTCACCTCATCCACTTCTGCCGTTACCGGGCGAAAGCTTTCAAATACCACTTCAATATTTCTGGCTGCTGCAATGGGACGAAGCCTTTTTAAAATTCGTTCTACCACATCATTAATATTCTCTGCTTTGATATTGACTCCCGCTGCCGTCTTGTCCATTTTCACAAGCGAAAGCAAATCATTAATAATTTTATTTTCCCGTTCAATTTCTTCTGTAATATCTCCCATGAATTCCTGATACAATTCCACTGGCGCATCCGGTTGCGTCAACAAAGAATCTGCCAACACTTTCATAGAAGTCAATGGTGTCTTTAGTTCATGAGAAACATTGGAAACAAATTCTTGTCTGGAATCATCTACTACTTTCAGCCTTCCAAGCATCTTGTTAAACGCATCGGAAATTAACTTTGTTTCTGTATAAGCATTTTCATGAAGATTATCATCATCATAACCTTCTGTCACATCTTCAATTACTTTTGTAATTCGACCAAATGGTCTCACAAGAATACTTGCAATAAAACACGCCACAATCAGCAATACCACAATAATGGTTGTCTGAATCACATTGGCCTTGGATTCTAACACATCTTGGTTGTCTACGATAATATCTGTAGAGATGCTTACCAGCATCACACCCATAATATTCTTATTCTCACTATCCATAATAGGTTCCGTTACTTCAATGTAACGATTCTTCCCATCATATTGACTGGTTTCCCTTCCTTTGTAGCACTTGATGACATCCTCAGAAACGATGGTTTTCCCTTCGTCCAGATGGTAAGTATCTTTCACTACATGGAAATTTTTATCGATAATCATAACTCGTCCATTATAAATATTCGTCAACTGAGTCATCTCCGCATTTAGTATTTCTGATGTTGGATTTGCTAAATAATTGGAACTGCATAGTTGATTGCTTAAAATGGTACATTGATTTTGGATTTCTGCTGTTTTTACAGAAACCGCTCTATCTTCATAACTTTCTAAAATCACCGTTTTAATTAAAATACATGGAATCATTCCAAATATTGCCAGCAGTATGATAATCCGAACCCGGAGACTTCTAAATGATCTTTGCCGAAATGAAATCTTACCCCCTAAAATAGTAACCAACTCCCCACTTTGTATATACATACTTTGGATCACTTGGATTGGTTTCTATTTTTTCCCGCAATCTTCTCACATGCACGTCCACTGTTCTTGCATCACCGGGATACTCATATCCCCATACAATATTCAAAAGGTTCTCTCTACTGTACACTTTGTTTGGATTACTTGCCAAAAGTTCTAAAAGATCAAATTCTTTCGCAGTTAAATTGATTTCTTTTTCTCCAATAAAAATTCTACGGCTTTCACAATCAATACTCATATCTCCTTTTTCAATCGTCTTATTCTTCTCTATATCCGCTTCTTTCTTTCCGGTACGGCGCATAATTGCTTTAATTCGCGCTTTCACTTCCAGAATATTAAATGGCTTCGTTATGTAATCATCTGCTCCATATTCCAAACCAAGAATCTTATCCATATCATCGCCTTTTGCTGTCAACATAACAATTGGAACATCGGAAAAATCACGAATCTGTTGGCATACTTCAAATCCATCAAATTTAGGTAACATGACGTCCAATAAAAGTAAATCATACTCGTTTGCTTTTGCCAGTTCAATGGCCTCTGCTCCGTCATATGCACAATCAACTTCCATTCCATCTTGTTCTAAGCTGAAACGAATCCCTTTTACAATTAATTTTTCATCATCTACTACTAATACTTTTTTTCCCATGCTTATCTCCCTCATTTAATTGTAATCTGCTCTTTCATCTTATTAAATATGGCATCCTTAATCCCCGGAATCTGCTTCAATTCATCCGTGGTCTGAAATCCTCCATGTTCTTTCCGATATGCAATAATACTTTCCGCTTTTGCTTCTCCAATTCCGGTTAGGGTCATCAGTTCCTCTTTGCTGGCCGTATTCAAATTCACCTGCCCGCTTTTCCCTGTATCGCCTTGTAATCCTTCTTCGGATGGTGCCTCATTCTTCACTACTTCTTCGGTTGTAGGCACATAAATCTGTTCTCCGTCTTTTAGCACAACCGCTTGGTTTAAATAGGCAGAAGCCGCCACTTCCGTCATGCCTCCCGCTTTTTTCACTGCCTCAAAAAGTCTGCTTCCCATAGGTAGTTCATATACCCCCGGTATGTTCACCGCACCACAAACATCTACCATAATTGTCTTTGGTTCTTTGGTCTTCCTCGTCTCTTGATTCGTCTGCTTTTCTTTCATCTTTGTTTCTTTTAAAGCAACCGGTTCCTTTTTCATACAGCCAAATAATAGAACACTCAAAAGAAGTACCACACTCACAAAAAAGCAATACTGTTTTTCTTTTTTTCTACGCATAAAATCCTCCCATATGTTTTGAAAACATAGGATACCCCCTTTATGCTAGACACTTCTATTGTAACGGACTTTTCTTCAAAATACAACTCATTTCCACTGAAAAATTGTCACCCCAGCAAGTGCAACTATCATGCCTCCCACTTTCTTCCAGTCCAACGGCTGCTGCTCTACACCAAACCATCCCAAAAGCTCAATGGCATAAGCAATAATTAACTGTGAAATTACAATTAAAAGTGCTGCTTTCGCAGGCCCTAATTGCTCCATACTTTTAATAACCGTCCATGTAATTCCTGCACCAATGATTCCACCCAATAACATGTATTTTGGTTCCACTTTTGTTATGGTCACCAAACTATCCCTTCCCATCAATGCCCATACCACAATGCAAAGCACAAATGCGCTGAATTGTACCCATACATTCGACACCCACATTCCCGTTGTCTTTGTAATCTGTGTATTGAATACACCTTGTATACTCATCAGCGCTCCCGATAATAATGCAATTAAAAACCCAATCATTGTATTCCTCCTAAAATTAGATGTAAACTTTATTTTAGTATATCCAACGATTGGGTATCTATGCTGTTTTTATCCTCTTTGCAGTGCCTTTTTTAATTTTTGAATCATTTCATCTACCTGTGTTTCTGTAATAATCAAAGGAGGCACAAACCGAATGACATCAGCGCCTGCGCCAATCAGCAATAACCCTTCGTCAAGTGCTGCATTCACAATGGTACTCATTGGCTTAGTCACGGTGATTCCTTGCATCATCCCTTGTCCGTGTCTGGATGAAACGCAATCAAATTCTGCCACTATTTTGTCTAATTCTTGTTCTAAATAAGGTGTTACCTGCTTTACATGTTCCACCAACTGTTCTTGTTCAAATATTTCCACCGTTTTCTTTACCGCCGCACAAGCCAAAGGATTACCACCATAGGTCGTTCCATGGTCCCCCGGTGTAAGCGAATACTTGGCAACTTGCTCGGTCATAGCAAATGCACCTACCGGAATTCCACTTCCAATCGCCTTCGCCATGGTCATGATATCCGGTTTCACCTCATACCCTTGCCACGCAAACCAAGAACCGGTACGTCCCATTCCACATTGTACCTCATCACAAATCATCAAAATAGAGTGTTCCTTGCACAACTTGCGGATTCCTACCATAAACTCCTTTGTAGCTGGATATATTCCTCCTTCTCCCTGCACCGGTTCTAAAATAATGGCACAAGTCTGGTCGGTAATCAATGCTCGGACACTATCTAAATCATTGAATGTAGCAAATTGCACCCCGGGAACAAGTGGCTCAAAAGGTGCTCGATATGCATCATGTCCAGTTACTGACAATGCACCCAAACTTCGTCCATGAAAGGACTCTTTCATAGCAATGAATTGAGTTCGCCCACTTTTCTTTGTATAGGCATATTTTCTTGCTGCTTTTAACGCCCCCTCCACTGCTTCTCCGCCGCTATTGGTAAAAAAGATACGGTCCATCTGAGTAATTCGTTTCAAGCTCTCCGCCGCATCCTTGGTCACAGTGTGATAATACAAATTCGAAGTGTGAAACAATTGATCGATTTGTTTCTTTAATGCCTCTCCCAGTTCTGTATTATGATACCCTAAAGAAGAAACCGCATATCCTGCTGCATAATCTAAATATTCCTTTCCCTCTGTATCATAAAGATAACCCCCCTCGCCATGCTCAAGCACTACTGGGAATGGATTATAAGTATGCACCAGTGCCTGCCCTACTTCTTCCCTATATCTTTTATTTTCCATCATAAAACCTACTTTCTGATTCCTTTAAAATAGCAGTTCCAATTCCTTGATTGGTAAAGATTTCAAGCAACAGACAATGTGGAATACGTCCATCTAAAATATGTACTCTGGCCACTCCATTTTCCACTGCATCCACACAATTTTGAAGTTTCGGAAGCATGCCGCCACCAATGTTTCCATTTTCCATCAATTGATTTGCTTCTGCTGCTGTCAATTCGGAAATCAATGTTTCTGCATCCTTTGGATCTTTGTATACGCCTTCAATATCTGTTAAAAATGCCAGTTTTTCTGCATTCATTGCCCGTGCAATAGCACATGCCGCATCATCTGCATTGACATTATACGTCTGGAATTCTGAATCCAATCCTACGGGGCATATGATGGGAATGAAATCTTTTTCTAATAAATCATATAAAATTTCCGTATTCACTTTCGTAATATCTCCTACAAAACCAATATCCTGACCATCAGACAGTTTTTTCTCCACCTTTAATAGCCCGCCATCTTTTCCACTAATGCCAATTGCCCGTACACCCAATTCTTCTACCAGTTGTACCAGACTTTTATTGACTTTTCCAAGCACCATTTCTGCCACTTCCATAGTCTGGGCATCTGTAACTCGTAATCCATTGACAAATTCCGCAGTCATGCCTACTTTTTCTACCCACTTACTGATTTCCTTCCCACCGCCGTGGACAATGATTGGTTTAAACCCTACCAGTTTCAATAACGTCACGTCTTGAATAACTCTTTTTTTCAGTTCTTCATCCACCATGGCACTGCCACCGTATTTTACCACTATGATTTTTCGGTTAAAACGTTGGATGTAGGGAAGTGCTTCAATCAATACCTCTGCTTTATCCAAATATTTCTGCATGTTTTTCGTCATATTCCGCCTACTTTCTTGTCTGGTTTTTAGCTTCGATAATCCGCATTAATATCAATGTATCCGTGGGTCAAATCACACCCCCATGCCGTTGCTTGGTGTGTTCCTTCTTTGATGTCAGCAATGGCTGTCACTTCCTTTTGCGAAAGAATCTTTGCCGCCTCTTTTTCGCTATAATCCACCGCTGTTCCGTTCTTCACAATCTGAATCTTGCCGGCATTGCTCTGAAAAAACAAGTCTACATTTTCCGGATTAAAAGTGACTCCAGAATATCCCATGGCACAAAGAATTCTCCCCCAGTTTGCATCATGTCCGGCAATTGCCGTTTTTGTTAAGTTGGATGTCACAATGGCCTTGCTCAATATTTTTGCCTGTTCTTTGCTACTTGCCCCCACCACGATCACTTCAAATAAAGCAGTGGCTCCTTCTCCATCCCCAGCAATTTTTTTTGCCAGATATTCATTTAAAGTATGTAGCCCTTTCACAAATTCCTTATATGCTTCGGTTCCATATTTTATTTCCTCATTTTGAGCCAACCCATTTGCCAATAGTAAAACCGTATCATTGGTAGAGGTATCTCCATCTACTGAAATCATATTATAAGTGTCCCCGATATCTTCACTCAATGCTTTTTGTAGTGTCTCTTTTCCAATGACTGCATCTGTAGTCAAAAAACTTAACATGGTGCACATATTGGGGTGAATCATGCCGGAACCTTTTGCCATTCCACCCATGGTTACTGTTTTTCCACCTACCTCTATGGATACCGCCAGTTGTTTTTCGCAGGTATCCGTGGTCATGATTGCTTGTGCTGCTTTTGTTCCCGCTTCCACGGAATCCGTCTTTTCTTCCGCCAGTTTTGCAATTCCAGCGATAACTTTCTCCATAGGAAGTTGTTTCCCTATGACACCCGTGGATCCAATGAGTACCCCGTCACAATGTACTTGCATGGCTTGTGCTGCTGCCTTAGCCGTTTCCTCACAATACCCATAACCTTCCTGACCAGTACAAGCATTGGCAATACCCGAATTCACAATGATCACTTGCGCAGTCTTGGAATGTTTCACAATTTCTTGATCCCATTTTACCGGTGCTGCTTTTACTATGTTGGTAGTAAATGTTCCTGCCACTACACAAGGAACAGTACTATAAATCACCGCCATATCTTTGCGTCCTTGATACTTAATTTCCGCTGCTACTCCTGCTGCTTGAAATCCTTTTGCTGCGGTTACTCCGCCCATGATCTGTTTCATTTTTTTCGTCCTCCCTGTTCTCCTATGCTTGATTAAAGGCTGTAATATTTTCTTTGTTTAATGTAAATTCGTAATAATTCAAATCTAATCTTTGCGTCCATCCAATTTGATTCCAAAACTTGTTTCCCACATCATTTTGCACAAATGCAATCAGCGACACCTTGCTGATATGTTCTTTTCGAAGTGCTTCCATTGCAGTGATGACCATATCCGTTCCAATTCCCTGCTGTCGATAGTTTTCCTCCACACAAACATGATAAAAGCATCCTCTTCTTCCATCGTGTCCACACAAAATGCTACCCACAATTTTTTCATCCTTCACTGCCACAATACTGGTCATAGGGTTTCGTTTTAAAAAACGTGCAATCCCCTCTTGTGAGTCATCCACACTGCGCAGTCCAAACCCATGAATCTTTTTCCATAGTAGATATACTTCCTCATAATCTTCTATTTTCATTGTTCGTATCATCTTTTTCACACTTTCTAACATTTCTCAGAATTTCTATTAAGGGAACATGGGAACCAGTTCCAGGCCTTCATTTTCCTTACAGCCAAACATCAGGTTCATATTCTGCACAGCCTGTCCCGCCGCTCCTTTGACTAAATTGTCCAGTGCCCCCATCATAATGATTCTACCCGTTCGCTGATCAATTTTAAAATTCACATCCACATAATTGCTTCCCTCTACCCATTTTGTCTGTGGACATACGTTTTCTTCTAATACACGAATAAACTTTTCCTTTTGATAATAGGTGTCATAAATGGCTTTTACTTCTTGATAGGTGACTTCTTTTTTCAAATCGGCATAAGCAGTCACCAGAATGCCTCTGTTCATAGGAACCAAGTGAGGCGTAAAGTTTAAGGTAATGGCTTCCTTTGCCACATATCCCAGTTGCTCTTCAATTTCCGGAGTATGCCGGTGAGTGGTCACGCCATACGCCTTTATATTTTCATTTACTTCACAGTATAAATTATCTAGTTTCGTTCCTCTTCCCGCTCCGGAAGTCCCCGACTTGGCGTCAATAATGAGGGTTTTCATATCAATCATTCCTTCTTTCGCCAAGGGATAAATAGCGCAGATGGAGCAGGTGGGATAGCATCCTGGGTTAGCAACCAGTCTTGCTTTCCGAATGGCGGCTCGGTTGCCTTCGCACCATCCATATACTGCTTCCTTTATAAATTGAGGGCTTGGATGCTTCATTTCATACCACGCTTCATAAGTCTGTAAATCTTGAAAACGAAAATCTGCGCTTAAATCAATCACCTTTGTCTGTGACAATATTTCTTCCTTCAGCAAAGATGCACAAAATCCCTGTGGCGTTGCCGTAAAAATAACATCTACCTGTTTTGCCAATTCTTCCATGTTATCATCCATGCAAACTGCATCTACTATCTGAAACATATTTTGATATACCTGCGCATATTTTTTATCTATATAACTTCTGGAACCATACCACTTCACTTGTGCTTCTTTATGAGTAGTTAAAATGCGTACCAGTTCTCCTCCGGCATACCCGGTGGAACCTATAATTCCCACTTTAATCATCTTTTTATTCCTTTCTTTTATCCTCGTATTAAACGGAAACATTTGCATAATTATACATCTTTAGTGTATATTATGCAAGCTCTTTTTTAATATTTATTCGTTTATTTCTTATTTTATTCTATTTTCTACTATATTATGCACTTTTTAAACTAATCTCACTTTTTCTATTGCATATTTATGTATAATGGTGTATAGTCATTTTATTGTTGAAAAAAAATAAAATTTAGGAGGCATATTACATGAGCAAAGAGAAAGTGATATTAGCATATTCCGGTGGATTAGATACCACCGCAATTATCCCTTGGTTAAAGGAAAATTTTGATTATGAAGTGATCTGCTGCTGCATCGACTGTGGACAAGGAGAAGAATTAGACGGATTGGAAGAAAGAGCTCAATTATCGGGCGCTTCAAAATTATACATCGAAAATATTATTGACGAATTCTGTGATGATTATATCGTTCCTTGTGTACAAGCCAATGCCATTTATGAAAACAAGTATTTATTAGGAACTTCCATGGCGCGTCCCGGAATCGCAAAAAAATTAGTGGAAATTGCCAGAAAAGAAAATGCCACCGCAATCTGCCACGGTGCAACCGGAAAAGGAAATGACCAGATTCGTTTCGAACTTGGTATCAAAGCATTGGCTCCGGATTTGAAAATTATTGCACCTTGGAGAATGACCGATGTATGGACCATGCAGTCCCGTGAAGATGAAATCGAATATTGCAAAGCACATGGCATTGATTTGCCATTTGATGCCAGTTCCAGTTATAGCCGTGACCGCAACTTATGGCATATCAGCCATGAAGGCTTAGAATTAGAAGACCCTTCCGTAGAACCTAATTATGACCATCTTCTGGTGCTGGGAGTGTCTCCCGAAAAAGCACCTGATCAAGGGGAATATGTCACTATGTCCTTTGAGCAAGGTGTCCCGAAGACTTTGAATGGAGAATCACTCAAAGTATCTGAAATTATCACCAAATTAAATGTGCTTGGTGGAAAGCATGGGGTAGGAATTGTAGATATCGTAGAGAACCGTGTGGTAGGAATGAAGTCCCGTGGTGTTTATGAAACGCCAGGCGGTACGATTTTGATGGAAGCACACCAGCAATTGGAAGAATTGGTACTAGACCGTGCTACTTATGAAGTGAAAAAAGACATGGGAAACAAATTATCTCAAATTGTATATGAAGGAAAATGGTTTACACCTCTCCGAGAAGCCGTACAAGCTTTCATTGAAAAAACGCAAGAGTGTGTCACCGGAGAAGTAAAATTTAAACTTTACAAGGGCAATATCATCAAAGCGGGAACCACTTCCCCTTATTCTTTATATAGTGAATCTCTGGCAAGTTTTACCACCGGTGAATTGTATGACCATCATGATGCCGAAGGATTTATCAATTTGTTCGGACTTCCTTTAAAAGTACGCGCAATGAAAATGGCCGAACTCCAAAAGAATCAATAGAATTATCCAAAGAATCTCCTACCGTTTACATAAAAACGATAGGAGATTCTTTTTTTGCTTCCGTTTGCATATTATATTATATTTCGTCTATGCTATTTCTAAAGGAGGCTTTTATGAAACCAATCATTGGTATTATTGTCTGCGGACTTATGGATCACAAACAATATGTTAGCAACGCCTACATTCAAGCAATAAAACGCTGTGGTGGTCTTCCCCTTGTTATCCCTGCTGTAAAATCAAATGAAGCACTGGGACTTTACAGCCAGCTTTGTGATGGATTTCTTTTTTGTGGTGGTGGAGATATTACACCGCTTCTTTTTAAAGAAGAACCGCAATCCGGTCTTTTAGAAACCAACATCACCTTGGATGTTTTTCAGATTCGCCTTATGAAACAGGTGCTCCAAGTCAACAAGCCGGTACTGGCCATCTGTCGGGGATTGCAAGTATTAAATGTCGCTTGCGGTGGCACTTTGTACCAGGACATAGAAAACCAACCCGGTAACAATATCAACCATATGCAGGCATCTCTTTCCCGAAGAGATGTCAGTCATAAAGTCTGTGCCACTTCCGGTAGCCGCCTGCAACATATCATCGGTGATTTTGCCTATACCAACAGTTTTCACCACCAAGCCGTTGCGAAGGTAGGGGACGGTCTTATCATCACCGGCAAGACCTCCGACGACACCATTGAAGCTTTGGAAATGCCCAATCATTCTTTTGTCTTAGGCGTACAATGGCATCCGGAATGTATGTATCAAACGACTCCGCAAATGAAAGATATCTTTCTTTCATTCCTTTTAAAATGCCGGGCATCCTAGATTTCTCTTATTCGAATGGATATTTCACGCCCCATTGTGCCCTTAAAGCATCCATCAACTTCATCATGGTCAAAATTTCTTTATGGGGCATCTGTGGGCATTGAATTTGTCCTTCTCGAATGGCCTTCATCGAAGCTCTAACTTCATCTTCAAAACCGGTAATTTGCTCCGGAACCACTAGCTCCTTTTTGAGTTCCCGATTTGGCGTATATATTTTAATACGATTTACGTTGTTAATATTCTCTGCAATCAAATATCCCTTTGTACCATAAACAATTCCGTACTGCTCGGTACCAGCCAACATCCCGCTGTGTACCATAGCCATTTTCTTACCCGGATACTTTAATATAATCGCATTTTGTTCATCCATCCCCGTGTCTGTTTTGGTGCAAGTAGACGTCATCTCCTCTATCTCATCACCCAATATCATACTCACAAACGTCAGCGGATAAATGCCCACGTCCAAAAGTGCTCCTCCCGCTAACGAGGGATCTTGTATCCTTTTAACATCCTTAATATCATACCCCAAATTCGCTGTTACGGAAGTGATTTCTCCTATCTCCCCACTTGCGATTACCGCATCTATCATCTTTCGGGAGGGCATATATCTTGTCCAAATTGCCTCGGTAATAAATACTTTTTTCTCTTCTGAAAGTGAAAGTATTTCCTCCGCTTGTTTTGCGTTGGCCATAAACGCTTTTTCACAAAGTACCGGTTTCCCATGCTGGAGACATAATTTTGCATGTTCATAATGATGGGAATGTGGTGTTGCTATATATATCAACTCTACCTCTGGATCTTCTACCAGTTCTTCGTAGGAGCCATAGGCTTTTTGAAACCCATACTCCTTTGCAAATTTTTCTGCACGTTCACAATCTCTTGCCGCTACCCCATAACAAGTTGCATCCTCCATTTGGCTCACTGTAAATGCCATTTTTCTTGCAATATTTCCTGCTCCTAATATTCCTATCCTCATCCCTTATCCCTTATCCTTTCTGTCCATTTTTATTTTAGTATACCATATCAATTATGTGTCACTGCGCCTTATTGGCGATTTTTAAAAATGTGACCGCTAAAATCCCGCAGCAGACCCAAACACTTTTCACACCCCATTCATGAGATAAAACAGTACCAGCCACTGCACCTATAATAAAAAATGCAATGATTCCAAAGTAATGAATGGCATTTTTTCCTGCTCGCTTGTTGCCTTCTTCCAAATAGCGAAACAAATTCTCCGTACCGGAACGTAGGTTACCGGTGCACATGGTAGAAGCATAGGTGATGGCATGAATTTTCCGAAAACTGTTCACTTGCATAGAGCAAATAAAAGAAATCATCACATTAATAATTCCATCTGGTGCACTTCTTGGCACAAACCCAATAACCAAAAGTAACACAAACTCTATGAGAAGCACAAAATGTTCCCAGATATCCATCCCTGCTTGTGTTAGTTTTTTCTTGACCCATTCTGTTATAAATACACCTGCTACAAATGCCAAAATGGGTGCTATATAATATAAAGCTCTGTGCAATTCGCCCTGTGCTGCAGAAACAGATAACAGTACTATATTTCCAGTCTGGGCATTGGCAAATACCCCACCACATAATAAGTATGTATAAGCATCTAGGAACCCACCCACAATTGCCAGCAGTGCTCCTACTGTAAATGTCTCATGTACTGGTGCCTGCATGACCAATTTACTTTTCACCTTCATCTATGCACCTATCCCCCAATCTATGGACAGCAATTTTTTTAACTGACATGAATTATCTGAGCCCATTGTTCGTTCTATCTTTTCTAGCAATTCTTCTTTTACCTTTTGATATACCATATCATAGTCTTTTCCTTTTTCCGTAATCACAATATATTTTCTGTTTTTATACTCCGGTGTTTCATAGACCTTTACAAGTTCTTTAAGTTCCATGCTCTTTACAATCTTATGCACTGCCTGCCGTGAAATCCCCAATCGCTTTGCCATCTCCGAAATCGTCAATGCTTCTGCAGAAGCAGCCCGCAAAGCTGCCCATTCAGAATCTGCGATATAAACATCGTAATGGCTGTTCCACATTTTTTGGCAAGTCTGCCTAATTTCCAACTGCCGTTCTGTTAAAAGACCAATCAAATTCATTTCTGTCCCCAATGTATTTAATCTCCTTTATCCCTTTTTCTCCTGTATTATAGTATGACCGATATCCATTGTCAACCAGAAATTGTCAACCAGGTTGACTATTTCCATTAAAAGTGTTATACTAAATTTGTTAACTTTGTTGCATCTTAGAATTAAGGAGAGGTTTATATGTTCAAAACGAACGACTATTTTATCTATTCATCCCGTGGAGTTTGCCGTATTGATGATATATGCGATCGCAGCATAAATCATACAAAGCGCACATATTATGTCTTCCATCCTGTGACGGACAAAGATGCAAAAATTATGATTCCCATTGACAATCAAAAGATTTTCATGCGTGCAATCATCTCACCGGAAGAAGCTGAAGAAATTATTGATTATTTTTCTTCCCCTGACGTAATACCGTGGAATGACAACAAAAAACTCCGGGACAAAGAATTTGACCTCATGATGAAGCAAAGTAATGCTTCCGAGCTTTCAAAAATTCTAAAAGTACTTCTGCTTCGCAAATTAAATGCAGACGTCATTAATAAAAAATTTGCCGATACCGATAACCGGCTTTTGCTTTCACTTCAGCATTTGCTCTTTAATGAACTTGCTATTGTTTTAAAAGCAGAAAGAGAAACCATAGAGGAGCAAGTATTAGCAAATCTAAGCGGCATGCAGCTAGCAGTGCATTGTTAATTTCTGCTGATTTATAATAAAAAAGAACGGCAAGGACGAATGTCCTACCGTTCTTTTTTATTGTCCTTATCACAGCATCTTTCTTCGTTTCAACATAAACAAAGCAATGATACACACAATGGCTGTAATCACACAAATAATAGCAAAACCATAAGGAGTATCCGATAATGGCATCCATTTCGAGCTTACATTCATTCCATAAATTCCTGATATAATCGTTGGAATTGCCATAACAAGAGTAATGGATGTTAAAAATTTCATCATATTATTCAACCGGTTATTAATCATTGTTGATAACAAATCTCTGGTCCCATGAATAATATCTCGATAAATGTTAGTCATTTCGATGGCTTGTCGATTCTCTACAATAACATCATCCAACAATTCTTTATCTTCCGGATATTGTTGGATTCGCTCATATTTCGTCAAACGCTCCAACACGACTTTGTTCGCACTTAAAGACGTAGCAAAATAAACTAAGTTTGATTCCAATTCGTGTAAATCAATTAAATCTGTATCTTCCGTTGTCTTCTTTCCCACGCTATTTTCAATCTGGCTGCGTCTTCTGTCTATGATACGCAGATAAGTCTGATATACACTGGATGCTCGGAATAAAATCTGATAGATAAAGCGCATTCGTTTTTTCGTGCTAAATCCTCTTGCTCGATTGTTCAAGAATTTGCTCAATACAATTGTTTCTTCTGAACAAACGGTAATAATTGCATCTTTTACAAGAATAATTCCAAGAGGGATGGTGGTATAAGCATTTCGATCGTTACGCATTTCTTCGAAAGGAATATCCACCAGAATTAAAGTGTATCCATTTTCCAAATCCAAACGCGAACTTTCCTCATCATCCAAAGCCGCCCGTACATCTACGAGATCCACTCCGTAGTGATCCACAATTCTCATACTTTCTTCTGTAGTCGGTGCTGTCAGGTTAATCCATACACCTTCTTCTAGTTCTTCTTGCTCGGAAAGAATTCCATTATCTGTTTTATAAATGTGAAACATCGTCTTCATCTCCCCGCCTATATTTTTATTTTATTTTCCTTATCATCAAAGCGACAAGGTGATTGTGATATCGCATTGTTCTCGAATTCCGAACTCGTCAAAATATTTCTCTTCCATAGGAATCCAACGTTGTTCAAATTGTTCGTAGTTTTCCTTCCCATTTCGGGATATAATTCTGGCTTTTTGGTTCTCTTTCATAATATCACAAAAAATCTTATAATCATATACGTTTCCAAAGAAAGGATGGAAAGAATACACACCTTCCACAATTGTAATGGGTGCCTTGGGAATCAAAATTTCATGACTATAATCCATGATTTTGCAATCAAATGCACGGTAGGTCATGGATTGGTTCATATTCAATCCCTTTGTAACCTCTTCTTTAAATCTTTCATAATGGATGTTTCCGCCTGCTTCCTCCAAGCGCTCTTTCGTGCGAAGAGACAGGGGCAAAAAGAAATCATCCATATGAATCACCGGTGCATCTAATTTATCCGAAAGCAAATTGGCAAGGGTTGTTTTGCCTGCGCCACATCTGCCGTCGATTCCAATTACCATCTTACTATTCATTAAATATATAACCCACCTTTTTCAATACCATTACTATAATAGGGATGAAAATCACATGTAATATAATTCCCGGTACTGCATTGATAAATGCACCTGCCATAAACATGCCAATGCCAAATTCAATCTTTGCAATTTGAGCAATGACAAACATCGTTATCCCCCAGACAATACGTCCGATACACATGGCACTTAATAAACTAACATAAATATTCATTGTCTTTTTAGGTAGATATTTATAAAATAACCCGGCACAAAATCCATAAGCTGCCAGCTCAAATGCCATGGCTATTCCCACTGGGAAAAGAGGTGGCATTCCGAAAATAAAAAAACGCAAAATCGGAGCAATCGCACCAACCAGCAAACCATAAGGTGCACCACAGGCAAATCCGCATATTAAAACCGGAATATGCATAGGTGAAAGCATCTTTCCAACCTGTGGAATCTGACCTGTTAATAAGGGCAATATCATTGCAACTGCAAGCATAATACCTGCTAAAACTAACTTTTTTACGCGATTCATAATTTAGTGCCTCCCATTCCAATGAATTCTCCACAAAAATCCCCAGAGTTCCCATAAATACAGGCTTCTCCGGGGGTTCCAGATTCGTTATGAAATTTAAATTATTTACCCATCTGTGCTGCTACTTCTGCTGCAAAATCCTCTGATTTCTTTTCTAACCCTTCACCGGTTTCAAAACGGATGAATTTCTTCACAGATAATTTTGCTCCATTTTCTTTTGCAATCTTCTCTACGTATTTTTCTACCGTCAAGTCACTGTCTTGTACATAAACCTGATCCAGTAGACATACTTCTTTTAATTCCTTATTTAAACGTCCAATAATCATTTTTTCAATAATGTTATCTGGTTTGTCTGGATTTTCTGTTTTTGCCTGTGCCAATAAGATTTCTTTTTCATGTTCGATATAATCTGCTGCTACTTCTGCACGAGAAACATATTTAGGTGACATCGCTGCTACCTGCATTGCAACATTTTTTAAGCACATTCTAACTTCATCGTTAACAACATCTGTGTCTGCTTCTACCAAAACACCAATTCTTCCACCACCATGGATATAAGAAACCACACAGCCCTCTGTATTAATTTTCTCAAATCTTCTGATATTTAAGTTCTCACCAATTACCGAGATTTTACCAATCAATGCTTCTTTAACTGTCTTACTTGTATCTGCTGTCCATGTTTCTGCCAAAAATGCTTCCATATCGGTTGCTTCTGATGCCATTGCCTGTGTTGCCACATCTTCTACATATGCCTGGAAATCTGCATTCTTAGATACAAAGTCTGTTTCTGAATTCACTTCTACGATTGCAGCTTTTTTATCCTCTTTTACAATAGCACGAACAAGACCTTCTGCAGCAATTCTACCTGCTTTTTTCTCCGCTTTTGCCTGTCCATTTTTTCTAAGATATTCTACTGCTTCGTCCATATCTCCATTTGTTTCATTAAGCGCTTTTTTGCAATCCATCATTCCAACGCCTGTTAATTCTCTTAATTCTTTTACCATTCCTGCTGTAATTGCCATTCTTATTTCCTCCATCATGAATTTTAATGAATTTCTTAAAAAATGCTCCAACCTGTTTTCAGGCTGAAGCATTCAAGTCTCAGGTTACGCTTCTGTTACTACCTCTGCGCTATTTGCTTCAGTAAATTCAGGTTCCATGTCATCCCCTGTCATTCCCTGATTCGCTTCGATAACTGCATCTGCCATCTTTGCAACGATTAACTTCACAGCTCTGATTGCATCATCATTCCCCGGAATAACAAAATCTAATTCTTCCGGATCACAGTTCGTATCCGCAATACCAATCAGCGGAATTCCCAATGTATGTGCTTCTTGAATACAAATTCTTTCTTTCTTAGGATCTACAACAAAAATTGCATCCGGAACTCTCTTCATATTTTTGATTCCGCCTAAGTTTCTTTCTAACTTATCCCACTCTTTTTTGAGTTCGATAACTTCTTTTTTTGGTAAAACATCGAATGTTCCATCTTCGGACATTCTTTCAATATTTTTCAAACGGGTAATTCTGCTTTGAATTGTCTTGAAGTTCGTTAGCATACCGCCTAACCATCTCTCATTCACATAGTACATTCCACAACGTTCTGCTTCTGCTTTGATTGCATCTTGTGCCTGTTTCTTGGTTCCGACAAAAAGGATTGTACCACCGTCTGTTGCAACGTCAGATACTGCCTGATAAGCTTCATCTACTTTTCCTACCGATTTCTGTAAATCGATGATATAGATTCCGTTTCTCTCTGTGTAGATGTACTCAGCCATCTTGGGATTCCATCTTCTTGTCTGATGTCCAAAGTGAACACCTGCTTCTAGTAATTGTTTCATTGAAATAACGCTCATGTTGCTTTCCTCCATTTGGTTTTTGCTTCCGCATGCTTCCTTCTCTTTCAAGACCTGTCCATTTCAGACTTAGGCACCCTTAAAAGCAACCGCACACGTGTTTTTTGTGACTTGGATAGTATATCATATGACAGCCCGCTTCGCAAGTCATTTCCCCAATAAAGTAGCTGTAAATAATACGATTTTAAAAAAAGACCATCTACATCTGTAAATGGTCTTTCTATGTTTTATTTTTCAAATGGGGCCATATTTTTTATTAAAATCTTACAACTTTTAAAATCGGCTGACCCGAACCCATATATACGCTTGCTTCTTTTACAACATCTCCTGGCTGTGGTGCATGAATCACACGATTACCACCGAGATAAATTGCTACATGTCCTGAGTAGCATACAATATCTCCAGGCAATGCATTGGCTAATCCACCAACATTTTGTCCTACTGCTGCCTGTGAACCGGAGGTACGTGGAATACTAATTCCTGCCGCCGCATAACATGCCTTTGTAAGACCTGAACAGTCAATACCATTATAGCCATTACCACCGTATACGTATGGTACTCCAATATAAGACCAAGCTGTGCTTACCACTATGTCTGCAACTGATGAGTTACTTGGCGCATCCGGTTCAACTACTTCCGGCACATCTGGTTGTGGTACATCTGCTTCTGGAGCTCCCGGTTGTGGTATAACTACTTCCGGCACATCTATTTCCGGTGCATCTGCTTCCGGTGTTCCCGGTTGTGGTGTAACTACTTCCGGTGCATCTGATTGTGGTGCATCTGCTTCCGGAGTTCCCGGTTGTGGTGCAGCTACCTCTGGAACTTTCACTTCACCATTCCCCTGACTTGGTTGCTGCGTATTACCTGCAGATGCCACATTATTTCTTTCTTCTGTTACAGGATTCTGAGCTGCTGCTCTCTGATCCGCTTCTGCTTCCGCTTTTTGAGCACGTGCTGAAGCCACTTCCGCCGCTGCTTGAAGTTGTGCATCTAAGTCTGACACTTCTGCCTGTTTTTCAGTAATGGTAGCTCCAAGACTTGTTTGTTGTGATGTAAAATCATTCTCCATCTGAGCCATATTCTGCATATCCAATTCCAGAGATGCTTTCAACGACTCAATCTGTTTCTTCGTCTCTTCATATGCTTGAAGTTGCTTTCTATCGTATTTATGTACATTTTGGAAATATTCTACTTGATTAATTAACTTTGCGGTACTACCAGACTCTAGAATACCTTCTAAAGCTGCTGAAGATGCGTCCCCTTCTTCATACATATACTGGATACGAAGTTTCATCGCCTCATATTGTTTCTTTTCTTTTTCCTGTGCTGCTGCTAATTCTGCATTGGCTTTTTCAATTTCCTGCCCTTTTGTAATCATACTTGCTTCCAGCTCATTAATCTTCGTCATGACACTGGTCAGCTCATTTTGAAGTGAACTCACTTCACTTTGCATTGCCTTTTTCTTTGACTGCGTTGTGTCCGCACCAGACGGCGCTGCTAAAACTGGAGTTACTACTAAAGAACCCACGGCAAGAACTGCTACGAGCGTTTTTGATAATCTCTTCATAAACTTCACCCATCCTTATTAATATAATTTATTATGTCCCCACATAATCTGCTACAAATTCACTATACAACATTTGACAATTTTTTTCAAGTTATTTTTTTTAGCAAAAAATCACCTGTAAAATTACAGATGATTTTCTCTTCTAGTCTATTTTTCCGTTACCAATAACGTCTAATTGCACTGATTGGTTGTCCCGATCCCATAGATGCTCCAGCCACTTTTACCGACTGACCTTCCGTTGGTGCATGAATAACTTGTCCACCACCAATATAAACAGCTACATGACCCGGATAACAAATAATATCACCCGGAAGTGCATTGGATAAACTTCCTACGTTCATTCCTCCGCCTGCTTGTGCTCCCGATACACGTGGAATGCTAATTCCTACCGCTGCATGACATGCTTGCGTCAGTCCTGAACAGTCAATTCCCGAGTAAGAAGTACCACCCCATACATAGGGAACTCCAATATATGAATATGCTGCGCTTACAATTGCCTCTCCTACGCTTGCATTTCCAGAAGATGCATTTCCACCACCACTATTTCCCAGATTATTATTTGACTCTGAATCCGAGACTGGTGTGCGATGTCCGCCTCCAGTATTATTACTATTCGCATTGCTTACCGCTTGCGCCGCTCTTTGCTGTTCTTCTTTCAATGCATTTTGCCGCGCTTCTTCTGCTGCTGCGGCTGCTGCCGCTTGAATCTGTGCATCTAAGTCTGCCACTTCTGCTTCCTTGGAAGCAAGTGTTTCTCCCAAACTTGCTTTCTGGGTAGTGAAATCTTCTTTCATCTTCCCCATATTTTGCATTTCTGTTTCCAATGTTACTTTTAAATCTGCCACTTTTTGTTTTGTATCCGCATATTCCTTTAATTGATTTCTATCATAGTTATGTACATTTTGAATATACTCTGCCTGATTCAGCATTTCTGACATACTACCGGAATCTACAATTTTTGCAAGATCTGTATTATTACCTTCTTCATACATGTACTGGATACGAATCTTCATATCCTCATATTGCTGCTGTTCTTTTTCCTGCGCTGCGCTTAGCTCTGTGGTCGCCTGAGTGATTTCTTCTCCTTTTCGGATCATATCTGTCTCAAGTGCATCCATTTTAGTCATAATCTGCGTCAATTCTTCTTGCAAAGAACTTGCTTCACTTTGAACTGTTTCCTTCTGTGCTTTTAAACCTGCTTCATCCGGAGCTGCAAAAGCTGGAGTCACAACTGTCAAGCTCACTGCCACTGCTAATGCCAGTACTTTTGAACATTTCTTCATCTTTTCACCATTCCTTATATAATCATTTTGTGTTTGCAAATTGCAATCACGAATTTCAAATATACACTACTTTACTTTATATTTCAAGTTTTATTTTCATTTACCAATATCTTCTAAACCAAGGTGAGCCATATACATTTGCTACCTTTACAACATCTCCGGGCTGTGGTGCATGAATCATCTGTCCGCCACCAATATAAATACCCACATGACCAGAATAGCATACCACATCACCAGGAAGTGCATTAGACATGCCGCCTACTGCCTGTCCACCTCCGCCTTGAGATCCCGAGCTGTGATCAAGTCCCACACCAATTGCCTCGTGGCAAAGAAGTACTAATCCAGAGCAGTCTACACCGCTTCCGGATTCGCCGCCCCATACATAAGGAACTCCTAGAAATCCATAAGCTGCATTGACAATTGCAGCACCACCACTGCCATTGCTTGGTGGTACATAAGATTCGTCATTGCTACCTGTATCTTCCTCCACATTGCCACCACTTGAACTTGGAGGTGTTGGATTCGTATCTGGATGATTCACATTTTCATTTTGATTGGTGCCTGCACCTGCAACCACATTAGCTATCACGCCATCTGTTTTTGCTACTACTTGAGCCTGTTTTTGAACCTCTGCTTCTCTTTGACGTGCAGCTTCTGCCGCTGCCGCCTGAATTTGTTCGTCAAAGTTGCTGACTTCTGCTCTTTTCGTTTCTAAAGTTGTATTTAAGTTTCCTTTTTCGCTTTCATAGGAAATCTGCATCGTATTTAGATTCTTCATTTCTTTTTCCAGTGTATCTTTTAAATCTGCTACTTTTTGCTTGATATCTATGTATTCATTTAACATCTTCCGGTCATAACCATGTACATTTTGTACATATTCCACTTGATTCAAAGCATCTGCAATAGTTCCAGATTCTAACATTTTGGAAAGAAATGTTGCATCTCCTTCTTCGTACATATATCGAATACGAAGTTTCATATCTTCATATTGCTTTTGTTCTTTTTCTTGCGCTACTTGCAGATCTGCTTCTGACTGAGTTATTTCCATTCCCTTTGTTATAAGCTCTGACTCTAACTCATCCATCTTCACTAAAAGTTTTATAAGTTCTTCTTGAATCGAATTCACTTCACCTTGTGCTGCTTGCTTATTTTGTTCCAATCCGTCCACAGATGGCGCTGCGAAAACCGGAGTTACCATTAACGAACATGCCAGAGTAGCTGTCGATACTATTTTCCCAATCTTCTTTATATTCATATGTCCACCCATCCAATTCTCTTTTTATTTTTGTACAGAACTACTTACTAAAGATGATTATAAAGCATTTGACGTTAATTTGCAATATATTTTAACATTTTTGTAACATTTGCAATGTTTTTCTCTGTTTCTTCTATATAAATGTATGCGAAACAAAAAATCAAACAGTCTACACTGTCTGATTTTTTATTTCTGGAATATTCCCGTTATCTATTTTCTTTATGAGCATAAATACAGCTGCCGCTATTGTGGCACATATAACAGTCACAATTCCCATTCTCAGTGGTGTTGCAAAAATCCAACGATATCCTCCTGTATTGGTTAATACCACAGATGTAAGATTCACTATCACATGGGCTATGATTGGTGCTTTGATGGATCCATATTGCTCATATAGATACGCAAATGCAAGTCCTAATACAAATCCATAGATTGCCTGTACTATATTGCCATGATACAATCCAAAAATTAATGCGGAATAGAACATTGCCATACCCCGTGATGAAGTTTCCTTCAATCGTTTATACAATAATCCTCTATAAATCAGTTCTTCCGCTATAGGTGCAATCAATCCCAATCCCAATACTTGAATGATCCATTTTGATGAATAAAATCCATTGTTTACTTTTTGGTAAGTTTCGCTTAAAAATGCTATATTACTCAATGTCATGAGATTATTCAGCGCAATACACGCTACCATTCCTAGCACAACAATCCCTGCATACTGCCATAGTGGTGCCTGCTTAGCCCTTATTATGCCCACTGCTCTATCTTTTTTTACATCCCTATAAAATAACCACAACATAATTGGAATGGTACACAATGCTGTAACCATCGTAATCTCTGTCGAATATTTCATAGCTTCTTCTACCATCTTGGCAGATAATTCTGCTGACAATTTCGTTGCTTGTTCTGCACTGGTGCTTCCGCTTGCAGCTGCCATCAACTCTGTAAAATGTCCTCCCAGAAGATACACTCCTGCACAGACTCCAATAAATCCCGATATCAAATATTGTATCACCAACGGTCCGGCGATTCTCCATATTTGGCTTCCCATACTTCTCTGTGGCATACTACATCCTCGCTTTCATCTTTTGGAGTTCTCTTCTATTCTACTTCCCATATGCATAAGATGCAACTAAAAAAACTATAAACTATTGACTTTCGTAGAGAAAACGGGTATATTTTAAGAAATCCGACAATAGAGGGGAGCGATTTAAATGGATTCAAAACAGAAAGTATATGACGCACTAGACAAATTAAATATTCAATATGAGGTTGTGGAACACGAACCAGTTTACACCATGGAAGACATGGATCGTCTGGGACTGCCTTTGAAAGGAACTCTTTGCAAGAACTTATTTCTTCGTGATTCCAAGGGAAAGCGACATTTCCTCGTAACTTTAGATGAGAAAAAGTCTGTGGACTTAAAGGCATTGGGACGAACGCTTGGTGGTGGCAACCTAAGTTTTGCTTCGGAAGAACGTCTCGAAAAATACATGGGATTAAAGCAAGGTTCCGTTACTCCTTTTGGTCTTATGAATGACACCGACCATGCAATTGAATTTTTCATTGACAAAGATCTTTCCAGAGAAAAAAAATTAGGACTTCATCCGCTGGAAAATACTGCAACTTTATTCATTTCCTTCAAAGATCTAGATAAATTCTTATGGAGCATCGATGTGGATACCATTAAAATTAAACTATAATGACAAAAAGGGCTTTGGTGTTTACTCCAATGCCCTTTTTTCCATCTCTATTATCTTTCCTGTTAAATATCCCTGTACCATCTCTGGTTTTCCACCACCTCTGCCGGCAAATGCTTGATTCAATTCCTTCCCCAGACCTCTCACATCTTCCGTACGACTGGCAAGTACGTAACGGCAGCTATCTTCTTCCATTCCAAAGAAGATGATGCACCGCTTGACCCCTTGATCCAAAACCATGTTGGCAAGTTCTCTGGCACTGTCATTGTTCAGTTTTGGTTCCAGAAGGCTTACTTTTTCCTGATTTGATGGTATTTCTTTCACTTTATATTGAAATATCTGGCTTTGCAAATTTGCCATCATCCACTTTAATCTGGTCACCTCTTCTTTTTGGTGTTGCACCGCTTCTACAAGTTTTTCTTCCTTTGCAGACAATTCTACAGAAATTGCTTTTGTAGATTCTTCCTTTTGATTGTAGTCTGCGAGTGCTCGAAATCCACACAGCATAGAGATTCTAACTCCGCCTTTGTAATTTTGAATTCCAATCAGTTTAATCATTCCAATCTCCCCTGTTTTTTTCATATGGGGAGCACAACAAGCGCATACATCATAGTCTGGAATTGTGACGATTCTCACTTGTCCGTCGATTGCAATCTTGCTGCGGTATTCCATCCGTTCAAGTAACTCTTTGGAAGGATATGAAATCCTAATGTCTAAGTCTTTTACAACTGCTTCATTGGCCAGCAGCTCTATTTCTTTTAATTGTTCCCTTGTAATGCTTCCGTCAAAATCCATGGTCACCGCTTCTGTTCCCAGATGAAATCCTACGTTATGATACCCGTATTTGCGATGGATAATACCAGATACGATATGTTCTCCGGTATGTTGCTGCATCCTTGAAAATCGTTTGGCTACATCTATTTTCCCTTGTACAATTTCGCCAATCTTCAGGGGACTTTTGGTCTGGTGATAAACGATGTCCTCTTTTTCTTTAGCATCCACTACCTCTACCTGATTAAGCAGCCCAGTATCTGCACTTTGTCCACCCCCTTCGGGGAAAAAAGCAGTTCGATCCAGCACCACATCATATCCATTCTCTGTACACTCGCAGGACAACACACGAGCAGAAAATGTATCCATATGGCTATCCACATAAAATAGTTTCTCGGTCATCTGCTTTACATCCTTTCCGGCGCTTCAAATCCAAGTAAATCAATGCATGTCTCCAATAGTTTTTTCGTAAGGATTAAAAGTGCAATAAAACTTTCTTTCGTATCTTCATTTTCTTCTGCTAATATCTTTGTTTCATGATAAAATTTATTAAATGCATTCGCCACTTCGTAAATATACGCACATATTTTATGAGGCGCACATTCTTCATGAGCAATTTCTATAATTTCATTGAATTTCACTACTTCCAACATCAAACTACGTTGGCTCTCCGTTACCGCCCCTCGAAGCATACACTCTTCCATCGATTTATTTGTTTCCATATACTTTGCCAGGATGGATTTGATTCGCACAATGGTATATAAAATATAAGGACCGGTATTTCCTTCAAAAGACATAAATCTTTCCAAATCAAACATATAATCTTTCGATGCCTGATTGGATAAATCTCCATATTTCAGTGCAGATAACCCAATCATTCTTGCAGTTTCTTTTGCTTCTTCTTGAGACATCATGCGGTTGTCCGCAATTTTTTCATACATCTGCTCATTGATTTCCCGAATCAAATCTTCCAAACGCATAACACCACCTTCTCTGGTCTTAAATGGTTTTCCATCTTTTCCATTCATCGTTCCAAATCCGAGAAAGGTAAGCTTTGTATTGGGTTTCACGATATTCGTTTTCCGCGCACATCGAAATACCTGTGTGAAATGTAATTCCTGTCGTTTATCTACCACATACAACACTTCATCCGGATGATACAGTTCTTCCCGCTCTACCAAAGTAGCTAAATCCGTTGTATCATAAAGTGCCGCTCCGTCTGATTTTAAAATCATACATGGCGGAATTTCTTTTGTATCGGAGTCTTCTTTTACATCCACTACAAGAGCACCATCATCTAGATGTGCATATCCACCTTCTTTTAAGTGTTCTACCATTGCAGGGATATATTTTTGCGCATCCGCCTCCCCTTTCCACAAATCAAATGTGACATCTAAATTACCATAATTTTTTTTCAGATCTGCTACAGAAACATTCATAATATGATTCCAAATAGCGGTATAGCCTCGGTGGCCATTTTGTAACAAATAAGTTGCTCGAAGTGCTTCTTCTTTATATTCCTCATCCTCTTTGGCACGGGTACTGGCTGTGGGATAAATTTCTTCTAATTCATGAATGGTAAATGGGGGTTCTTTTGGATAATCCCCTTGGTAATTTTCCTCAAAATAAGGTAATTGTGGCTGACGTTTCTGAAGTTCCGTGATTACAAGACCCATTTGATATCCCCAATCACCCAAATGTACATCTCCGATGACTTCATGTCCCAGAAATCTCGCGATTTTCTTTAAACTTTCTCCGATAATTGCAGAACGTAGATGACCTACATGAAGGGGTTTTGCCACATTGGCCCCACCATAATCCACCACTATCGTTTTGGGATTCATTGCCTTCTCAATTCCCAAATCCTTAGCCACCTTCATATCATTTAAGTAAGTCGCAATATATTCCGGTCGTAATTTCATATTAATAAATCCGGGAGCTGCCGCTTCTGCACTGGCAATTTTTTTGCTATCCAGAAGATATGCCACTACCTCATTTGCAATCATAATGGGGGCTTTTTTGTATACCTTCGCCCCAGCCATTGCTCCATTACACTGATATTCACACAAATCCGGTCGATTGGATACCGTGACTCTTGCATACTCTTTATCGTATCCCGCTTTTTCAAATGCTTGCCCAACCTCTTCTGCTATCAACTCCAACATTTTTTTCATTTTTTTGTTCCTCTCTATTTTTTTCTACATTTTCTTCGCTAACTTGTATTTTATCATATCGGTTTTGCTACAACAACCTTTTCCTGTTGCTTTTTCACGATATACATGGTAATATTTTAGTAACAATTACTATTATTATAGAAAGTAGAGGATATCAGATGCTATTAGGTTCACACATTGGAATGAGCGGGTCAGATATGTTACTGGGTTCTGCCAAGCAAGCAGTTGCTTATGGAGCCGACACATTTATGTTTTACACTGGTGCACCGCAAAATACAAAACGTAAAGATATTAATGCATTACATATTGATGAAGCATGGGAATATCTCCATGCTCATGGAATAAAAGATATTTTTGTACATGCTCCTTATATTATTAACTTGGGAAATTCTTTGAAACCGGAAACATTTTCTTTCGGTGTCGATGTTTTAAATTCGGAATTAGCACGTACCATTGCTTGCAAAAGTCATTTACTGATTCTCCACCCCGGAGCGCATGTTGGAGCAGGCACAGATATTGGCATTCAGCAAGTCATTCATGGCCTAAATGAAGTATTGACTGCAGATACTTCCTGCTTGATTGCTCTGGAAACAATGTCTGGAAAAGGGAGTGAATTAGGCTGTACCTTCGAGGAGTTGGCACATATTTATGATGGTGTAATACACAATGAAAAATTGCGCATTTGCTTTGACACTTGTCATGTAAACGACAGCGGATATGATATCGTTCACGATTTCGATGGTGTAATCGAACAATTTGACCACTTTATCGGAAAAGATCAAATTGCCATTTTCCATATTAATGACAGTAAAAATGGAATCGGTGCCTCCAAAGACCGCCATGCAAATATAGGTTTTGGCGAAATTGGCTTTGAAGCTCTATCTTATATCGTGCATCACAACGATTTTGAAAATATTCCAAAGATTCTGGAAACACCGTTTATTTCGTCTTCCACCTACGAAAAGAAATCCTACCCACCTTATCTGCGTGAAATGGAGATGCTCCGCAACAATCACTTTAATCCTGATATTCAAAAACTAATTCTTTCTGACTATGAATCATCTTTTTCTCTTGACATTTCATAGCAATAGCTATATCATTGTATTAATTAGATAATACAATTAATGCAAATGAAAGTGAGGGAGCCTACATGCCATGGATATTAGAAAATGATCGACCGATTTATATGCAATTAATGGAACGAATCCAAATGGATATTATTGCTGATAGATATCACCCAGGGGATAAGCTTCCTTCTGTTCGTGATTTGGCATTGGAGGCTTCTGTCAATCCCAATACTATGCAAAAAGCACTTTCTGAACTTGAGCGAAGTGGCTTGGTCTATTCCCAGCGAACCAGCGGACGATTTATCACCGAAGACTTAAGCATGATTCAAAAAATGCGAACAGATCTAGCCTATAGTCATATCAAAGAATTTTTCGATAAGATGAAACTACTGGGACTTAAGAAAGAAGAAGTGCTTGCTCTGATGCAAGACAGCATAAAGGAGGAGTTTTAAATGAACCCACTACTAGTCTGCCAAGGCTTGTCCAAAAAATATAACAATCATTATGCTTTATCCAATGTGAATTTATCCTTAGAACGCGGACAAATTATTGGACTACTTGGTCCAAATGGAAGCGGGAAAACTACCTTGATTAAATTAATCAATGGTCTGCTTACCCCTACGGATGGCTTCATCTCCATCGGTAACCTCATTCCTGGCGTAGAAACGAAAAAAATTATTGCCTATCTCCCCGAACGCAGTTATTTGAATCATTGGATGAAAGTGAAAGATTTAATTTCTTACTTCGATGATTTTTATGATGATTTTTCCAAAGAACGTGCTTATGATATGCTGAATCATTTGCATATTGATAAAACTGCGCGACTTCGTACACTTTCCAAAGGTACCAAAGAGAAGATACAATTGGTTCTCGTTATGAGTCGCAAGGCTGAATTATATATTCTGGATGAACCCATTGGTGGTGTTGACCCTGCAGCCAGAGATTATATTTTGAATACCATCATTACCAATTACGATAAAAATGCAACTATTTTAATTTCCACTCATTTGATTTCAGATATCGAGAACATTTTAGATCGGGTTGTGTTTATCCAAAATGGACAGATTGTTTTAAATGCATCCGTAGATGATGTCAGAATAGAACAAAGAAAATCAATTGATACCTTATTTCGGGAGGTGTTTAAATGCTAGTCAAATTACTGAAACACGATATGAAAGCCATATCCCGCTATTTACTGCCTATGCATCTCTTTCTTTTATTAACAAGCATCGCGGGACATTTTTCAGTCACTTTACATGCTGCACGTTTTCCTAGATATGCATTTCCACTTATGCTCATCGCTTATATCACAGTCATTATGGTTGTTTGTATGGGAACCTACCTCATCATTACCATTCGGTTTTATAAAAACCTCTTTACCGATGAAGGATATCTGACATGGACATTACCCGCCACCGCAGGACAACACCTTTTATCCAAATATATTTCCGGAGCCATTTGGTGTTTCGTAGATATGATTGTCATCCTCATTTCCGTTTTACTTTTACTCATTACTCCGGAAGTATGGAATGACAGACTCCAATTCATTACAGAATTTCAAACTACTTTCCATATGAATCTAGTCACCCTTATATGGATTCTAATTATCATCTATTTGATTGAAATACTTATTGCACCAATATGTATGTACATTTGTGTCGCTGTCGGACAGCTATTTTCAAGTCACCATATATTAGGTGCGGTAATTACCTATTTTCTCTTGGCAACATTATCTTCCATAGTCCTGTTCGCTTCGCTTATGGCTAGCGGATACATGCCTCTATTATTTGGCACCACACAAGTATCCAATGCCGTTTTTATAGACTACCTGTTCTTTTGCACAAAATTCTCCATTATCTTCTCCGGGATCTTGGGAATTGCTTCTTATATCGGAACATACTATATTATGAAAAAAAGATTAAATCTTGGTTGATTTTCAAGTTAGGGACAGGTCAAAATGCAATTGGGGACGTAACACTTTTGAAAAGTGTTACGTCCCCAATTGCATTTTGACCTGTCCGTAACTGGCTAAATCACGCTTTGGCTCTAAAACAATGATAATATTGTTCGCGCTCCGATGCTTAATAAATTGTTTCTTTTCCATACATGAAGTACTACAACCACTGCAACTGCAATGATTTCCGGCAGCCCGTAAGGTGCACTTAAAATGGGTGTACTTTTTAAGCAGTAGACAACTAGCATTCCGATCACTGCAGGTGTCAGTACTTTCCCCAAATATTGCACTGTTTCAGGGATTTTTTTCCCTTTGGGAAATAAAAGGAAGGGTGTGACACGAGTGGCAAATGTAGTCAGTGCTGCAACTACTATAATCAATAATGACGTTCCTATTCCGACTGGCATCTGTCTTCCACCTCCCCATCATCTAATTTCTTTTTTCCAACAAATAAGGCGAACACTATAAAAATCATAGATGGTAATACGAACTTGGCCGCTCCAAATATTTGCAGGCAAATGATAGCTCCAATAACGCCTAACAACGCTGGAATCCGATTTTTCTTTTCCATCCATTGTTCTACAAAAATCACTACAAACAATGCCGTCATTGCAAAATCAATTCCAGCGGCATCAAATGGCAATAAAGCCCCTGCCAATCCTCCGATAGCAGATCCTACAATCCAATAAGACTGATTCAACAGAGAAATGGCAAAAAGAAACTTGTCTTGTTCTACCTCTTCCGGTACTTTGGTTGTACACAAAAGCGAATATGTTTCATCTGTCAATCCGAAGATCATATACCACCGTTTTTTCCCCATCTGATTAAATTTGTCCAACAATGATATTCCATAAAATACGTGACGAACATTCACCATCAACGTTAAAACAATCACTTGGACAAAAGAAATACCTGGCACGAAAAAATTCACTGCCAAGTATTGCCCCGAACCTGCGTAAACCAACAAGCTCATTAATATTGCCCAGAGAAAGGAATACCCTTTTTCTGCGTACATGACCCCAAATGCAATTCCGATAAACAGATATCCTGTTAGAACCGGTATGGTATAGGGAAATGCTTTTTTAAATGCTTGTCTATATCCAGACATCTTTTTCCATTCCTTCGTATCTATTGACTACTGTTTGGTCTGCACCGGTTTGATTCCCTTGGAAGCATCCTCATACGCTTGCTGCAAATCCATCAGTGCCTGTCTCAGTGTCTCATCCGACTGTACTGCTTGGTCATATTTTGTCTGTGTTTCTGTTATCAATGCTTGTACATCTTCATGCTCTGCAACCGCTTTGACGACATGTTTCACATCTTCATCCTTCACTTTTTTCACAACATGAAGGTCCTTATCTGTATCCTTCTTCTCTACATACAACGTCCCAAGTCCCGGAACCATTGTGTAGATATCTCTTATCTTCATTTCATAATATGCAAATACAATATATGAATCTTTGTAAGGTCCGAGTTTTGTATAAATGTCTACATTGGTGTATTCTTCTACAAACTCTGCATCTTTTGCCAATCCAGCGTAATACTCCCTTACCAGTTGAGTCACTTCTTCATATTGATTCATAAGAAGTGGATTCTTTTGATCATCTTCGCAATCAGCCTTCACAGTTAAACGAACTGCTACCGGCGCTGCTGAAGTGGTTTCAGGCGCTTTTTCTTTGGTTAACAAGATAACTGCTCCACATACAAGAATCGCAATCCCAGCATTCCTAATATTTTTCCAAGAATGTCCCAGAAAGGTTCTGATGGAGTCTGCCGTTTCTTTTAACCCAGCCATAGACTGCCTCCTTATTGGTATACACACCTAGGCGGATTCGAACCGCCGCACATGCCTCCGGAGGGCATTGCTCTATCCCCTGAGCTATAGGTGTATATGCACAATCTACATATGTAAATTGCCTCTGTAATAATATCACATATGTAAAGAAAAGTAAAGAAAATCCATTCGACACCGTGTCTGTCTGGAATACGCCACTGGAATCACAAAAAAAGTTGTTTCTTCTCTCTGACGTAATAATAAGGAACATTGGAAAGGATTTCCTCTTCCGCCACTTGTGTTTCATTAATTTCTGTAATCATGATACGTAGTTCTTTTTTTTCCGGACTTTGATTTTCCGGAATAATAATCACTTCATGCACACTGCTTGGCAATATATAATAATTTCCTCCCAAACGATTTCCAATTTTTTCCAGTATGCCATCATATAAAATACAGCATGCGCCAAAATTTTTCATTGGATTGGATAATACATACATATAATCTTCCGTATCTTCTGCAATATTCAATGTCAACATTTCTTCCAGAACCGTTTTCATAGTTTTAAATTCTGCCGGAAGTAATCTTACCGTATTTTCCTGTGCCGCTTTTAAAAGCTCTTCTCGACTCACTCCCCATCCTTTTAAATGCTCATTTCGAATGGTCATCGTAGCTGTTCCATGCTGATTCAATTCCAATAACACATAAAATACTACTGCCAAATCCAGAAATCCCACATAGGGAATTTCATTTAACAATTCTGCATTTTTCTTATAATTAATCACCTTGTACACAACTTGCTTTTTTACCTTTTCAAAATCTCGAACATACTTCCCTTCCCAAGAATGTTCAAATCGCACCTCCTCATAAAGTTGTAAAATACTTTCTACAATATTACTGATTTCTCTGCCCTGTCGAAATTTCTCAAAATACTCCTCCAGATAAATGGTTGGAGAAATATTGATTTTTTCTTCCGAAATTGCAAGTCCTACTCTCTCCTTTCCATTATTTTTCATCACCGTATGTAGCTGGACTCTGACACCCGTCCCTGCATTTCCTTTTACTTCCTGCTCTACTACTCTTACAAACTGCTGATAATCCATGTGGCTTCCTTTCTGCCGCAGAATTGCCCGTCTTGTATATTTCCCTTATGCTGTTTGTTTGTTGAATGTGCGGTACGAATGTACCCTAGAAATTTGATTTGAAATAAATATTATGGTGGACTCATTATAGCTGATTTTCTCAGATTGTGCAATAATTTTATCCACCCTATTTATACTTTTTCCCTCATGCAAAACTATCTTTCGATCACTAATCCCACTCCTACCTCTGCCACATTTAACCTTTCCATCATCTTGGCTTTCACTTCCAAAGACACACAATGGCATGGATATAGTTGTTCCACTGATACTTGTTGCAAATATTGAATCGTCTTTTCTACCCTTTCGTTGGCTTCTAAAAGATGAAAGCCCCCTAAGATTCCTACGATTCTTTTCTCTTTGCAAATCTCCATTGCATAGTTTACAATATTACAAATTCCACTATGGGAACACCCTGTCACGATAAAAAGGCCTTCTTCCGTTCTAAGTACCAACGCAGAATCATCCATAAGATAATCCTCTACCCATCCCTGCTCCTCTTTTTGTTTTCCCATCGCGCACCTAGGCTCGATATCATTTTTCCGGGGTATCTCACCCAGGAAAATACAATTTTCTGATAATGCATATGGCTTTCTTCTAGGAATATATTCCATCTGAGCGGAAATTTCCTCTATCGTATAGGGTGCACTAATATCGATTCCCCCATTCTCTTTCGGCAAAAAGCAATCTGGATGTGCAATCAGCTCTAGGTGGGACAATTCCATATATTTTCCTAAGTATTTTAATCCTCTAGAGTGATCATTGTGTCCGTGGGAAAGTACTATATGTGTTAAGTTTGACAAATCAATTCCCATTGCTTCTGCATTTTGAAGATATATATTCGAATATCCGGTATCGAACAAGATACGATTCCCATCCATTTCAATATAATAACTGACTCCAGGCTCTCCTACATAATATTGATCAATATAGGTGTAATTATCTACTAAAACTTGTATCTTCATATTATACCTCGCTATCATACTTTGATTTATAAATTATATCACACAAATGGCTTTTTTGATGATTTGAAATCTTGCTTTTTTCTTGCTTTGGTTAGTATATCCACTGTATCTAATTTCTTCCAATTTCACCGCCGAACGTAACAGGGGACGTAGCCAACTTGAATTTGGCTACGTCCCCTGTTACGTTTTTAACAATTTTAATGTATAAATCCGGAAGGTCCTTTTGTCTTCGTTCCATTACTATGGGACATTAAATGTGCTTGGTCTAGATCATCCATCGCACGCTTTAAATCTTCCAACAGCAGAACCGCTAACTGCATACTTAAGTCTGCTCTTACTACGATTCGCTGAATTACCACATCACTCATATTATCTGGCAATGGATATGCCGGCACTTGCCATCCATTCATACGAATCCGATCAGCAAGATCATACAAATCCCATTGTTTATTTGCATCCTCTTTTAGTCTCCATGCTACTAGCGGTATCTCATCTCCATCAATAAAAAGTTCAAAACACCCCATCTTCTCCATCTGTTTACCAATAAACATTGCTACGTCTCTAGTTTTTTGATGAATTCCTCTATATCCATTAAACCCGAATCGTACGAAATTGTAATACTGACCGATGACTTGAGCTGCGGAATGAGAAAAGTTAATAGCAATGGTTGGAATGCTTCCACCTAAATAGCTTACTTCAAAAATCAATTCCTTTGGTAAAAACTGCTTATCTCTCCAAATGACCCACCCAATTCCTGGATAGACCAATCCATATTTATGACCGGAAGTATTGATAGAAATTACATTTTTCAATTGAAAATCCCATATGATTTCCGGATGTACAAATGGTACGAACATTGCCCCTGATGCTCCATCCACATGAATATGTACCGGAATTTTTGCAGTCTGATTATAGACAGTAAGCAATCCATCTAAAGTCTTTACATCATCTAATCGTCCCGTATAGGTAATGCCTAAAATAGCTACCACACCAATGGTGTAATCATCAACATAATTCATAACGGTGTCCATATTCAAACTCATATGATCCTTATCCAGAGGCACAGTGCGAAGTTCCACATCCCAATACACACAGAACTTTTCCCAACACACTTGAAAACCACTGGAAATCACAATATTTGGTTTTTTAGCTTGAATATCAATTCCGGCTTTGGCTGCCTTGTCCCGCCATGCAAACTTCATCGCTAACCCACCCAGCATACAAGCTTCTGAAGATCCTACGGTAGATGTTCCGATAAATTCTTCTTCTCCTTGAGCATGCCAAAGGTTCGCAATCATATTGACACAACGATTCTCAAGTTCCGCAGTCTGTGGATATTCTGATTTATCAATGGCATTTTTCTCCAGCGTTTCAGACATCAATTGCATCGCTTGAGGTTCCATATACGTCTGACAAAATGTAGCCAGATTCTGTCTTGCATTCCCTTCATCTAACAAATCATCCTTGATAATCTGATACGCAACTGCAGGATCAATACTCACATCCGACATCTCATATTTAGGCATTGGATGATCACTAAATTCTGTGCCAAAAATTGGTGGTACATGACGATACTCTAACTTTTCTTTTGTTTTTTTAGAATATAACATAAACTGCCCTCCTTTTCTTTCTTATCTACATTATAGGTGATATTTTCAGTTTTTTCCATACGTTTCCATGCTATCTAGGGCCTTATTCCGTAATGAAACTACCAGTTTGGTAAATTGATTTGTTAAATATATAACGGGGGACGTAGCCAACTTGAAGTTGGCTACGTCCCCCGTTATATATTTAACAAGACGGTCCGCCATTAATCTGGCAATCTACCGTGTTTAGTTTTTGTATCAAAATGGACTCTAAAAGTGCGATTGTATCGGTCATATCGGAAACACTTTTGTTCAGACACAGTAACATATCCGGTGTTACCCCAGGCATCTGAATGAATTTCTGAATCTTTGCACCTTCTGCGTTTGCAATTGCACCTAGTGCTGCCTCTTCTAATGCAACCGATTCAATTAAATCATTGATTTGCTGCCTGTAATTATTTGCAAATACCACTGTACTAACCGAATTGCTTGCGGTATTGGCTTTTACCCCATTTACATTCGCAGGATTCACTGTATAAGCGTAAGCTACATTTGCTACATTCACAATCGGATTTGGAAGTGGTGTGGACACAACTTTTACCTGGAATGAAATCGTCACGGTCTGGCCTGCCACTACTGTACCAGTTAAGGTGATAGTACTTGCCGGACCACCCGTATAAGGATCGCTTACCACTAAAGAACCCGGTACCAGAACCGTTCCATTTGGAATGAGATCTGTAATCACTACTTTATCTGCTGACACATTTCCGGTATTCTTAATTGCTATATTATAGGTAATTACATCCCCAATATATGCGATGGTTTTATCCGTTGTTTTAGTCACCTGCAGATTGGCTTTGGAAACCAGTGTAGTAACAGTATTACTGTTTCCAGAAGCCGTCACACCATTTGGATGTGCCGGATCAACAGTATAAGCGTAATTTACGTGTGCTGTATTTGGCACTGGATTGACTGCTGGTGCGCTATTTGCTAATTTCACCTGGAAAGTAATCGTTACGGTCCCTCCCGCAGGAATTGGATTGCTAAGTGTAATCGTTGAAGTGGGATCTCCTGTAAATGGTGCATCAGCACTTACCGAACCCGGTACATAAGTGGTTCCAGCCGGTATTACATCTGTTACCACCACATTATTTGCTGGAACATTTCCGGTATTGTGAAGCATTAAGGTATACGTCAGTGTATCTCCAAACTGTGCATATGCCGGCTTTACTGATTTATTAAAATTACCAATGGACGTCAAATCCGCATAATTGATTTGTGTGGAAACCGGATTCGTGCTTCCTGACGTTCCTCCCGGGACTACTGCAGATGCTATATTCACAATTGGATTCACAATTGGTGCAGTATTTGCCACTTGCACTTGCCAAGAAGCTGTAACGGTACTATTTGCTGGCATAGTCAGCGTCAGCCCGGATGCAGGGGTAGTTCCTGTATAGGGAACACTTACGATAAGATTTCCAATATAAGTGGTTCCTGCAGGCGTTGGATCTGTAAAAACAACTCCCGGCAATGGATAATTATTGGGGTTAATTCCGGTAACGGTATAGGTCAAAACATCTCCCGGTTTTGCACTGGTTTTATCTACACTCTTTTTGAAAATCTCCGGAGCTGCATTTAAAATCGTATATTCTACCATATCTCCCAATGCCGGTGTGAAATTAATTGGCAGACTACCAGTAGGTGGTACGCTTCCTCCGGGCGTCAGATTAACCGCCGACACCACTTGCTTATAATCCGTCAGCACACTCACACTTCCCGGTGCCATTGCTTCTGTAAGGGTGTAGGTATTACCTGCCAGACCATACACTTCAGCAACTTCTGATTGTAGACCCACCGCTGCACCCGTGGTAGTTACTTGGTCATTGGGTGAACCTGCAATGTTTAGAACGAACTGGTCTGCAGAATTGATTCGATCTCCTACATTTTTATGCAGGGATACCTTCGTCACTGCAAAACCAACTGCTACTGCTTCACGTCCATAAACAGAAAGGGTCAGTGTATCCGGCGATGCAGTCGTCAACACATAAGCTGCCTGACTGGCCGATTGGTTCGTACCTGTAATAGTCACCGCATTCGTTCCCACTCCTGCTAACGTAGGTGGATTTGCACCTAAAGTTGCAAGCAAACTCCAGGGAGCGCCATCTGTATTAAATTGCAAATATTCTGTATATTGTGGAAAGGAGTTCGTGCTTTCAGCATCCGCAACTACTGCCGTATAGTTCGTAACCGGATTACCCAAACTATCCAGCACGGTAATATTACTCAGCACCAAAACACTTGGTGTATTATAAGCTGAAAGCAGCGGCGTCTTCAATGCCGTATTGCCTAAAATCCCTGTATATCCTGCTGAACCAAAATATGCATACTGCACTGGAGTTGGAACCGCTGTAAATGGTACAAAAGATGTCAATAATGATTTGATATCAAACGTCACCTTTGTTCCATCATTTAAAGTACCGGTTAATCCTGTTAATGAATCTCCCGGATTTAATGTTAAATTTCCAAAATTAAACCATCCGATTCCACCCGCGCTGGGACCGGAGCCGGAATTTGCGTAAGAAAAAGACATAATGGTTACTCCCCTCTATTAAATTTGACAAATGGTGCCGCCAAATAATTCTAATTTGGCCTGCAGTTGCATTTCTAATCTGGATATTGCACTAATTGCTTTTTGCACAGACCGATTCACAGCCAAAAGTTGCTCTGCAGATGCGTCACTGTTGTTGACTACCGCCATTAATTTTTCACTCTCTGCATTTAAGATGTGTGCAAAAGCTGCTTCTTCCATTGCAACGGATTGGATGATGTCACCAACTGCCTCTCCCCGTGTAATTGTGCCTGGTTTGATAATAGGCATTCCCATAAAGATACCTCCTTGTTTCGCTTTCATTGCGTTTTCGTTCATTATCAATATATGTATTTCCTGTATTTCGGTGCCATACACAAATAGAAACCTCCAAATGTTTGCAGCATCCTGCATCCCTTTGGAGGTTTCTTTATTTGTAGTATTTCTTATAATCCTTTTGCTTTGGCTGTACAAGCCTTCATTGCTTCAAACACTGCACTTCTTAGTCCCTTTTCTTCCAATACTCGAACAGCTTCAATGGTAGTCCCTGCCGGAGAACATACCATGTCCTTTAATTCCCCCGGATGTTTTCCTGTCTCCAACACCATCTTTGCGCTCCCCATCACTGCCTGCGCGGCAAATTGATAAGCCTGTGCACGAGGCATCCCATCTGCCACCGCTGCATCTGCCATAGCCTCAATAAATAAAAATACATAAGCTGGTGAACTTCCACTCACAGAGGTAACCACATCCATTAAGTTTTCTCCCACCACTTCTACTTTACTGAATCCTCGCAAAATACTGCAGGCATATTCCAACTCTTCTTCCGTTACAAATTCGTTGGCACAAGCCGCCGTCATACCCTCGCAGACCATTGCCGGTGTATTGGGCATGGTTCTGACTATTTTAACTTCTTTGTCAAATGTTTCCCCTAACCACGCTAAAGTTTTCCCAGGAATAATGGTAATGATCAATTGTCCTTCTTTGACATATTCTCTAATTTCTTCAATGACTCCTTGGCAATACTGTGGTTTAATGGATAGTATTACCACTTCTGCCTGTTGTATCACTTCTTTGTTATCTGCTGTCACGTGGATTCCCAATGTTTCTTTGATTTTTTCTCTGCTGGAAGCCAACACATCCGCACCAATAATCTCCTCCGCTTTCACAATCTGATTTTGAATCATGCCTCCCATCATAGCACTGGCCATATTTCCACATCCAATAAATCCTAATTTCATACTTATAACCCGTCTTTCTGCGAAAGACACCAATGCGTCATGAAACTCGATTGGTTCTCTCACTATCTAATTTATTATTCTTCTTCCTTCTGCTATATTTACTCTATAAGACTGACCGCAAAGATGCCAAATGGATTTGTGATTTGTATATGTGCGGCATGGTCAAGCCTTCCTTTATTCCACCTGCTGATATCCGTCAGCTTAGAGATCTTGTAAGATACCGGTTGAAGAAATTCAAGTTGCTGTCGATGGTGCTATATCACATGAGCAGGCTATCAAGCTTCGCCAATGTCTAAATCACATCGATGAATTAGACATTCACAGAAATGAAATAGAACGAGAAATCTTTCGTCTCAGTGATAAATACGAAACTGCTCTTACTCTTATCCGAACCGTACCAGGATTCGATAAGAACCCATTGACTGCAATCCAAGTCCTTTCAGAAATCGGAGGTGACATGTCTGTTTTCCCCTCAGCTAAAAACCTCGTTTCATGGGCTGGATGTTGTCCTCGCAATGATCAAAGCAATCAAAAAATCAAATCCACTAGGATTTTCCGTGCTGGTTCCTATTTTAAACCAGTTCTGGTACAAGTTGCAAATGCTTTAATCAAATCGAAAAAACATCCTGAATTTACTACACGATATAGACGTATCAAATCACATCGTGGTCACAAGAAAGCCATCATTGCTATCTGTCGTATGATCCTAACCGCTATCTGGCATATACTCACAGATTTAAAGCCATATACACCAGAAGGTTTTATTGAATCACGTCCTGTAAACGAAGCAAAAGTATTGACTGCTTCACAGGCACTTAATCTACTGCGTCAGCGTGGTTATGTCATCAAAGATGATGTTACTCCTGTCATGAATTAGGTGTTGTGTATATATTCAATTTTTTTGAAGCCACCAAAAGATGGCTTGTTTGCTATACTGTTTAATTTTCCTCTATCCACTACCTCTTTGTTTCAAACTTACATCCTCCTTACATTACCATAGAATATTCATAGCTTTTATTATCATAACTCTGGATTATCTTGAACAATAGGACTTTCAAATATATAAAATGGATCAATATCAATACATTTATATTCATCTCTTGTGCCATCCAAATCCCATGCAACATTATTCCCGATAATGGTTAAAGCTGATTTAAACACGTTTTTATCCTTTAAAGGCTCGAATACTCCACCCTTTTCAATAAATGGTAATACATTAACTAATCTTATTGCCCCGTCATTCATATACGCATATACAGTATAGTTTTCTCCGGCCACAGCTTGAAATATCTCTGGAAAATAATTTTTATTGTCTAATTTACCAATATTCATGCGCTTACCTCCTATATTAAAGGATTAATTCTATTTAATGGTTTATTGCTTTTTGAAAGTTCCCAGTTTTGCATTAACTCATCTTTGTGTAGTTCCGCCCACGCAAGAACAAACTTCAATTGACGTTTAGGTAAATAACCTACGCTTATAACTCCATCCTCAATCAAAAATGATGCTTTATAATCTGCATATTCTGCATGAAAGTGCGGAGGATTATGATCACTCCAATTCATTGTTATTTTTATTCCGTAAAACAAACTAATCTCTGGCATTTTGCAATCACCTACTTTCAATATTATTATATCCATTGATGCTGATATTTTCAAGAGCTTTCTAAAAGCACAAGAAAAGCCCTGAAAAGCATTGTATTATTGCTTTTTAATAGTCCACATTGGAAAGAAAAAGAGAGGATGAAACTCAAATGACTAAGGATATCGAAACGATGAATATTTCTTTCTTAAACTGTTTGATATTAGTAGAACGACCTATGTCAGGAATCCTTAATCCCACAAATTTGTGATTGAGCCTTTACTTTTCTGCGTTTTTTGCTTATTCCGAAAAGGGTCAATGCACCGCCTGAAATAAATAGCAGACTAATCCATAGTGGCATAGTACCATTGTCGCCTGTACTTGGGGTTTTTGGATTTGTTGGCTTTTCTGGATTTACTATTTCTTTATTTCCCACTACTGTGAAGTTTGCTGTGGCGGTGCCTGTGGTTGAATATATTGATACTGTATGCTTTCCGTTTGGAAGAGTGTCCATATATTCACGGCTTATTGTAACTATTGTACTGCCCGATTTTACCTTTATATCGCCAAGTCTTATTGGTATACCGTTAATTGTTGTTCCTAAATAGTCATTTATATTACCAACAGAAACGAAGGTTACACCGTCTGTTGTTCCATTTGTATAAATTGAGTTATCGCCTGTTGTCATATCATGAATTGTTTCGGTGAGCTTATATTCTTCTCTTTTCGTTGCCTTGCAACCAGTGCATCTATAGTCAAGTATAGTTGGCGTTTCACCATGACTAGGGGCAAACAAATCAGCAAATAGAATCCAATCCATTCCCCAAACATTTTCTCCTCCAGGCTGATTTTTTGAAGTTGTCCAGATATGCTTTTCAACATTGACTTTTCCGCTACACATTCCGCAGATATTCCAATGCTCATTTTCATCAAAAGAACGTACATCAAAAAATGCGTGTAGTGCTAGTTCTACTTCGGTTATATCTGTTTTACCACCGCAAAGTGCAAAGTCTTTGCAATGCTTTGACTTTTCGCCTTTTTCTGTGCAGGTGGAGTTTCTATCTATTGTAAACTCGGTGGCAAAATCGTGAACATGCCCTGTGTCTTTAATGGTAATTTCAAGAGGAGTATGAATCACTAAACCGCCCTCTACTCCATATGGATTGAAATGAAAGGTTAGCGTTTGAATTCCGCTCCGAAGCTTTGCAAGGTAGCTTTTTTGAATATAGAGAATTAAACTGCTACTTTCGGGGTAATCAACAGAATTCATTGCAAGAGGGCTATCTCCTATAATATAATCTGTTCCGTTTTCTAAAACAGTTTCACCATTTGTAATACTTTTTAAGGTGTTGCCATTTAGAAGTATCCTTACGAGCATATCTCTTTGATTTTCTTCTTTTCTATCAAACTCTGTAACCTCTGTTCGAAGCTGACTATCAGTGTAAATTATAAATCCATTTGTGTTTATAATTGTTTGGTTGCCTGCTAAATCGGTTGCTCTTGCATAGATTATGTTTTTACCGAGATAATTTACATCAAACTTATCTGTATATATTTCCCATGTACCGTCGACATTATAATCATCCTCACTAGACACATTTTGATATTCAATCTTGCTTATTGCAGAGGTTTCGTCACTTGCGGTGATTGTGATTTCCGCTTTGTCTTTTAACAGTGTATCAAAGGTGACAGGGTCGGTAGCTGTTGTAAAGATAGCATCGCCAACTGTAATCTCGGCGGTCGGTGGGGTTGTATCTTTTGCAAAGTTAGGGTTTGTCATGCCTGCGGTTATTAGTTTTTCTCGCCAGTCGTTTTCATTTGCGGTATCATTAAGGAAAACATTTATTCCGTCTTTGGTGTTTTCAAATGAACTCGTTCCAAACGTTGGCGGCAGCGCACTCTGAAAGCTCACTGATGACAGGCTTTGGCAGTTACGAAACGCAAAGTCATTAATTTCGGTAACATTTTGAGGGATTTCAATTCTTTCGAGTTTATTACACTCTGCAAACATTGAATTTCTTATTTGGGTTATATCTTTTGGCAGAGTTACACTATTAAGATTTTTGCAATTAGCAAATGCAAACTCGCCAATTGAAGTAACGGTATTTGGAATTACCATAGTTTCTATATTTCCACAGTCACTAAAGGCATAATCACCGATTGAAGTTAGGTTAGCTGCATTTGAAAAATTAACTTCAATTATATTACCACACTCTGAAAAAGCGTTGTTTTTAATTGCGGTAACGTCTTCTGCTATAAAAAGATGAGTAAGTGCTCTTTTATCGGCAATCGCTGTGGTTGGTACTGCGTTTTCATCACATTCATAAACATTTTCGCCGCCTTTATAAATTCCATATTTATTGTCTGCACTAAAAACAGGGTTAGATGCCCCTGATTTCGAAAAAGCGGCTTCCCATTCATTCGCATTTGAGCCAGCAGGAAGATGTAATCTTATTTGGTCTTTTGTGAGATAAAAAGCACTGCCTCCAATTGACGGCGGTATTCTTGATAAAAAAGTCACATCGACTAATTTATAACAACTAGTAAACGCACCTTCAGAAAGTTTTTCTAAATTTTTTGGCAAAATTACTTTTTCAAGATTAGTACATTCTCCAAAAGTAAGTCCAATGTTTCTATTGTTCTCTTCCATTTTTCTTAGATTTATGGCTTTTGAGAGATCAACAGTTTTTAAAGAAGCACAGCCAACAAATGCCTTGCCTTTTATTTCTTCAAGACCAGTAGCATTTGAAAAGTCAATATTTTCTAATTTAGGCGAAGCCCAAAATAATTCTTCAATAACACGCACATTCGGTGGAATTGTTATGCTGACTAACTCAAGATACTTTTTCGAGTCACTTTTGGATGGTATTATTTCAACATTATCTGCTATAAAAAGATTGGTGACATCTTCCATTGCTATTTGGGTTGAGCCTGGGTTTTTACCGTCACTATCGCAATTGTAAACAACACCGCTATTAGTAAGTATTCCATACACCTCGCCTGCCGCAAAAACAGGCGTCGATGGTACCACGATAAAAAGCAATGACATTGACAGTATTAAGGCAAGCAGTTTTTTCCCTAATTTATTTTTCATAATATTTTCCTCCAACAAAATTTTCGTCTTTGTATTTTTCTTTCATAATAAGGCAGACTTGCCACAACATATCCATCTGTGATTTCGTATAAAGTTCATCTTCAAACAGTGCGAAGTGTACACTCGCACGAACAAAGGTGAAAATCATAGGCTGAATAACATCCCACGGGATATTAAGACGAGGCTCAAGTTGTTTTGCATATTCGGTATAACGCGCCTCAACGCCTTTAAAAAACTGCTTTCCATATTCTAAATATTTAGGGGAAGTATAAACCTGATACATAAAGCGATATTTTTTACCGTGATGTTTCGCAGTCCAGTACGGTGCTTCATCTAAAAAACGTTTTATATCAGAGATATTTTTCGGGGAGAGTGCCATAAATTCCGCTTCCACCTTAGACATACAATGGGCGGTGGACTTTATAATAAGGTCATCAAGGTTATCAAAATACGCATACAAATTAGCCGAAGTCATATCGCACGCAGCACCTAATGCCTTTATCCCCGTATTATTAATACCATGTTCACAGTAACAATCAAAACATCTTTCCATAATCCAGTTGACTTTTTCTTTTCGCTCTTGTGGTGAAATCACAAAGCAACACCTCTTTTCGCTTATGACTAATCGATTAATTAATCAATTGGTTTATCTATATAATACAGTATTTTCTCGGCTTTTGATATGATTTTTGATTAATTCTTTTAAATTTTTAACTATACCAAGAAAGCCACTAACGATATACCAAAGCAGGACACGAGCAAGCAGGATATAGACCCGCGGTAGTGTTAAACAATGACTTTTTTAACCAAAAAACAAACCTAACAATAGTTTGCCCTATTACCAACACAAATAACAAATTCCCCTTGCATATTCCTCTTGACGAGAGAACACAAACAACTGGAGTTATTCTTTGTGAGCATATTAAAGCATTGGATTTAGGAACAAGACAATATAAAGTAATTGAGCAATTACCGCAGGACCTGTTGCAGCAAGCAGTAAATATTGTTTTTTCAGAAATTGAAATATTGTAGTATTTGTACCACTATATTATAGAAGGAGACTTTAGCATGAAAAAATTATTTTATCCAGCTATTTTTCAAGAAGGAAATAATGGATTCACTGTGTTTTTTCCAGATGTAAACGGTTGTATTACTTGTGGAGACGATATGGGCGATGCCTACGAAATGGCATTTGACTGTTTGGGGTTAGTCCTGTCCTATATGGAGGACAATAAAGAAGCCATCGCTATGAGCGTAAATTTCTCATAAGTGCTACAAGAAGCACTAATATCCAAAATGCAAGCAAAATAATATTTTTATGCCAGCACACATGGAACTTTGCATGGCACTTCGGGCATATATAATACACCTCCATTAAATCACCTTGTAGTTTCTGCTCGATTAGCATATTCTGTGTTGATTCAAATTCGTTCTTGCACTTGTTGCACACTATGTTCATGTGTTCGCCCCCCAATAACAAAATACCACCTAGCCTCATGACTTGGTGGTATTAACACATTATATCTGCTTTAAATTCGTAATCAACGTCCAAATCTAAAAAATCAAAGATTGATTTTTTCGTTTTCGGACTTGGTAATTCACATTCTCCCCTTACCACTTTATTTAGGATATTGTCCTTTCGCTTGCCTATGCTGCTTGAAACATATAAATAATCTTCATCTGACATGCCCGTAAAATAAAAAGGATACTCTAACATATAAGCCCTGTTTTCCATACTACCTATATCATTTTCATTCCATAATTAAGAAAGAATCCGTCCACTTTCTCTGCAATCGTACCTTTTCAGTTCCTCTACCCGTTTTCGAAATGCTTCGCTTCCAAGGACCTGTTCGTTTGCGGATGTTCTTCTCAACTATGGAAGGTGTTTTCTTATTCAATTTGACTATTGTTGCTGATTTACTATACTTAAAATATCACCGACTTCTATCCTCCCTCCTTGAATTACTTTCGTAAATACTCCTTCTCTTGGCATAATACAATCACCCATTTTTTGGAATATCTCGCATCCTTGATGGCATTCTTTCCCAATCTGTGTCAGTTCTAATATAACATCATTGCATTGGAACAAAGTGCCGATTGGCAATATTTTAAAATCAATTCCTTCCACAACAAGATTCTCCCCAAACGCTCCATCTGCCACTTCTGCGCCTCGCGCTCGAAATGCTTCTATCTTGTCATGAGATAACAAGCTTACCTGTCTGTGCCATTTCCCAGCATGTGCATCTCCTTCTATCCCATAATCCTTTATAAAGAGAGCTCTTTGTACATTTTTTTTCTGTGTTCCCTTTTCTGGGCTGGTACAAACTGCAATCACTCGACCCATATTCTTATCCTCCTATTCCTGACATCTGTCTTTGTTCATCAGTTTCTTCCTCCGCCGTCTCAAAGTGATGACTGCGGGGTTTTCCATGCACCGTTTCTTTTATGACATCTTGGATTTCTTCTTCCGTTGCTCCATTTCTCATCAAGGTCCTCAAATCCACTCCGGTTCCATACTGCAAACATGGTTTTAGAAAACCTTCTGCCGTTAAGCGAATCCGGTTACACTCTCCACAGAATTTATGGGACAATGCACTAATAAACCCAATTTTCCCACAAAATCCTGGAAATGTCATATAGCTGCTAGGACCGTTCCCATAATTTCCATATACGGATCTACCTGGACCATAGACCTGTTCTAATACTTTACAAATATCTTCCTGGGTTCCACCTTGATATTGCTTCCCCAGTCCAATTGGCATTATCTCAATAAAACGAACATCTATCTTTCGCTCTTGTGCCAGGTGTGCCAAAGCTATCCACTGATTTTCATTTACTCCTGCAAGTGGCACACAATTAATTTTCACTCGCACCTTGGGATAGCGAAGTGCCTCTTCTATGCCCTCTAGCACTTTAGAAAGATTGTTCCGCCTGGTAATTTTTTCAAACATTTCTTCATCCAGTGTATCTAAACTGATATTTACCCCATCCAGTCCTGCCTGTGCCAAGCCTTTCATTTGTTCCTTGAGTAAGACGCCGTTAGTAGTAAGTGTAACTTGTTCCATTCCATCTATTGCTTTCAGTTTGGATAACAGTTCTTCTGTTCCTTTACGTACCAATGGTTCTCCACCAGTCAATTTTACCTTCGTAATACCTTGTGAAACACAAACTCTGCATATTTTTATAATCTCGTCATAAGAAAGAATATCGGTATGCGGCACTTGCTGCACACCCTCTGCGGGCATGCAGTAGATACAACGCAAATTGCAACGATCCGTTACTGATATTCTAATATAATCTATGTTACGTCCATATTGATCCAGCATTTTTCTCGCCTCATTATTCCACTCCATACGTATGTGCTAACACATCTGCCATGGATTTTTTTCTACAAGCAGGACATAGCGTGTCTACTTCTTCGCCACTTTTTTTGGGTTCCTCGTAAAACCGTTAATCTGTTTTTCTTTACTTTATCACTATTGGTATATGCCTTGCAAGGCTTTTCTGCTCTATATACTTTTCATCATACTACAATTCACTTCTCTTAAAAAATCTTATTCCTAGCGCAAATAAGGTTATTGCTAGTACGCCAAATACACATCCGCCCAATAAATCCACTTTGCCGAATAGCTTTAAGAGTGTATAGTTAGAAACAGTAGATAACATACTTTTCCCTTGTACCATTTCGCATACATGATAAAATACAAATAATATCATTGTAGCAATAGCAAGTCCTGAATAACTTTTTAAAAATATATTTAATCCCATAAGAAAAACAACTTGTGCTGCAATAAGAAAGAACTGATATACTATTAATTCCATGTCCTGCCTATAAATGACAATATTTTTTTCGGCTTTTATATAGAATAAACATATGTTGATTACATAAATAAAAAATAGAATAAGTATAGCTGAAAACATTTTGCCTAATATAATTCTTTTTCGTTCTTGAATAACCATAACTTCATTTTTCAAGGTGCCATCCATGAACCCTTCTCCTAATGTTTGCCCAACTAAAACACATGCAAATAGTAGCCAAAAGTCCGGTTTAAATCTTTCGCTAATTTGAATTCCTAGACTCAGTACCAAGAGAACCCCTAATGTCAATTTATTATAAAACAATTTATAAATTTCAACCTTAATCACTCAAATTCCCCCTCTGTAAATGAGTGTTCTTTGCATAATCATACAAAGTCCAAAAACCACATTCTCCAGCTGTTCCTTTTAAAATGCCAAGTCCATGTTCTAATGCAGGC
>JAVWVS010000006.1:16219-89638 GCA_036666555.1 Lachnospiraceae bacterium | reverse complement strand
GAGAAAAGGGGCACTTTGAGCAATGGGTCAAGTTTTTTCTGCAAGGAATTTATGAGTCTGCCGAGGATTCCATCGAAACCATTGATACGCTGATGGCACTCCATGACAAAAATCTTGCCGCCATAGCGCTGGTGGATACCCGAACAGGTATCCTGAAAAGACTGTTTGCCTATTTAGAGCAAACACCGATCATCGACATCAAAAAAACTGCTGCTGCATTGGAGAGCTCCTACAACACGACCTCCAACGCCGTGAAAAAACTCATGGGGCTGGGCATTCTTGTCCAAGTAGATAACAGCAAGCGTGAACGCAGCTTTGCCTATGAGGAGTATTTAGCGATACTTCGTAAAGATACCTAATTCCACACACAACAAGCCGCCGCCTGCTTTGCGCTCTGTCATAATGTGAAATGCAGTATCCTTTAAAAATATCATTACTTCTATGAAATCATATTTTGAAATACTTTCTTTGACAAAAGAGCAATTCCACTGGAAACCAGTGCTGTCCCAAGCACAATATAGTAAGGTGTCGTTTGAAAAGTGTCAAATAAAAAGCCATACATTGCTTGTCCAAGTGGTTGAGCGCACATAGCAAGTGCCATAGCGCAGGATAATACCTTTCCTGTAAGATTCGTTGGCGTTTCTCCTTGAATAAAGCTGAGCATCTGCACGGTTATCATGGTAGCAACGCTCATAATAAAAAAACAACAGACACTAATAACCAAATAGCTAATAAATGGCGATAGTGAAAGCCATAAAGAAATTGAAATGGGCAAAAGCAGTGTGGCGGTTGCAAGTAACAACATATATACCTTTTTCATGTTTAGTTTTTTTGCGAATACTCCCACCAAAATGCCGCCGAAAAGCCCTCCTGCTGCAAGTGCTCCTTGTGAATAACCATATAACTGGTCTGACATTCCAAGAGTTTGTGTGATAAGAACAGGCATGGACACAATCAGCATCGCACTTAAAAACAAGTTAAACCCACAGATTATTAGGATGCTTTTTAGTATGATTGGCTTGTCGTTTCGCATAAAGGAAATACTTTGAGAAAAATCCTCTTTCACAATTTCAAATATGCTTTGCTTCTTGCTTGTTTTTATGTGGGGGATTGTGATAAATATCTCCATGATTGCAGACAGTAAAAAACAACACCCACCTACCATAATGATAGGTTTCAGTCCCCAAAGCCCAAATAAAATCCCTCCGATTATGGGAGCTAACAGACCTGCAAGTGCGCTTACTTGATTGATGATTGCATTTGCCGTCAGCAGATTTTCTTTGCCATGCAAAAGCGGCATACTTGCCTGCACGGTTGGTTGATATGCACCCTGTATGCCGTAAAGGAGCATAAGGGTTATGATTAGTAATAGAACTAAGTCCACTTTCCCAAGCAGTAAAAAGAATACCAGCATTAAAATTGCAGTTAGAAGATCAAGTGTCACCATGACATTGCGTTTGTTCACCCTGTCCGCAACAATGCCACCAATGGGGGTGAGTAGTATCATTGGCAAAAAGGATAGTGCTGAAACAATACCAAAAAGCGTTGCCGAACCTGTTTGATTTAATAAGTAAAGGGGCAGAGCAAAACGAACAATGCCGTTGCCAAACAGCGAAATAATCTGTCCGATGACAACTAAAGTAAAATCCTTGTGAAATAGCTTTTTTTTATCCATATTATTCTCCTTAATTTATATACCGTCAAGCGGTATGTATGTATCCAAAAAATATATGCCACTTAAGGCATAATATTTTTTATTTACCGTTGCTTACAAAACTTCTTAATCCTTCCACCATTTCCGCTAATGCATCATCGAAAACATCAACTCCAAGGCTTTTCAGCAGTGTTTTGAAAAACATACATTTATTGTATATTTCCTGCTCTGTGCAATGAAACAGCATTGGATTTAGCCAGATATTTGCAAGTAGTGACACCACCTCAGCAAGCTCTTTCGGATATTGTGTCTGGATGGAGCCGTCCGCTATTCCCTCGCAGATGATTGGCTCAATTATTTTGTGCGCTAATTCATATATGGTTTGTTCCAGTTGCATTGCCAAAAATTTGGGGTTTTCGAAAAAATTAGGCATGGTTTCAAAAGCAACCTGCTGGTTCGAATTTCCAATAGAAACATAGAAAAGCTTACGGAGCTTTTGCAAGCCGTTTAGGCTTTTGTCTGCCTGAATTTCGGCGCAGCCATCCTTCGTACTGACGTATAGTCTATCCACAACTGCAATAATGATTTCCTCTTTGGACTTAAAGTGATGGTAAATTGCACCTTTGCTTAAATCACCAAGGGCATTGATAATGTCTTGAATCGTGGTGTGTTCATAACCCTTTTCAAGAAAAAGCTGTTCAGATACATCAAGAATGCGAGCTACCGTTACTTCCGGATATTTATTTCGCGCCAAGTGTTTCACCTCCCAAAAATAAAATCATACCAATGGTATGATTTTATTTTAACATACTAGCGGTATGTTAGTCAATTATAAATTTTTATTACTATCTTTTATTTACTTTCTTTGGTTGTATCTTTTTTGGTCGTATCTGTCTTTGTGGTATCTTCTTTTTTCGGTTCTACTTGTTTGCAATGATCCACCAGCCATGCTTTCACTTCGTCCTGAAGAATTAACTTTTTCAGTTCTTTTTCATCTACTTGTTTTTTCATGGCATCTACGCTTTCAAAGCCGTAGTCTTTGGCATACTTCTTCATTGCTTTTGTATATTCTTCTTCTGTGGGTTCGATCTTCTCTGTTTTTGCAATCAAATTAATGGCTAATTCTTGTTTCACTGTTTCTTTCGCAGCTTTTTCTGCCTGCTCATTAAAAACTGCTTCGGTCATTCCCAACTGTTTATCTAGGAAATCCGCAAATTCAAGTCCGGAGTAGGATGCCATCTGAGTGTATTGATCCTTGATTCGACTCACCATGGTCGTCACTTGGTCTTTTGGATATTTTGTTACTTTTGTGTTCTTAACCACCGCTGCAGATACTTCATCGGATAATGTACTCTTTGCTGTTTCTTTATTGGATTTTTCCAAGTCCTTTTTTACTTCTTTTTTATACTCTGCTACTGTTTTGGATGTTTTAGAAACACCCTTTACAAAATCATCGTTCAATTCTGGAACCGTCTTGGTCGCAATAGATTTAATCGTAGTGGTAAATACCACGTCTTTGCCTGCCAAGTCTGCTACTTGGTACTCTGCCGGAAATGTCAGTGGAAGATCAAACGTCTCTCCTGCATTGTGTCCAATAAGACCGGTGTCAAATCCCTCGATAAAGTTACTTGCACCAACCGTTAATGGATAATCTTTAGCACTTCCGCCCTCAAATTCCACACCATCTTTTTTTCCTACGAAATCAATGGTAGCCGTATCTCCATCCTGCACTGCACGATCTTTTACTTCATTCGTAATCACATTTGCTTCCTGTGTTGATTTAATACTGTTCTCTACGTCTTCTTTCGTTACTTTTCCTTCTGCGACCTTATCTACTTCCACACCTTTATACTGGGATATGGTAATGTTTTTGTCGGAAATTTCTTTGCTGCCACAACCTGTCACCGTTGCGACTACACATACACTCAAAAGAAGTGTTGCTAATTTTTTCTTCATGTTTTCACCTCTACCTTTATTTTAAAAATACACACCATTACGTTATAACATATCCCACCCCTATTGAAAAGTCTTTTCACAGGAATTTCACTGTTTCCGAACATTCTTTACCTATAAAAGTGGAGAAAGCAATCTGCAGAACTGTTCCTTGGTTCGAATAACTACTCCCCGTTCCCGATACATCCGCCTTGTAATCAACGTGGACTGCCGCATATCATTTTCAAATATTTTTTCTAGTTTTTGCGTAGTTCTGGCACTGTAAATGGTAGCATTGACTTCAAAGTTCAGCTCAAAACTACGAATATCCATATTGGCAGTTCCGTAACAACTCACCATTCCATCCACCGTGATCCCTTTGGTGTGTAGGAATCCATTGTTATACACATAACATTTCGCTCCAGCATCAATCATATCGCCCAAATAAGAATATGTCGCCCAATATACAAACGGATGATCCGGTTTACACGGAATCATAATACGCACATCGACCCCGGACAATGCAGCAAGATGAAGGGCATCCCAGATAGATTCATCCGGAATGAAATAAGGAGTTTGAATGTAGATGCGCTCTTTCGCCATATGGATCAGCTGCAGATAATTATTACGAACGCCCTTGCTTCCGGAATCCGGTCCGCTGGATACGATTTGCACCGGATCTCTCCCGTTTCGAATATACGTGGGAATCTCAAATAAATGGTCTTCCGTAAATAGATTTTCTTTTGCAGCATAATTCCAGTCTAGCACAAATCGAACCGCTAAAGAGGTCACTGCAGAGCCTTCAATACACAAATGAGTATCTCTCCAGTAGCCAAATCTTTTATCTAACCCCAAGTATTCCCGCCCCACATTGAACCCACCTACAAATCCAATCCGTCCATCTATGACCACAATTTTCCTATGATTTCGGTAGTTCATGCGCAGATGCAGATTGCCTAATAAGGCCGGGAAAAACTCTGCTACTTCAATGCCTGCTTTTTCCAATCTATTCCAATCTTTATTTTTCATAGAACGGCATCCCATACTGTCAAACAGTACTCGAACTTCTACTCCCTGTCTTACTTTGCGAACCAGTACATCCTCAATTTCCTGCCACAGCTCATCATTTCGAATAATATAATATTGAAGATGAATATAATTGACTGCATGCTCCATCTCCGTAATCAACGCCTGAAATTTTTCATGTCCATCTGTATAAATACGAATATCATTATTATCTGTCAATACTGCTTCCGCTTCATTTAAATTATAAAGGATCAGACTTTCAAATCGTCCCATTTCCGGATCTCGAAGCCTTAGTTTTTTTCTGTAAATGGAATCCTCTTGTTTACGGATGGCATATTTTACATCGCCTTCTATTTCCTTCATCTTGAACATTCTACTTTTATGAAAATCCTGCCCCAAAATCAAATACAGCACAAATCCCAAAATGGGAATAAAATAAAGTACCAGAAGCCAAGCCCATACAGTCATGGGCTCTCGCCGTTGAAAGAATATGATAATAATGGAAAACAGGATGTTAATAAACACTAAATTATCCATAATCCATTTCAGTACAATCTGTGTATCATTCCAAATGGTTTCTGTCATTACCGCCCACTCCCCTGTTCTCTTCGTTGCTTCTATTATAACCACTTTCCTTGGGAAAAGTAACCCCTCTCGAGAAATTCTCTTGCACTTCATTCGAAACAATGCTACAATATTAGACATGTATTATTTCGTTATATAGGAGGGTTTATTGTGAATTTAGCACTAAAGATATTGCTCATTGTATTAATTGTTTTAGTTGTTGTATTACTTGTTTTATACTTTTTAGGGAAAAAGGCAGAGAAAAAACAGGCCGCCCAGCAAGAACAGCTAGATGCCGCTGCACAGCAGGTGTCTATGTTGGTCATAGACAAGAAACGGATGAAGCTTCGGGAAGCCGGTTTTCCGGCCGTTGTGGTAGAAAATACCCCTAAGTACCTAAGGCGATCAAAGGTACCTGTTGTAAAAGCCAAAATAGGACCTAAGGTAATGACCTTAATGTGTGATGAAAAAGTATATCCGAATATTCCGGTGAAAAAGGAAATCAAAGCAACCATCAGTGGTATTTACATTACCGCCGTCAAGGGAATTCGTGGACCTTTGGAAACACCCGAGAAGAAAAAAGGATTTTTCAGTCGATTCAAAGGAAATTAAAGAAGAAGCTTCGCATACGAAGTAAAATCAGTATGCGAAGCTTCTTTTTAGTTTTCCATGTTTTCTTTCATAGTAAATCCAGCTAAATCTTTGGACCGAATATTCATACGGATCTTACAGTTCGCCAATGGTTCATGATTGAGATCTAGTTCGTATTCCACTTTTACATCCATACTGTCTTCTTCCATCTGTACTGACAATTCCGTAGTATGAATCCCCATTAAAATCTGTCCATAAGGTGTTTCATAATAAGTAAGGTTATTTTTGTTTTTCTCAAAGATCATGTGAGCATTCACGATTCCGCTTTTCATAATCTCCAAAGACTCCTCACCGATAATTTTTATCTTATTTTTCGTAACGCCAGGCAAGCCTTCCGTAATTTCCTCATAAATAATGTAATGTTTCCCACCTTTAAAGAAGTAACTAGCAGGAGTAATGACTTCAATTGGTTCACTTTGCACCCCTTCTTCCTCCAGGACTTCTATCTGTAATCCTGAAATACTTAACAACACATCTTTTTTCATATCCTCACCTAATAATCTTCTATATTAATTTGCTGGGTTGTATCAATATCATAAGGCAAAATGGAATTGGCGAATTCTTTAAACTTGTCTGCGGCATCGCTCACATAAAATTTATATGTTCCATGCACTTCTTTGGTTCCTTGGTTAATCAGATGTTGTTTTTCCAATGCCTGTTTTAAATCCATAGCTGTTTCATAGGCTGGGTTTACAAGATGAATGGTTTCCCCCATATAGGTTCCAATTTTAGAGCGAAGCAATGGATAATGTGTACACCCCAATATCAAAGTGTCAATATCCGAATCTTTCATTTCCGACAAATAGTAATCGATGATTTCCTCCGTCACTACATGTTTTGCAAATCCTTCCTCAACCAATGGCACAAATAAAGGACAGGCTTTTCCAATGACCGATACCGTTTTATCATACCCATGAATGATCTTAGAATAAGTTGCACTTCTTACCGTTGCCTCTGTCCCAATAACACCAATTTTTTTATTCTCCGTGCTTGTAACCGCCGCTCTTGCTCCTGGCAAAATCACACCTAATACAGGGATCTCACATTCCTCCCGTACCACATCAAGTGCCAGCGCACTAGCTGTATTACATGCGATAACAATGGCTTTTACATTTTGCGTCTGTAAAAATCGAATAATCTGCCTTGCATACCGAATAATGGTATCCTTTGACTTGCTACCGTAAGGCACTCTTGCTGTATCTCCAAAATACACCAAGTTTTCTTCCGGAAGCTGACGCATGATTTCTCTTGCTACGGTCAGACCACCTACTCCGGAATCGAACACCCCAATAGGCCTCATCGCTTTATGCTCCACATTCACAATGGTAATCTCCTTTGTCGTTTCTCTACTGAAAATGGTCCCTATAGTGCCAATTCCTTTGCTATTTCATACTGATAGTCCGGAATCTTCTTGTCCATAGCCAATGCTTCATCAATGTCAAAATCAATGTATTCTCCATGTCGATAGCCCACTACCCGATTCGTCTTTCCGTCACACAGTAGATCCACTGCCATAGATCCCATAATAGACGCATATACACGGTCTTTACAAGTAGGGCTTCCACCACGCTGCATGTGTCCTAATATCGTTGCTCTGGTTTCCATTCCGGTTGCCGCTTCAATCCGTTTTGCCATGTTAATCGAATCACCCACGCCTTCGGCATTAATGATAATGTAATGTTTTTTTCCACGTTTTCTGCATGCAATAATATCTTCAATGATTTCTTCTTCACTAAAATCATATTCTTCCGGCAATAAAATCCGCTCTGCTCCATTGGCAATACCACACCACAATGCAAGATATCCTGCATCTCTTCCCATTACTTCTACAATACTGCACCGTTCGTGTGACGTAGAGGTATCACGAACCTTATCAATGGCTTCCATTGCGGTATTCACTGCGGTATCAAATCCAATGGTATACTCTGTACACGCAATATCCAAATCAATGGTTCCCGGAATTCCAATGGTATTAATGCCTAAGTCTGCTAATTTCTGTGCTCCTTTAAAAGAACCATCTCCGCCGATTACCACCAGCCCCTGAATGCCGTGCTTTTCACACACCGCTGCTGCTGCTTTTTGTCCTTCTTCCGTACGCATTTCCTTACACCGTGCCGTCTGTAAAATCGTACCGCCCCGTTGAATGGTATCCGAAACGGACCGAGCGGTCATATCAATAATTTCTTCACTGAGAAGCCCTTGATATCCCCTTTTGATTCCTTTTACTTTTAGTCCTTTTCCTATGGCTGTTCGCACAACTGCACGGATAGCTGCATTCATTCCTGGTGCATCCCCACCGCTTGTTAACACTCCAATGGTTGTTACTTTATGTTCTGTCATGATATTTCCTCCATCATTAACGTATAGTCGTCATTTATTGTATACTATTTAACAATTCTTTTCAATGGGTTTTTCTACGACCTTCATAGCGTCCTGATCAAAATACTGTGACAGTTGATCTAGCAATGCCTGCCCCACGCGAATATTTCTGCTTCTTGGAAGCCGTTTGATTGCCTTTTCTGCCTTACAATAAATGACTACTTCGTCATCCCCTTCCGAATCTGCTAGGAGTTGATATAATTGCTGCTCCTTTTGCTGAAATGCAAATTTATCTGCAAACTGAAACCATAATTCTTTCTTCGTCTGTTCAAAAGGAATAATCGATTCACAGATTAATTTGCTGGCACTTTCGTCTTCTTCTGAGACTCTTCCCTTTACAAATACCTTGTAATCTTCCTCCAGATATTGGCGATTTCGTTCATAGTCTTTTGGAAATATCACCACTTCCACCGTTCCCAGTAAATCTTCAATGGTAATAAACGCCATGGTTTTGTTGGTTTTCGTATGTTTGATTGTCTTGTTGGTAATCATTCCACCGATAATTTCTTTTGCTCCGTCCCGTACCTTGGTACGTCCGGTTTCCTCATCCGGTTGAAAATCCAAAGTAGTGGCAGAAATACTTTTCTTCCACTTCTCTTCATATTCTTCCAATGGATGCCCACTGATATACACACCCAGCACTTCTTTTTCAAAGGCAAGCTGTGTCTCTTTTTCATATTCCCCTACATCCGGCAGTTGAACATCAAATTCTTTCTTTTGGTCTTCTCCTACCATATCAAATAAAGACAGCTGTCCTGTCATGGAATATTTACGTTCTTGATTGACCTGATCTAAAATTTTCACATAGATGACCATAAATTGTTTTCTCGTTCCATTTAACCCGTCAAATGCTCCGGATTTTATGAAACTTTCCACGGTTCGTTTATTAACTTCTTTTCCGGACAACCGCTCCAACACATCTTTTAAATTCTTAAAGGTGCCATTGGTTTCCCGCTCTGTAATAATTGCATCAATCACCGGACGCCCAATACTTTTAATGGCTGCCAGTCCGTAACGGATATTTCCACCGTCAACGGAAAAGTTTCCTTCTCCCCGATTAATATCCGGTGGTAGAATCTCAATACCCATCTGTCTGCAAGAGTAAATATATTCTGCTACCTTCCCCGGATTATCGATTACCGAGGTCATCAATGCTGCCATAAATTCCACCGGATAATAATATTTTAAATATGCGGTTTCATAAGATACCACCGCATAGGCTGCAGCATGGGATTTATTAAATGCATATTTGGCAAAATCCGTCATTTCATCATAGATTTGATTCGCCACCTGCTCCGAAATTCCGTTGGCTACACATCCCGGCACATTTTCTTCAGCATTACCATATACAAAACTCTGGCGCTCCCGTGCCATTACATCTGCCTTTTTCTTGGACATGGCACGCCGCAGCAAATCACTTCTGCCCAGAGTATAACCTGCAAGATCACGAACAATCTGCATGACCTGTTCTTGGTACACAATACATCCATAAGTAGGCGCCAGAATCGGCTCTAATTGTGGGCATCGATAGGTGATGGACTCTGGCATATTTTTCCCTTTAATATACTGTGGGATGAAATCCATCGGACCCGGACGGTATAAGGAGATTCCGGCTATAATATCCTCTAGGCTTTGGGGTTTTAGCTCCTTCATAAAGCTTTTCATCCCCGCACTTTCCAGTTGAAAGATACCGTCTGTCTTTCCCGTTCCAATGGAATCCAATACTGCTTTATCATTCATATCAATATGATCCATATCAATAGGCTTCCCGGCACTGCGCTGAGCCAGTTTGGCTGCATTTTGAATAACGGTCAACGTTCGAAGTCCCAGGAAATCCATTTTCAAAAGTCCCAATTCTTCTAAAGTAGTCATGGTAAACTGGGTCACCACCGAACCATCCGATCCAAGGGATAAGGGCACATATTCATCCACCGGAAGCTGGCTGATAACCACTCCGGCTGCATGCATAGAGGTATGTCTGGGAAGCCCTTCCAGCCTTTTTGCCATATCAATGAGTTCTTTCATCTGTGTATCGGATTCGTACATCCGTTTCATCTCACCATTCATGGTCAGTGCACGGTCCAAGGTCATATTCAATTCCGTAGGAATCATCTTCGCAATGGTGTCTACGAATGTATATGGCAGATCCATAACTCGTCCCACATCTCGTATCACACCTCTGGCAGCCATGGTACCAAAGGTTACGATCTGAACCACTCGGTCTTTTCCATACTTTTGAACTACATATTCGATTACTTCCTGTCTTCTCTCATAACAGAAATCAATATCAATATCCGGCATGGATACCCGCTCCGGATTTAGAAACCGTTCAAATAGAAGCTGATACTTCATCGGGTCAATATTGGTAATCCCAAGGCTGTAAGCCACAATACTTCCCGCTGCCGAACCACGACCCGGTCCTACGATAATATCATGGTCTCTTGCATATTTAATAAAGTCCCACACAATCAGGAAATAATCCACATATCCCATATTGTGAATGACCTCTAATTCATAATGTAAACGATTCACCTGCTCCGTAGAAGGATGTTCGTACCTGCTTGTTAGTCCTTCTTCGCATAAGTGATTCAAGTATTCCCAAGAAGTGTATCCATTGGGAACATCATAACGAGGGAGTTTCGTCACTCCAAACTCAATCTCCACATGACAGCGATCTGCTATCTTCTGGGTGTTTTCCAGCGCTTCTAAGGCATAAGGAAAAAGTGTTTCCATTTCTTGTGGACTTTTCACATAATACTGCCCACCTTCATAGCGCATCCGATTTTCATCTGCCAGTTTCTTACCGGTCTGAATGCAAAGCAAAATATCATGAGGTTTCACATCCTCTGCATAGGTATAATGCACATCGTTGGTAGCCACCAGTTCTATTCCCGTATCTGCAGACAGCTTTAAAAGCTGCTGGTTCACCAATCCTTGTTCCACAATTCCGTGATCCTGCAGTTCCAAAAAGAAATTACCTTTTCCAAAAATATCCTGATACCGATAGGCCGCTGCTTTTGCTTCTTCATACATACTGCGGCTTAGGTTTTTTTGAACTTCCCCTGCCAGGCAGGCACTTAGTGCAATAATACCTTCCTGGTATTCTCTCAATAATGCCAAATCTACTCTGGGCTTATAATAGTATCCTTCCACAAACCCTTTGGAGACAATCTTGATCAGATTCTGATACCCGGTATTATTTTCTGCTAACAGTACTAAATGATAGTATCGGTCTTCATTGGCACCAATTTCCTTATCCAGTCTGGAACCCGGCGCAACGTACACTTCGCATCCCAAAATCGGATTGATTCCCGCTGCTTTTGCCGCACGATAAAAATCAATGACACCATACATGACACCATGGTCTGTAATGGCAGCACTGTTCATCCCCAGTTTTTTCACCTGTGCTACATATTCTTTTATTTTATTCGAACCATCTAACAGACTGTACTCTGTATGGACGTGTAAATGTGCAAAACTCATGTAGTCTCCTCATTTGTCTATTTCGTGTTTCTGAAAAAAAGGGCGTTCCTTTTCCGGGAACACCCTCGTAACTTTCACTCTTGCCTACGCTTAGCCATTAATCATAAATGCGACTAATTTATCAATATCTTCCGGCTCATAAGCGATGATTTCCAGTTCTGGAATCTCTCCGTTTGAAAAAATATTTGCCATGGAAACAAATTGAGAAAGTTTCGATTTTAAATTCAGTCTATCACCTTCGCCAGTTACTAATTCCACTTTTCCTTTACACTGATCTACCACTTTGAAAAATTTCTCTACATCTGTAATATTTTGTACTTTCATGTGATACCCCTTTCCTATTTCAAATATTCGTCTACTGCCTTAATTATAACCTATTAACAGTGACAGTCAATAAGTTTTCTTATTTTTTGCGGATTGCAATGCTATTTTCTAAAATTTCTATTCTGCCTTCTTTTAAAAGTCTGCCCACTGCACGCTTAAATGCATTCTTACTCATTCCAAATTCCTCTTTGATATCCTCTGCATGGGATTTATCCGTAAATGGAATTGCTCCATCTTGATCCTTCATTTTTTCAAATAACATTTCTGCGTCTTTGTCCATCTGCATGGGAATCTTATCCCGCACGCTTAGATCCAGTTTTCCGTCTTCTTTTACTGCAATCACTCTGGCTTCCACTTCCGTACCCACTTTTAATTTCCCATAAGCTTCTTTTCTGGGAATCAATGCAGAATATTTTCCGTCTACTGCCACAAACACGCCAAAATCATCGCTAGTGTCATAGATGATTCCTTTTACTTGATCATCCTTTTCGTAAGGGGAATCCTTCTGCAAATGCTCGTATACTTTCATGCTTGCACATAATCGCTCACTTTTATCAATGTAAAGTCTAACCAGACACTGTTCTCCTTCTTGTACTTTTTCCGTCTGTTCTTTAAAGGGAAGCAGCAAGTCTTTGGGCAGTCCCCAGTCCAAAAATGCTCCGATTTTCCCTACTTCTTTTACCTGTAAAATGGCCAGTTGTCCCAGTTTTAATTTCGGCTCGCAAGTGGTTGCAATCAATCGGTCATCGGAATCCTTATAAAGGAAGACTTCTACCGGATCTCCGATTTCAATTCCTTCCGGCACTTGTCTTTTGGGAAGCAATACACGATCATCCTCAGTTCCCAAATACACTCCAAAATCCACTTCTTTTACAACGGTCAATACCTGTGTTTCTCCTAATCTCATATTCATCTCCTATATTCTACAATTGCATAAGGGCTGCCGCTCTCATCACAGAGTTCCACTACTGTTCTTTCTTCTTCCTTGGCCATACGCGGATAAATAATATCCCCATAAACGGCCGCTTTTTTATAACTGACCCGCACTTGATGAAACCTACGCTCTTCCGGAACGAACTCTCCCGCCATCTGTACATAAATAGCATTGTTGACATGGGCATTGGTATCGATATGATAACGTCTCACTGGAAATGGTTCTAAATCCTTACACGTTTTGGGCCGTTTGATTTTCCTTGGCGCATACTCCATCTCCAATGGTGGTTCCACTTCATAGCCTTCCATCTCCTGGGGTTTTGCAAGGACCGGTCGTCCAGTCTGCACATCCACGTATACCCAAATGGAATTGGCATAAGCGGCCTTTTGCCCCTGTTCATCCAGCATCATAAAGTTCCGAGTTCCATAAAGTCCTTCAAAGCCGGTGGACCAAGTGCTGACTTTGATATTCTCACACATGGTTGGGTATCGTTCTACCACAATCTGCCAAGAAGACAAGACCCATGCCCGATGATTGGCCTTTAGCACTTCCATTCCAAGACCAATTGCCTCCGATTGAAAGGTGCTGCAGTCCTGAAAATAATTAATGACTGCAGGCAGGGTCATGGTTCCGGAACGATCGATTTCACTGAATCTTACTTGATTTTCTACTGTGAACATCCTGTTTCCTCCGATCCACCGGCTACAAAGCTCTTATCCACTGTAATCACACATCGATAACGTTCATCTACCTGCTGCAGTTTTTCTCGCAAACCATGTTTTAATTCTCTCTGCTTCTCTATATCATAATCGTAAGGAACCACCATGTCAAATATAAGATTGACCTGTTCTTTTCCTTCCACCATTCGAAAGTCATGAATGCTGGATTCCGGTTCCAGCACATTTAGCTCTGCTTCCACTCTGTTTTTCACTTCCAGGACCTGCTCATTTTTGGTCTCAATGGGGTCCATATGAATAACCAGAAAAATGCCCATATATTTCAGTGCTTCTCGCTCAATCCGGTCAATAATTTCATGGGATTCTTCAATATTCACATCATTTGGTACCTCGGCATGAATGGAAGCCATACTTTTCCCTGGTCCGTAATTATGTACAATGAGATCGTGGGTTCCCACAATTCCTTCATAGCGCTGCACAAACTCTGTAATTTTTGTATAGGTTTCCGGCGAAACGGCCTCCCCAATCAGGGGTTCCAAGGTATCCTTGGCAATTCCGATTCCTGCCCACATAACCACCAGTGACACTCCCAGCCCAATAAATCCATCTATATTGGTTCCGGTAAATCTCCAAAATAAAACCGAAAAAATAGTTGCGGATGTGGTAATGACGTCTCCCATAGAATCCGTAGCAACCGCCATCATCACTTTGGAATCGATCCGTTTTCCCAAGTTCTTATTAAACATACCAAGCCACAATTTCACTGCAATGGAAAGCACTAAAATGATAACGGACACTGCCTGGAATTTCATAATCTGAGGATCTTTGATTTTTCCAATAGCATCCTTAAAAAAGGTGAATCCCACTTGCAGTACTAAAAATGCCACAATTAACGCGGATATATATTCAATTCGTCCATGTCCGAAGGGATGGTCTTCATCTGCCGGTTTACTGGCTAGTTTCACTCCTACCAGACTAATCACCGATGATCCTGCATCGGATAAATTGTTCACTGCATCTGCCATAACGGAAATACTGTTTAATAAAAATCCAATCACGCCTTTAGTTACAAATAAAAACACATTACAAAAGATGCCTACAATGCTGGCCAATGTTCCGTAAGCCGTTCTCACAGACACCTTTTCTACTTCTTGATATTCTTTTACAAAATGTTTCACTAAAAATTCCGTCATTTATTTCCTCCGAATGGTAACTACTGATTCTCCTCTAAAAAGAACCATTTTATCTTAAATTTTGAAGTGGATGTCACCATATCATATTCCTCCTCAGTTAATACTTCTTTTAATTCTTCTTTTCCCTCTTGTGGTACCACCGCATTGGTCGCATCCGTAAAGCACAAGTTGGGGTACAATACGCACCACCAATTATGTCCTTTTGCCTCTCCTATGGTAATACGCAACGCCTGGTAGGTTCCTTTTGGAAAGGTAACATCTCCATAGGTCTTATCTGGAAATTCGCATTTTGTCACTTTCACACCCACCGGATAATCATACCCTTCTCTTTGAATCAGCTCTTCTGCAATTGCTTCTATCTGCGGTTCATGTCCCCTGGCCCATCTTTTTGTTTCTTCCACACTATGAGAATGTGGCAGTTCTTGTTTCATGTAAGAAAGAACTTCCTCTTTCACTTTCATTTTTAACTTTTGATCTTCTTTTCGATTGCTATTGGCCAAAATATGAAATCGCAATACTTCTTTTGCCATCTGCTCCTGTGTCTGCTCTATTTTTTTCTCCGTGCGAAGGGACTGTCTTCTTACTACGGTTCCCGTCACCATTCCTGCAATGAGAATTGCCATACCCATACATAGTATTTGTTTCTTGTTCATTTTATGTAACCTCCCATTTTATTTTCTATCTGGGAGTATCTACATATTTTTTCACCTTATACGCTTTCTTTGAAATTTTCTTTTTTCTCATTGATCTTATTGTTGACCGCCAGCATCTGATTCTCTACATGTTGACATATGATTCTAGATGCTTCTTTTTTCTGGCGTTTTTCTATGGCTTCAATAATTTCCTTATGCTCTTCCCACAGTTTGGGATATACTTCCTTATTTTTTAAATATTCTACCCGATAGCGATACATCTGTTCTCTTAGATTATTTAAAAGTTGAATCAATTTCTGATTATTGGTTGCCATATAAATCACATCATGAAAACAGACATCTGCTTCTGCTACTTCTGTCACATCACTGCTTTTAGTGATTTTTTCAAATATCTGAGCCGCTTCCTTTAGTTCCTCGATCTGTTCTTCACTAATGCGGTCACATGCAAGCTGTACCGCCAATTCTTCCAGTGATTCCCGTACTTCCAATACATCCCGAAGACTTTTTTCCGTGATTTCGGCTACTTCAGCACCTTTTCTGGGAATCATTAGCACCAACCCTTCCAGCTCCAGTTTTCTAATCGCCTCTCGGATAGGTGTTCTGCTCACTCCTAATTTATTCGCCAGAGGAATCTCCATCAACCGCTCTCCCGGCTTTAATTCCCCTCGCAAAATTGCTTGGCGTAAGGAACTAAACACCACATCCCGCAACGGAAGGTACTCGTCCATCTTTACTTCAAAGTCCGGTTCCATCTTATCTCCTCCTAGTATTGTGTATATTCGTTAGGTATAGTTGTTTGACCAGTTTTTTCTTTCGGATTGCCTGATAGGCTCTGCGCGCCTGTCCTCGTTCCGCAAATAACCCAAATACCGTTGGGCCACTTCCGCTCATCATGGCATTTAATGCCCCCTCTTCCTTCATGACCTGTTTAATGGTCTGTATAATTGGATACTCTTCCACAGTAACTGCTTCCAGTACATTTCCCATAGAGGCTGCAATCCTAGACAGATCAGCGCTTTGAATTCCCTCCAGCACACCATCAATGTCCGGATGCACTACCGTTTCCAGTGCGTCCAATTTTTCGTAAATTACTTTGGTGGAAACGCTTACGGAAGGTTTCGCGATTACTACATAACATTTGGGCATGGGTGCAAGGGGAGTCAGTATTTCTCCGATTCCCTCCGCCAGTACCGTGCCACGCATAATGCAATAAGGCACGTCGGCACCCAGTATCACCCCACGTTCCATTAATTGCTGTTCACTCAGTCCCAGTGAAAACATGCGATTCATACCAAACAACACCGCTGCCGCATTGGAACTTCCACCTGCCATGCCTGCTGCCACAGGAATGTGCTTTACCAGTGTAATCTCCACCCCTGTTTCTATATGAAATTCTTTCATCAGTAGCTCTGCTGCCTGATATGCAATATTATTCTCATTGGTCGGAAGAAAAAACAGATTCGTTTTCATCTGAATTCCCGGTTGGCTGACTTTACAAATCTTCACATCATCATATAGGTAAATCGTCTGCATCACCATACGCACATCATGATATCCATTGTCACGCTTCCCCAATACATCCAAACCCAAATTGATTTTCGCCAGTGCTTTTAATTCTATTTCCTCCATCGGTTCCAATCTCCTTTGTATTTTTTTGTATCTTGTATACATTCTGATTACAGTATACTCATGTTTTCTTTAAAAATCAATATCCGTTCTCCTTCTTTTACATCCGCTTCTGTCAATCCGTTAATATCCATAATCCCCTCAACGGTGGTACAGTAACGCTTTGCAAGATCCCATAACTCATCTCCTTCTTTGACAAGATATCCAATAATTCCCGGTCTTTTTTCTATTTCTTCCATGGAATACGACTCTGTAGTTACATTTGTAATCACCTTGGTCTGAACTGGTTTTCGTAAAAAGCTGTGAAAGGCAAGCACTGCTTTTACCTCTACTTCATTACTTCCAAGCAACGTGACCGACAATTGTTCTAAGGAATTTGTAATATCATATCGCAGCTCTTTACACGTTTCATTACTTTCCATCAAATAAGAAAATGGAACCATTCCCTGCCATGTTTCAAAGGGAACTTCATCATTTGCTTTCACATACAAGAAGCAAATATGCATCACGCCCTCTATCTGGATGCCCTCTGCAACAATTTCCATACGCTCTATCTGCAGTTTCCCACTGTTGTGACAAATCTGCAAAATATCCTCCTTCAATTCCGGTAATGATAATTGCTCCACTACTTTGCATTTGGAATGATTTTGCATAACCAGTTCTTCATATGCCACATCCTTTGTTTCTAATATGCATTGTTGCTCCAAAGAATATACATCTTCTAAAAGTTCCATTCTTTCTTCTTCATAAATTGCTATTTGGAGTTCCAAGGTTCCTTCAATTCCTAATGTCCTCAGTTCTCCATCTTCATCCATACGTGGTTCTACACTGATATCCTGCAAGGATGCATATGCGTGATGATACATCGTTTCCTGAGCTCCTCCGCACTCGATCCTTCCTTCAAATGGTACACTTTGTTCCACCCAGTCAATTTTCCCGTCCCCAGACTCATAAAACACAAAAGCCAATAATTCTCCACTCAGCAGCAACTCATCTGTACCCAGTTTTGTGTCTAATTTTCGTTTGGTAATATCTGTCCACAGAAGTGTTCCTATGGTTTCTTTGGTTCCAGGTATGGCAAGCTCTTCTTTCATCCGATACGTATCTTTTTTACTGGTATGTATCTGTAATAATTCCATAGGCTTTTTCTTTTTATAAAGTGGCATATTCCCTTCCACGTCCACCGTAATGTCCTCTTGTGTAAGTTCCTGTGAAGCAAGCTCTAATTCAATCATTGCTTTGATACTCAGTTTTCTGGAATGAATCATGGTAGTTGTGAATTCCACTCTGGTGTTCTTCACCACATAACTTTCCTGGGTGCCTTCCTCTACGTATACCATTTCTTCAAAGGGATGTTTGCCTTCTAGTGCTGCAAGTTTCGGTTCTCCTTCTCCTGTCACATATAACATTTGATAATATAATTTTCCGATTACTTTCAAATAATTTTCAACCGGCTTCATTTCTTCAATTTGAATTCTTCCTTCACTTAAAACAATTCTGGACACATCCGGTTTCACGTCCGGCACATTACAATCTTCATCTATCCGGAACTGGTCCACAATTTTCTTTCCAATTTGATTCAAACGAATTGGCTTTTTGATTAATTCCATCTGCATTTCCTCCTATTTGAACATCACAGTTTTTTCAATCATCTCCAGTTTCACCACCGCATAAGGATAAGTCGTTTTCTCCACGATCACCTCTTTTCTTGCAGGCCCCAATAAATTGGTCTGTATATAAACGGCATTTTCCGCCTCATAGCATTCTTTCACTTCGATGCTATACCCACTGGTTTCTTTGGCCCCATATCCTCTTGCAATATACAAATACCCTTGATCTGCATAACTAAACTTAAATGGCTCCTTTTTTTCTCTTTCGATCACCACCTTTAGTTCTTCCGGAACTTCTTCCTTTTTTACCACCGTAAATTCCAGATCTCTTAATTTATCCGCATTGATTTTCTCCACGGAACATCCCGCCATCATTCCCAGCACACATAAAGTGGTTAGGCAAGCCCAAAATTTTCTCATAAAATCCCTCCCCATATTCTCTCTATTATCATATTATCTACCTTGTCTTTTCATTCCACCTCTTGTATACTATTGTTAAACTATAAGAAAGGTCGCGTACACATTATGAGCCACAATGCTCCATTATCTACCCGTTCTTCCGGTATTCTTCTTCATCCCACATCCTTTCCTTCTCCATATGGAATTGGCGATTTGGGTTCGGAAGCTTACCATTTTGTAGATTTTCTTAAGAACTCCGGGCAACACCTCTGGCAGGTTCTCCCCCTGACCCACACCGGGTATGGTGATTCTCCCTACCAGAGCTTTTCCGCCTTCGCCGGACAGCCGTTGTTAATCAGTCCGGACCACCTGCTTTCCCTTGGACTTTTAACCGCTTCTGATGTTCAGGATTGTCCTGTGGGTGATCAAGAACATATTGATTATGGTGTGCTGATTCCTTGGAAAACCAAAATTTTGAAGATGGCATACACCTCTTGGCGAAAAACACCCCATCAAAAACTTTTGAAAAAATATGAAAAATTTTGTAAAAAAAATGATTTTTGGTTATCTGATTATGCTTTTTTTATGGCCTACAAAGATGTGAATAACGGTAAAAGCTGGTTGGAATGGGACCCTGCATTGACTCTTTCCTCCTTGGAAATGGCAGATTATTACCGATTTGTTCAGTTCTTTTTCTTCTTGGAGTGGTCGTCGCTTAAAAAATATGCCAATCAACAGGGCATCCAAATCATCGGAGATATTCCCATATTTGTATCCATGGATAGTGCGGATGTCTGGGCCCATAAGAAATTGTTTCAATTAGATGAGTGTGGCTATCCTACCTGTGTGGCCGGCGTTCCTCCCGATTATTTTTCGGAAGACGGACAACTCTGGGGCAATCCTCTCTACAACTGGAATGCACATCAAAAAGAAAAATATGCTTGGTGGATTTCACGAATGAAGTACCAGTTAACCATGTTTGACTACATCCGTGTGGATCATTTCCGTGGATTTGAATCCTACTGGGCGGTTCCATATGGAGAAAAAACTGCCGTCAACGGAACTTGGAAAAAGGGTCCCGGTAAAGATTTGTTTTTAGCTCTGGAGCATGCACTGGGAAAATCCTTACCCATTATTGCAGAAGACTTAGGTGTGATTACCCCCAAAGTTGAAAAGCTACGGGACCGCTTTCATTTTCCGGGCATGAAGATTCTTCAATTTGCTTTTGAAGATATCGGTGAGAACAATTATCTGCCCCACCAATTTACCACCACCAATTGTGTATGCTATACCGGCACCCACGACAATGACACCACTGCCGGGTGGTATGAGACACTGAATGCTCCTGCAAAACAAAAGGTAATACAATATACTGGACAAAATGTACTTCCTATAAGTTTGCATTTCATTCGGATGTGTCTAAGCACCATTGCCTCCACTGCTGTCTTTCCGTTGCAAGATGCCCTTGCACTTGGAAAAGAAGCCCGTATGAACACCCCCGGTGTTCCCTCCGGCAACTGGAATTGGCGCTATTCAAAGGAAATGTTAACAGATGCCTTGGCAACGGATCTAAAAGAACTGACAGAACTATACGGAAGATGATCCAAATATTCTACACAAGAAAAAAAGGAAAGGGATTTCATTATCATGATTCGATTTATTTGCATTGCAATATTTTTAATTCTATTTTTAATCCTCTCCATTCCACTTCTTTTTCTAGAGTGGGTGATTGGAACATTTAACTCTGAAAAAAAGGACTATCATTCTCTTCGCATTGTCCAATGGGCATTTAAAAAAATTTTGGCTATTACCGGTGTGGAAGTCACTGTCATTGGCGAAGAACTGGTTCCGGACGAAGCGGTATTATTTATCGGAAACCACCGGAGTTTTTTTGACATCCTGCTTACCTACTCCAGATGTAAGCGCCTGACCGGTTACGTAGCAAAAAAAGAAATGGAACAGATTCCACTTCTCTCCACCTGGATGAAGCGTCTTTACTGCTTGTTTCTAGATAGAGAAAACCCCAAAGAAGGTCTGAAAACTATTTTAAAAGGCATCGACTATATTAAAAAAGGAATTTCTATTTGTATTTTCCCGGAAGGCACCCGAAATAAAGGGGAAGAATTAAGTATCCTTCCATTTCACGAAGGTTCCTTTAAAATTTCCACCAAAACCGGATGCCCCATTGTTCCTATTTCTCTGAATCACACTTCTGCTATTTTTGAAGATCATTTTCCGAGAATTAAAAAAGTCCACGTGGTCATGGAATATGGAACTCCCATTTACCCCCGTGAACTGGATGCAGAAGAAAAAAAACATATTGGAATGTATTGTCAAAATTTAATTCAAACTACCATCCATAAAAACATGGAGCTCCTTTCCTAGGAACTCCATGTTTTTATTTTATATCATTCCGGCTAATACTACGCTTGCTACAATCCCTGCCACCGTAGCCACCAGCGCTCCGGCTAGCGTCCATCTGGTTTTGGTGATTTTTGCCGTCATGAAATACACACTCATGGTATAAAAAATCGTTTCGGTACAGCTCATCATAATAGAGGCAATAAGACCAATCCTTGAATCGGTTCCAAATTCTTTAAACACATCCAAAACTAATCCGGTGGCTGCCGATGAGGAGAACATTCTGACCAATGCCAATGGCACCAGCTGGCTTGGGAATCCGATATATGCCGTAAAATGGCTCAGCACCTCTGCAATCCAATCCAAGAAGCCGGATGCACGCAGGATCCCCACTGCAACCATAAGCCCTATCAGTGTTGGCATAATTCGAATGACCGTGAAGAATCCACTTTTTGCCCCTTTGATAAATTCATCATACACGTTAATTTTCGTGCATATACCATATACCACAATCCCAAGAATCACAAAGGGTACAATAAAGTCTGTTAGATATAGAAAAAATCCCATGTTTTTCCTTCTTTTTACTTTTCAATCTATCTAATCTTTATGTCCCCTTTGTCTTTCCTATGAACAATTTTATTTACTTCTATAATAATTAATCAAACAACCTTTTAAAATAATTTCACGCTCTGCATCTGTCAAATCACCCAGTCTCAAAGAGATTTCCTGTAAGCTTTCCCCTACCACATATGCCTTTATGACTTCGGTTTTTTCTTCCACCGCTTTTTTTACATCCGGTATAAAAAGATAATCTCCATTGGTAAATGGGCGTTCTCCCTTTTCTATCAAAAATGGCAGCATACCCCAGTTAATCAAGTTGGAGCGATACCGTTTCGTTGCATAATCATTAGCGACATTGGCCCATCCGCCCAATACTTTCTGGCAGGATGCTGCTTGTTCCCGTGCCGAACCATCTCCCGGTTTAATAGCAAATATCGTACTTCCTACCCCGATATTTCCTCTTCCTACTTCTGGGTAAGAGGCTTGAATCTTCTCCATAATCGGCTTTAATTCTTCCAATGCTTCCAACGGACAAGTGTCTGCTTCAATGGCTTTCTGCGCTTTTTGTACTTCTTTGGCACGTCCTACATAAGCAGGGTCTTTTCTGGATAAGGTGAATTCCGCAAGTCCCAACGGATTGGAACGATAAGAAGAGGTCTCACCGGATGGAATCAATTCGTCCGTTGTGGTAACCGGGTCCAGAATTTCTGAAACCACTTTCAAGATTAAGTTCTGTGGCAGCTCTTTCATAGCCGGCCAATCCTTAATATTGGGTCCAAACTTCACCTCCACCGATGGGTCCGCCACACCGTGGCTGTCAAATACACGGTTGGCATAAATACTTTGATCAAAATAGTAGATAGGATTGGTGTACTCCGTATCCAAATCCGTAGCAGAAGTTAAAAATCCTTTATTGGCTGCTGTGGCTGCAATGGAACGAGCATCCATCAGTGCTACCGAAGAAATCTGTCCATTTTGCAATTTAGAACCTTCCCGGTTCGGGAAGTTTCTAGTGGAATGACGAATGCTAAATGCATTGTTGGCCGGTGTATCTCCTGCCCCAAAGCAAGGTCCGCAAAATGCAGTTTTCACAATGGTTCCTGCTGCCATTAAATCGGCAACCGCTCCATTTTTCACCAGTTCCATATAAATCGGCGTGCTGGCCGGGTATACGCTAAAGGTAAACTCATCAGATCCTATGTTCTTGCCACGGATAATGTCCGTTGCCGCACAAATATTCTCAAATCCGCCACCGGCACATCCTGCAATAATTCCTTGTTCTACATATAATTTCCCTTGAACCACTTTATCCTGCAAGGAATAATTTACCGCACTCCCCAGACTGACCAGTGCTTTCTGCTCTACATCATGTAAAATATCTGCTAAATTAGCATTCACTTCATCAATGGTATAGGTATTGCTAGGATGAAACGGCATAGCAATCATGGGTTTGATTTGACTCAAATCCACTCGAATCATTCCGTCATAATAAGAAACTTTTCCCGGTTTCAGTTCTTGATAATCCTCACTTCTTCCGTGTATTTCATAAAATTCCCGAATGGTCTCATCGGTTTTCCAAATGGAGGATAGACAGGTCGTCTCCGTAGTCATTACATCAATTCCAATACGGAAATCGGCACTTAATTTTTCCACTCCCGGACCTACAAATTCCATGACTTTATTATTCACATAACCGCCGCCAAAAGTAGCTCCAATAATAGCCAGCGCCACATCCTGAGGTCCTACCCCTTTCATGGGCTCCCCTTCCAGATATACGCCAATGACTCCCGGCATCTGAATATCATAGGTTTTATTCAACAGTTGTTTTACCAGTTCCGGTCCGCCTTCTCCCATGGCCATCGTTCCTAACGCCCCATAACGGGTATGGCTGTCTGAACCTAGAATCATCTTTCCACCACCGGCTAACATTTCTCTGGCAAACTGATGAATGACCGCTTGATGAGGTGGAACATAGACTCCACCGTATTTTTTTGCACAACTCAATCCAAACATGTGATCATCTTCATTAATGGTTCCGCCCACTGCACATAGACTGTTATGGCAGTTGGTCAGCACATAAGGAATAGGAAACCGCTCTAAACCCGAGGCTCTTGCGGTCTGAATAATTCCCACAAAGGTAATATCATGAGAGGTTAATTTGTCAAATCGAATCTTAAGACGCTCCATATCCGAGGACGTATTATGTGCTTTTAAAATGCCATAAGAAATGGTATTTTTTGCTGCTTCTTCTCTGGAAATGGCACTTCCGGTCTTGCTCTTGACCGCTTGCTGTGCATCTGCTTTATCTTCTACAATCTCTGTTTGATTTAGTAAATACACACCATTTTCGTACAACTTTATCATGTTTTCTTTCCTCCTGCTATTGCTTTTGCTTTTCTTGTCTGTGTTCTATTATAATCTACCGGATTACGGATTACAAGAAACGGATTCTCGTCCCTGCAAAAATCTTACGTGATCTGCTACCATCAGGGCAATTTTAAAGGTCAATGCATCCTCAAATACTCTGACATCAAGACCGGTAGTTTTCTGTATTTTTTCCAATCGGTAAACTAATGTGTTTCTATGCACGTATAATTGTCTGGCTGTTTCGGAAATATTTAAGTTATTTTCAAAGAATTTCGCTACGGTACTAAGCGTTTCTTCATCGAACTGCTCCACTGCTTTCCCTGCAAACACTTCTGTTAAAAACATTTCGCAAAGAGAACGTGGCAGCTGATGAATCAGTCGCCCAATGCCCAGCTCATTGTATGCCAGTACATTTTTCTCCTCATAGAAGATACGTCCTACATCCAGCGCCATTTCGGCTTCCCGATAAGATTTCGGTATCTCTTTTAGTTCAGATACAATGGTTCCATACGCTACCCGTACATTCACCATGGCCTCAGCATTTAACGTGTCTACAATGGTTTTCGCTATCTCATTCAGTTGTTGGTAATGTTCCGTTTTTTCTATGGCTTTTACCAAAATAATATGACTCTCATCTATGGAAGTGACAAAATCTTTAGTTCCTGTGGCATATAATCCCTTTAAAGTCTCCGTAACAATACTGTCACTTTCTTTTTTGGGTTCAATTAAAAATACTGCTCTTCCTGTTTCTACTTCCATATTTAGTTTTTTAGCTTGATTATGAATATCCACGGAAAGCATCCGGCCCAACAACAGATTTTGGAAAAAACGATTCTTATCCATGCGTTCTTTGTAAGCCTGAAATAGATTCTCCAACTGACTCACGCCAAGCCGCCCGGCCATTTTCCATTCTATTTCGGATTCCATCTGTTCCAATCGTAAAATGTATACCGGTTCTTTCCCATCTTTTACCAAGAAACAGGTTTCCTCCCTACCCTCTTCTAAAAACCGTTTCACTTGTTGTTCTTGTGATTGGTCGGCTTTCCCAGTTGTCACAAGACATCGGCCCTCCATGCTCCATATAGAGCAGTTCACACCTATGATTTCCTTCATATCCTGAATTGTTTTTTGTAACACCTGATTCGAAAGCACGTAATCACATCCTTTTCTTTGACTTAACCATAGTATACTCTATCCCTTATCTCAAGACAAGAAAGAACTCCCCGCAGGCAGTTCTTTCTGATCTTCTTTTTTTCTTACAGACGCTTTAACAATTCATCCCGTTCTGCTTCGTATCCCGGTTTTCCCAGTAGCGCAAACATATTTTTCTTATAGCTTTCTACTCCCGGTTGATTAAATGGATTTACACCTAACAGGTAGCCACTAACACCTACTGCAAATTCAAAGAAATAGAATAATTGTCCCAGATAAAACTCGTTTTGTCGGGGAACAAGCACTTTTAGGTTGGGTACATTCCCATCTGTATGAGCCAAAATCGTTCCATTCATTGCACTCTTATTTACAAAATCTACGGATTTTCCTGCCAGATAATTTAAACCATCTAAATCTACCAGCTCTTTACCAATATACAGTTCTTCTTTGGATTGTTCGATTTCTACTACCGTCTCAAACATGACCCGGCTGCCGTCTTGTATAAATTGTCCCATAGAATGTAAATCCGTAGTTAAATCCACCGATGCCGGCATAATCCCTTTTTGGTCTTTTCCTTCACTTTCGCCATACAACTGTTTCCACCATTCCGATACGTAGTGAAGACTTGGTTCATAATTGGCCAGAACTTCCACAAATTTTCCTTTTCTATGTAAAATATTACGGACTGCTGCATACTGAAGTGCACCATTCTCAGCAAAATCATTTTCCAATGCTTCTTTCCGTGCCGATGCAGCTCCTTCCATTAATTTCGTAATATCCGCACCGCTGACTGCGATGGGAAGAAGACCAACTGCGGTCAGTACCGAGAACCGTCCCCCTACATCATCCGGTACCACGAACGTTTCATATCCTTCTTCGGTGGCAAGATTCTTAAGGGCACCTCTTGCCTTATCCGTAGTCGCATAAATACGTTTCGTTGCTTCTTCTTTGCCGTATTTCTTTTCCAGCAGTTCCTTTAGCAGGCGAAATGCAATGGCCGGTTCCGTGGTGGTTCCCGATTTTGAAATCATGTTCACCGAAAAGTCACGGTCACCAATCACATCCAGCAAATGTTTCAGATAAGTACTGCTAATGCTGTTCCCGGCAAAATAAATCTCCGGTGTCTTGCGTACTTCTTTGGGAACCATGTTATAAAAGTTATGTCTTAAAAATTCAATGGCAGCTCTCGCACCTAAATAAGAACCTCCGATTCCAATGACAATCAGTACCTCTGAATCTGCTTGAATCTTTTTTGCCGCACTTTGAATTCTTGCAAACTCTTCTTGATCATAGTCTACCGGCAAATCAATCCATCCAAGAAAATCATTGCCTGCTCCATTTTTATTCACAAGCACTTCACGTGCGTCTTTCACCAATTTACTCATGCTCTCTACTTCATGGTCTGCAATGTACTGTGCCGCTCTTGCATAATCAAAAGTCACTTTATTTGCCATATTAAACCTTCCCTTCTAATCAGTTCCTCGTAGTTGTCTTTATTCTAACAAATGAGGAAAGGTTTATCAAGCTAAAAACTCTGCTAATATTTCACGAATCATTGCTTCTTTCTGTGGTTGCTCTTCTTCCACCGCCATAATATCCGGTGCTTGTGGTACGGCTTCGGTCATGGACTCTTTCACCAGTTCTTTGGCCTGCTCTTTCACCGGCTCTTTGTGATCCAATGTCTGCTCTGATTCCATTTCTACTTCGATGGCTTCTTGAAGCCGGTCCTTTTGATAAGCCTTGGCATAACGATGACTGCATACATTGTCTAAGTAATCCACAATATACACTCTTGCCGCATTTAAATAATATTTTTCATCGGTGGCTATATGTATTAAAAATAACGTCACTACTCCCACGCCCCCCATGGCTCCATAGTGTAGCACGGAATCATTCATTCCATTCACATAATAACTGATAAACGCACCGATAGCCCCCAGAATTCCACATAACCAAATGGCCTTTACTTCTAACTGACGCCAAGAATATAACTTGATTTTCAACACTTTGTATTCATAAAGATACTTGTCCACAAATGCACCGACATTTTCTACACGGTCGCTTACCATGCAGGCATGTTCGAATTTCGCCCGGATGAGCCTCATCAAAATGTGATTGCTTTTATTCATATTTTCGGCTTCCTTTACCAGCTTTTTTACTGTCACCTGCGATATGATCTTACTAATGGTTCCCATTGCCCCCACTACACCAATGGCAAAAAAGATAACTTGATACTTTAAAATAATTTGTAACATAAAAAGAGTCCTCCTTCTTTTTTCATTTTATTTACCGTTATTATACAGCACAAAAAAGAAGTGGGACTCTTTATCGTATGACAGGATTCTACATTTGAACTTCGCATCTACGGTTTCAATGTGCCCTGTTTTTTTATTTTTTCTAAATGCGTGGAAGCAAAGTCCGCATCAGTCTTACCAAATGCAGGATTGCCTGTTCCTGAAACTGTGGGTAATCCATAGTCGCACTGTTGTCGGCTTTATCCGAAATAGCACGAATGATGACGTACGAAATATGATTCAGATACGCTGTATGTGCAATGGCTGCTCCTTCCATCTCTGCACATTTCCCATGAAACATTCTTACAATGCGATTTTTCACTTCTCCGGAGGAAATAAACTGATCTCCGCTTAAGATTCTTCCAGTAAAGGTATGAATATCCGGATTGGCTTCTTCATTGGCTTTTTTTGCTTTTGCTACCAGCATCTTATCTGCCGGAAAGGAAAAGGTATCCATACGTGGAACTTGTCCCGCCGCATCTCCAAAGATGGTGGCATCCATATCATGGTGCAGTGCATCGGTGGAAATCACAATGTCACCAATATTTATCTCTGCATCCAACGAACCTGCAATACCGGTATTGATCAAGGTGTCCACCTGAAAGCAGTCTGCCAAAATCTGGGCACATACCGCCGCATTGACTTTCCCAATACCGCTTTTTACAATGGTGACTTCTTTTCCGTATAATGTTCCTTTATAAAACGTCATGGATGCCCGTTCTGTCGTTTCTTCTACTTGCATTTCTTCTTTTAATACTGCGATTTCTTCCTCCATCGCCCCTATGATTCCAATCATTGTTTCACCTCTATCGTTATTCTTTTTCATAATTAATGTCCTTCTATACTATATTACAAAAAGGGTTCAAATTCAAATGAATACTAGTATTTTTTTAATTCATTTGTTATAATAATTTTCGACAAGGAGGTTAGAGAATGGAATATAGAACAAAAGGCGTCTGTTCGCAGATGATAAAGTTAGACGTAGATGACAACGATGTGATTCAATCCGTAGAGTTTGTAGGTGGCTGTGACGGGAATGCCCAGGGGGTGGCTCGTCTGGTGGAAGGCATGAAGGTACTGGATGCGATTTCCCGTATTGAAGGAATCCGTTGTGGCGGCAAAGCAACTTCTTGTCCGGACCAATTAGCCCAGGCCTTAAAGTTAGCTACCGGAAGATAAAAACATCGCATGACTTCTGTGGATGCACTTCAGTCATGCGATATTTTTTCGGGAATTTTTTGTAACCACTGCATATATTCATGGCATTTTGTGCTCTTACGAGCGGTGCGGTTTTCATGTGAGGTTTCTCTCTTTTTTTTGTTGTCAACGAGTTCCTCTGCCGATGTAAAGATGCAGTGGTTACAAAAACCTCCCGAAATGTAACAGGTTTTTTGCCTGTCTGCTATATAAACACTTCACTTCCTAAAAACTGACGGGAAAATAAAAACTTTTTTTATTTTCATTGAAAACCCGGTAAGCATCCCCCTCATAAAGGGTACTTACCGGGTTTCTTAAGGACTATTTTGTTGTTGATACCTCACTGTCTCCCACGAAAATTTCGGTGTTGCAATCAATTATTTAATGAAAAGCCCATCTGTAAAAGAACTGCTGGTGTCGGTTTCTGCATAGTGGATACTTCTTACACGATAGAATTGGTCTCTAGGGACGGGGACTGTCTTATTACATTGAATCATAGTTGTATTTTTTCCTTCTGCTATCCAAGAATGTTGTTGAACCCACCTCATATCATTTTCATCCAGTCGTTCTAGAATTACATTGACACTAATACTCTTTACCACTTGTTGCGCAATGGTATCTCCACCTGCAGTCACCAAACCTTCTCCCGTCTTAACTAGCGATGAAGATCCTTGTTGTAAAAAAGCGCCTCTCGGTTGAATCACTCTCTCACTTGTAACTTGAGTTACATCTCTTAACAAGTAGGATTCTTCCACTTTTACCGACTGTTCTTCTGCTTTTACCGGTATCGTAGACATCCCTATTAATACTACAACACTCATGCATAATACTAATACTTTTTTCATTTTTCATTTCTCCTTTGTGAATGTTTTCTTAATATATAACAATGCCCTCATTAAAAACTAACGTCTAAATTAGACAAATTTTAATTTTTTGACCATTTTATCAAATTCTTGCTGTTTCATCATACCCATCAAAAAATATTGTATCCCATTGTGTTGAAACTGTGCTGTAAATTCAGCTTCTCCGGTTTCTTGAATTTGATATTGATTTATGGTTGCGGTTACATCTTGTACTACAATGGTATACTTTTTTTCCCACTTATCTTCAATATCTTTTCCAAATACCCGATCTTCATAACTAGCAACTGCTCTATAAGATATCACTCTTTTTTGGTACAAATAAGTTATTGTTGCCTTTTGTGATTTTCGACTAATCATAACTTGCTTAAACTTTGTTCCATCCGGTAGATAAAACAACCTTGGCATATCAAATCCCAACTCATCCTTTACCTGCTGGTATGCCTTTTCCTGTGCATCTGTATCGGTTGGTATTATCTTTTCATCCTTTGAATTAATCTTCACCCGACTTCGCCCTTCAAACATCTGCTCAAACATCTTGGTGAAGTGCTTGGGGCCGCCTACACTGGTGATGCCCATTGCCATCATCATAATTGCCACGACTGCCACCAGCAGATACATCCGCTTCTTTGGTTTCCCTTTGCTCCTCTTTACACGGGGGTGTGACTCCTGAGTCTCCACATTGCCCATGGCTTGATAACCCATACGCATTGCTTTCTTTCCATTTTCAGAAAGATGCTCATAGACTGCAATGTCTTTTTTCACCGCATCCCGGAGTTCCTTTGGCGCATGTATGTTTTTTAACACAGGCTGTGCATTCACTTCTTCTTCAATTTTTTTCGCCTCATTTTCGATTTCTTCTTCCGTGATTTCTACTAATGGTTTTTTCATATTGCGGCCTCATTTTCTGAGTTGTTATACTCTAAATATTGTATTAGGTTCGTTTTCTTCCCTCATTCCCTTGACCTTTTTTCTAAATCTGGTTACTATTAGTCATAGAAAATGAATTTGGAGGAAAATTATGAAACGTATTATTCTCACCGGTGGTGGCACTGCCGGCCATGTCACGCCCAATATTGCCTTACTTCCACGTTTGAAAGAACTTCAATATGATATTCATTATATCGGTTCCTATACCGGTATTGAAAAAGAACTAATCGAACAATTTGGAATTCCTTACCATGGAATCTCTTCCGGAAAGTTACGTCGCTACTTTAGTACCAAGAATTTTTCCGACCCCTTCCGTGTCATTAAGGGTTTTGGAGAAGCCAATAAGCTCATCAAAGAGCTGCAACCGGATGTGATTTTTTCCAAAGGCGGGTTTGTCTCTGTGCCTGTAGTGATGGCAGGGAAACGCCGCCATGTACCAACCATTATTCACGAATCCGATATGACGCCCGGTCTTGCCAACAAACTGTCACTTTCTTCTGCTTCCAAGGTTTGCTGCAATTTCCCGGAAACTTTATCCTTGCTTCCTAAGGAAAAGGCAATTTTGACCGGTTCTCCCATTCGTCAGGAACTTTTGACCGGCGATAAAGATGCTGCCGGAAAATTTTGCGGACTCACTTCCGATAAGCCAGTGATTCTCATTGTAGGTGGTAGCTTAGGTTCTGTGGTAATCAATAACGCAGTTCGCTTAGTACTCCCGGAATTGCTACAGAATTTCCAGGTGATTCATCTTTGTGGAAAAGGGAAACTGGACCCCTCGTTAGATGCTTGTTCCGGCTATGTCCAATACGAATATATCCAAGACGAATTGAAAGATCTATTCGCCCTAACAGACATCGTCATCTCCAGAGCCGGTGCCAATGCAATCTGTGAATTGATGGCACTTCGCATTCCCAATTTGCTGATTCCTCTATCTGCCAATGCTAGTCGCGGTGACCAGATATTAAATGCCCAGTCCTTTGAGCGTCAAGGTTTTAGTAAAGTCCTTTTAGAAGAAGACCTTTGCAAAGAATCTTTACTGGCAGCGATTCAGGCACTGTACCAAGAGCGTAGCTCTTACATAGGCGCCATGAGCCAGTCTCCGCAACAAAATTCTATCGAAACTATTATCCAGCTAATCGAGGACCTTGTTTAAGGAACAATTTCTAGGATAGGTGTCATGCCGACACCTATCTTTTTTTATTTCTCTTTTAATTTATCATATTTCGTTTTATAGTGTCTCTGAACCCATTTTCTTGCTCTGTACAACATACTATGTAACACTTCCAAACTAACTCCCATGGTTTCTGCCACTTTCTTCTGAGACATTTCATATGCATAGGCAAGCATAATCGCTTCATGCCATCTGGGATTTTCCTCATACAGCTCCTGTATGATTTCACCACTCAGCTCGTTTACTTCTTGGTTATAGCGTACTTTCGTAGTAACCTCTTCTGCACTTGGCTCACAATCACATAAAAAACTAAGCATCTCCATATCTTCATTGGCAAGCTCCCGCTTATTCTTTTTCCTACTATTAATTGCCAAATTCTTCGTAGTCGTTAGCAGCCATGGACGAATCCGCTCAGGTTCTATTGCTTCTTCCAGTCGAATATATAATTTTAGAAATGCAGTTTGTGAAATTTCTTGTGCTACATGGTAATTGCCGGAGTAATACATCGCCGTCTTAAACACAATTTCTTTATTAGCTTCATAGATGCAATCGAATCTTACCTCACCACTTGATTCCATGTCCACATTTAGTATCCCCTGCTCATCAATTTTCTTGTTGAAATTTAGTCAAAATCTCATCTCTTTCGGCATCGCTCAATGTTCCCATATGCCACCCCAGACCTACCTGGTCATCTGCATATCTTGGAATTAGATGCATATGAAAGTGAAACACAGTCTGTCCTGCCGTCTCACCATTATTTTGAACCACATTATACCCATCACATCCTAATGCCCCAGTCATTTTAGTTATTATTTTCTTAGCTAACACCAACACCTTTGCTGCCAACTCATCACTTAATTCATATAGATTCGCATAATGCTCTTTAGGCAAAATCAATGCATGCCCTTTGGATGCAGGACTTAAGTCCAGTATCACACGAAAATCTTCATCCTCATACAAGGTTGCAGATGGAATTTCCCCATTTGCCAATTTACAGAAAATACAATTTTCCTCTTTCATATTGCGCCTCCTATTTCATCACTACATTATATTTATCTACCAGTGTTTGAAAACACGGGTCTTGGAACAGTGCCACGGCCGGTTGATTTTTTTCTTCTGCCAACTGTCCTAATTCCACTAGAAATGCCGGGATTTCTTTCCCTAGTAGAACTCCCTTAACCTCTCCCATATGAGTATCGTCCCTGGTTACACATCCACCGATCTGCAAAGTAAATGCATCTTCACTGACTCCCTCTACCTTTACTTTCCGTCCTGCAAATCCAATGGCTGCCACTTGATGTCGGCTACAACTATTGGGGCATCCGCTAATCTGAATACTGGGAAGTGTATTTGCTTGAATGCCGGCAGATGCAACTGCTTCAATCACCGCCTGACACAATTTCTGACTTTGTAAAATACCCATCTGGCAACTAGGTGTTCCAACACAACTAAGACTTCTGGCTAAAGGTGTCTCCATCATATGAGCACCTACTAAGTTCCAGAGTTCCTCTGCCTCCGCTTTGCTCAAATTGCGTATATACATCTCTTCTTCCATACTGATACGAATGTCCGTCTTCTCTTTTTTAGCAACATACTCCGCAATGGTTTCGAAATCGGTTACTGTCAATTGACCACAAAGTGGATGTAAGATTAAGCTGTATAAACCTGCCTGCTTTTGTGCAATACACACGGTTTTATCTTCGCTTTCTACGTCTGTATTCTCTTTTTTGGTTATGATTGGTACGATTCCTTCAAAATGACATTCCTTCTTCACTTTGGCAAGATGTGTATCATAGCATTTTAAAAATTCTTCTACCCCCATTCTCCGTGGAATAAATCGAATCCTCGCTTTTGCCTTATGTTCGTAATCCCCTTCTGCCATAAAAAGCTGTACCATGGCTTCTATATAATAAAGGACCTCTTCCGGACAAACGAGATGCGTATATGGAATTCCCACTGCCGGTCCTCCGCCCATTCCACCTGCAAGCCACATGCGGAACATGGGTTTCCCCTCTTCTAGCACTGCCATAAATCCCACATCATTGATGGTTGCTCCTGCTGTATCTGCTGCGCTGTTGGAAAAAGCAACTTTTAGTTTCCTTGGCAAGTGATAGCCGGTTGCATGTTTCAGAAAGTACATGCCTACTTGACAGGCATAGGGCGTCACGTCAAAAGCCTCATCGACTGCAACGCCGGACAAAGGTGACAGCGTGACATTTCTCGGAAAGTTCCCTCCGCCGCCACGGGTAAACAAATCATGATCAATGGCTTCCTTCATAATATCGCAAACTTGATCTATAGTAAGTCCATGGAGTTGTATTGCCTGTCGTGTTGTAAAATGTATTTTTTCTAAGTGATATTTCTTCGCATAAGAAAGAATCAGTGCCAAATGATGCTTGGTGATTATCCCCGATGGCGTTCGCAGACGAATCATAAAGCTTTTTTGGTCTTGCTGAGCATATACACCCATTCCGCCTGATTTCCCTTTGAATTCGTTTTTACTTAATTTTCCTTCTAAAAACAGTTTTCCTGCTTTCCGAAACTCTTCTACTTCCGCTTTTAATGTATTCTTATATGCCTCCAAAATATCTTCCTTTCTAAAACCTTATTTGATTGCTCTCAGTTTAACAAACTGCATCTCATCCGTCAAGAAATGTCAAAAAACGTGTCGAAATTTGTCGTTTTAATACAATTGAATGTTTCTCCGGTCAGTGTTAGACTATTCTTAGTTTACACAGGAAAGGCGAAAAACATGTTTACAACTAATGATTATGCACAACTAGAATCCCTTATGGATGAATCCCCCGAGAATCGCGCACTGATTGAAAAGCTCCTGAATGCTCATCAGTTTACCGTTAGCAAAATTTCACACGAAGTTCGAAACCCTTTGACACTTGTCTCTAGTACTCTTCAGCTCATAGAATCCCAGCACCCGGAAGTGGCGGATTTTGCCCACTGGAGTCAACTATTAGAAGATGTTGCATTCATGACACAACTTTTAAATGAACTGTCTCACTTTAACAATGGACAAAAGATTGCAAAAGATCCCTTTGATTTTCGGCTCTTTATGGAACATATTGCCCTTTCTTTTGCCACTACTTTCACGGATTCCCCTATTGAATTCATTTCCAAAGTAGACCCTGCACTTCCATTTTTCACCGGAGATAAAACCAAATTGAAAGAAGTATTCTTAAATCTTCTGCAAAATGCCAAAGATGCCATTCCTGCACAGGGAACTATCTTTTTAAATGCCCATCTGGAAAACCACGGGATTGAAATCTCCATTCAAGATACCGGCTGTGGCATCTCCTCTGAGCATTTGACATCCATCTTTACGCCCTTTGTGACACACAAACCAAGTGGTACCGGACTGGGACTTCCTTTGGCGCAGAAAATCATTGTTTCCCACCATGGGCAGCTAGAAATATCCTCTACTCCCGAAGTTGGAACCACGATTACCATTTTTCTTCCAATACAATAACAATGCCAGAATCACTCCGGAGCACAGCCCCCCTATATGAGCAAAATTATCTACCCCTACACTGGTAAATCCAAAATACAAACTAAGTGCAGCCATAAATAAAATGCCCCGACCGGTCAGATTGCCGATTCTTCCTTTGTTACGCAGTGCAATATAAAGAAGTGCTCCAATCATTCCAAAGATTGCACCGGAAGCACCACCGGAAATCACATAGTCTCCCCTTCTAATGTCCATAAAAGCAGATAGTAGATTGCCACCCAATCCACTCATAAAATAAATAAGCAGATATTTAATATGCCCTACTTCTTGTTCCAGTACTTTTCCTAACAAAACCAAAAGTACCATATTGTTGACCAAATGGGATATTCCAAAATGCAAAAATAGGCTAGTAAACCAACGGTAATATTCTCCTCTTTCTAGTACATAAGGAACATACATTGCCCCATGTCCTAACATAAATACTCCGTCTTCTGTTCTGCCTACAAAAGAAAGTCCTAAAAATACGATAATGTTCAGCACTGCAATTGCAATGGTGCAAGTTGGTTTTTTCTCTGTCATGAATAGCTCCTTTTTTAAGATATCCCTATTATAGGCGTTTTCATGTCATATTACAAGATTATTGCTCATCCTCTTCCAAAGAAAGTTCCTCCCATTCCCCCCATTTTGCTTTCTTCCTATGGTTCCAAAATCCTTTCACACCCTTCCATCCACTTTTTTGTTCCTTCATCACATGAGCACCCATTTCTATTTCTCCCATCCAGTCCTCTTCCTCCCATAATTCATTTCTTTGTTCCTCTTCTTCTTTCTTACATTCTCTTACCACCTCGGTCATGCGGCTTTGCACTTGTTCCAGGCTATAATTTTCTTCCATGGTGATTTTATGAAGTTCATATGCCATAAAGATTCCTTCCTGGTCTTCATAGTTTGCCTGACTTACAAAGTATTCGGATAGTTTATGAAATGCTTCGCACAACGCACCCTTTGCCAGTGGAAAATAACAAAAATAAAATTGACCTTTTTCGCAAAAAATGTATTCTGGGTCCAATAAAATGCAATTGACATCCAACAAGTAGCTGCGAACAGCGCCCATCGTCTGAATTAATTGCCGCAGAAACTCTTCCAACTCCTCATGCCTGATTTTGGTCTTCTCATACATTGCATTCATGGATACTTTTCTACTAATATCGTAGTGATACAGACTTTTTTCATCCGCACCTCTGCCACGCAGATTCAATAATCCCTCGATATGATTTTCTTGTAACATCCGCATTTGATAATCCTCTTGATAAAAAACATCCTCTTCCAATATTAAGTACGTTGATTTTAAATTTCTTTGATATCCTGTTCTCATGGTCTTTTTCCTCCGGTGATGATTTCCTTCCCATGTTTTATTTTTCGTATTTCCTTTTCCGGTTCGATTCTACTGGCCTTTTCCTCCACCCGTATTTTCATCCTGCCTTTCGCTGTCTGTACTTGTACGATGACCTCTTCTTTTGTTATTCGAATCTCTTGAGATATTCCCTGGAATAAAAGCAATTTCCCCCTGATTCGTTGTCTGATATAAGTTTCCAGTACCTCCGGTTCCTTTTCTTCCATACGAAGCAATTGTGTCCCCATAACGGCAGTCTCGTATGCTGCTCCATGCAAAATATTTTTGTCATGATAGTAGAACACCCCATAGACCACTAGGACAAATACCGAAAAAAACAGTGGCATCAAATAAGCCATCTCTACCGTAGCACTGCCTTTACATCCCCTGTATGTCTTCATCTTGCCTCCTATAAAACCATCATATAGCCCACTGCCAAAAAGGGGATAAATGGTAATGCTTGTTTTCGGTTCCATTTTTTCTTCCCAATACAAAGTGCTGCCATTCCTCCCGAAAGCAAAAAGGCAATACCCAAAAGAGAAAGCAATTTCCAAAAACCAAGGAAACTTCCTAAAAGTAAAATCATCCAACTATCTCCATATCCCAATCCCTCACCGGTCATCCGACTGATTCCGATAAATACGATTCCAATCGCTGTCCCAAGCCACCACAAGGTTTGATTTTCTCCCGTGGAAAGCAGTCGAAATACAACTACCCCCACGCTTCCCATGCCAAGCCACCCCACCGGTATGGCTCTCCATTTCATATCCATACCGGCACTGCCAATCATAAAACAGGCTCCTATTATTTTACTGATGATGCACATCGAGAACACGCCCCCTTTCCCACTGCTTCTGACAAAGCAATTGCATAGACCGTTCGTTTTAAACCACTGCAGTCCAACGAACTATGATAGCTGTCTCCGCTGTCCGTAATATAAACTCCACCGGTGCCACGCCCACACCGCTGACAGGGCGCATATTTCCCCCCACTCTCATTGCGAAGATGCTCCACCTCTTTTTGCGATACCATATGAATCGAGAGTTCTAGATATGTACAGTGGTAGTCTTTGTGGTACACCACTCCCGTATCGGTTACGTAGACCGTATCCTCTTTTCCCTCTCCAAATCCTTGTTTGACATATCCGGTCCACCCCTTGATTTTTAATTGTTCTTTTTTCGTCATCGATAGAGAACCAAAAATGGTAATGGGCAGTTTCACTTGGTACTTCACCACACACTGAAGTACCCCTTTGGATGGTATGACCACCGATTGATTGGCTGAAAGTCCACCACTGCCGCCCACCACAATACTCCGGTCCAATCGGTGAGCACCAATTGCCTGTACCATATCCGATTCCAATTGCCCGGGGATGGCCAGAGGCATCCGGTATGCTTCCTGGGCATACTGCTTACAGGCATAGTGCATTCCTGCCCGGACACTGGTCTGTACTGCCATTATTTCCAACAAATAGATTAGGCAAATGGAGGCAAAAAGGAAGAATGGAAAAGCAAATGCCGCTTCTATAGTAATACTTCCTTGTAAAGAGGTGAATACAGATGCCCTTCCCTTGTATGTGTGGGGGAGTCTTTGAAGTTTCTGATGTGTGTCTGAGTCTATCTCCTTTCTGCTTTTTATTTTTGGTGTTTGTTCTGCTTGTTTGTGATTTTTTAAAGATAGGAAGGACATCTGTATCCACCTCTTTTCATTTTCCTATTGATAAGCATTCATCGTCTGAAACGTAAATGAAATGCCCCGCCGCAGTTTGCAAGTACTTCTGGTTTCTAACTTACTAATGCAATGATCTGCCCTAAAAAATGCCTTGTTATATGTCGTCTGTAGATTTTGTTCCACCAAATCCAACGCTTTCATAGTCAATGCTCCCTTGGATTCTAAAAATAGTAACATGCGTAGATAATCCTGGTACAATAGACCGCCTGGCGTATCTACTCCTTCGGTTTCTCCTTCTCCGGTTCCTAAGGTGAAAAGTCCTGCCAGAGAAAGCTGCCAACTTTCCGTAGTTTTCATCAGCGGAACTTTGTTTCCTTTTAGAAGAGCACGAAGATCCACAATACTTTCCCCATAAGCCCATCCTAATAAAATGGCCTGTTTTACTATTTCCGCAAGTTCCGGCAAGGCTATCACCGTGGTCATGGTAAGTGCCATAGCCTCCGCCTCCCCTTGCTTGACAGTATCTGTCATCAAATAGGTATAGTCCGAAGCAAACCGCATCAATCGGAGTTTTTTCGCCACTTCCTCCAGATTTTCTTGGTCGCTTTCCTTTCCTCCAATCAGGTATTCCTGCTCATAAGATAACCGACTCTTTTCTTTTGGCTGTACTGCATTTCCAAAATGCCCCACCATATATTCTCCCAAAAGCATCTTGGAAACCCCTTGATTCTCCTCTTTGTGATTGGTGAATTCCCCTTTCCCGGTCTGCAGCTTACGCTGGGATACCTGTTGTGAAATTTCAACTTGCTTGGTGGAAAGAATCATGGTTTTAGGCACAATCTGTTCTAACAATGAGGAGGTTTTCAGATTGGTAATCTTTGCTAACAATTCCTCTTTCGGAAGTTCCGGGGATTCACTTTCTGCCTTTCCTACCTGGTCCATCCTATCGCCAAATTCTTGTTCTTGTGTCTTCCATTTTTCTGTATTTCCCAACAATTCCTGTAACTTTTCTGTTCCCGTTTTTTCTTCCATATACCTGATGATTTGTTCATAAAAAGGTTGTCCTCCATTATCTGTTAAGAACTGAATTCTCACAAAATCTTGTTCCATCCCTGCTCCACCGTAATATTCCAACCGCTTTTTAATTTCCTGTTGGGAAAAGCTTCCGGTTTCATAAGTGCCTTCCAATGCAAAGATGTCATAGTTTTCTAGTAACTCTCGCTGATACTCTGCAAATACGGATTCCATTGCCAGATCCATCTCTGTCTTTTTATAATTTTTGGACACTTGAATGGAAGCACTTTCCATGACTCCACCAATAAAGGACAGTAACAGCAAAAATACCAGACTTAAGAATGCCGTTACTTCTCCTTTTACTTTTTTTCTTCCCAGCATTAGATTCCTGCACTTTCACTGGTGATTTTTTGAAAAATGGTAGATACCAAACTGGTAAGCTGAGATTTAAATATAATCACTAAGCCAATTAATACCACCAATATCAGTATAACCTCCACAACTCCGATTCCTCGTTCTTCTTTTAAGGTTTTGAAAAATTGTTGTATGCTTCTTTTCATGGCATATTCTCCCTTCTATATTTGTACCGACAAAAATGCCGGAACGATTACAATGACCAATACAATTGCCAACATGAAAAACATGGGTACCAACAACTTTGTACTTGCTTCTTCTCCTAAACGTTTTGCCAGATTTTTGCGTTCTTCAAATGCCTGTATCGCTTCTAGCTGTAACAAATCAGAAAGTCCTTTCGTCCCTTTTCGAAGGTTCTGGGACAGCAATGCTCCCAATTTCAAATAGGGCTGCAACCCACACCGTTTTCCAAAACGCTCATAGCTTTCTGCCTCTGTAACGCCCCCTTGCATCTGTCGCAGTGTTTGATTCATTTCTTCATACGCATAACGCATACCCAATATTTCCCGCTGTTCCGCATAGTCGGAAACGATTTTCTTCCATGCATTTTTTACCGTCATGCCCGCTCCTAAAAGTAGCATGAATTTATTGACGATTTCCGGATAATCCAGCATCATTTGCTGTCTTCTTTCTTGCCTTTTCTTGTATTCCTTCTGTTTTTTTAATAACAGAAGAAGTCCCGCCCCCACGCCTCCCAGTGCTAGTACCACATACCCTCTACGATTTACCGGTTTTGTCCAAATGACTTTCTCCCCCTTCCATGTGGTGGGCAGTTTCAACGCTTTCTGTTCCTTGGTCTGCCGATCGGATTCTTCGGTCATTTTTTGTACCTCACTCACCACCTTTTGATTTCCTGTTTTCTTAAGTGGATATATCCTAACATTGGTCACGTAAAGTGCTTCCTCTGTGTCATAGTGCATCACTCCACGAATTTCCACTAAGGTGCCTTCCTCTTTTAGCTCACCTTTTTGTAATTCTCCATAAATATTCATAACATCATAACGATTCAATGCCCATTCCATGGAAATTCCGGTGTCCGGAACGGTCTGGATCAGATTTAAATTGGTTTCCACCCGGTCCTTACTTTTGTTTTTTCCCAGTATCACCGTATCTAATTCTTGGACTACTTTTTTAAATAGTGCTTGTATTTCTTTTTTGGTGTATGCCTGTTCCTGTACCTTGATTTTAACCGGTTCCCGTTTCACTTTTCCCGGAATGGTCATCTGTAATTCCTCTGTTTTTGTTCCCCTTCCATGATGGTTTCGCAAGATACGTTCCTGCTTCCCACCGCTGTTCCCACCGGTATCTATCACCAAAAGCAAAAAGGCCAGTGTATTGGCTGCCAATAGACATCCGAAAATTTGTGTGCTTGTTTTTCCATAACAATTTTCCGGTAATTTTTTCTTCTTTTTTAAAATCATATATAACACAAGCAATAAATAGATTCCGATACAAACCATTTTCTTACACCTCGATTTCAACAATTTGCTTGCCCATCTCATAGGCCATTAAATAGACCAGCAAGCAGACGGTCATGACACCTGCTCCCAATGCGTTCCCATACAACATTCCCATAAATTCCGGGAAGCTTAGCCGCATGTACAGTAGAATTCCAAATGGAATTGCCGTCATGACCTGAAACTCTAATCGTTTCGCCGACATCATGGTCTGAATTTCTTTTTTTACTTCTATCTTTCCACAAATCTGTGTTCCTGTGTTCTTTAAGATGGCAAGCATATCACCACCACTTCGTTTTGCCGTTACAAACACGGTTACAAAGTTCTGGACATCTTCTTGACGGACCCGGGTGGCAAATTCCAAAAGTACCTGTTCCGCTGTCACATTGATGTTTAATTGATGAACCATATAGGTGAATTCCTGAATAATTCTGCTATTCCCGTGGTACAGTAGTTTTAAATCCTTTAACGTCTCTTTCATTGCATTTTCCACGGAGTATCCAATGTTTAAAGCTGCGGATAAATTCTGCAATGCTTCTTTAAATTGAATCTGAAATTCTTCTTGCTTCTTCCGTATGGATTGCTCATTCCATTCTTTGAGGTACCAGAAAAACAAAGGAATCAAAAATATCACTGCCCACCCAGAGCGATAAAATAAATAAGCGATTCCCCCTACGATTCCCAACCCCTTTATCAGTGCCCCTGCATACTCCACCTTTTTAATATCCTGCTGCCAATAACTTTTCTTTTTTAGAAAGTTCATTTACTTTTCTCCATTCTCCCTGAATTACTCCTTGCTGCTCCTTTCTTTCTTCAAATTCATACAATGTCTGCAGTTGAATCTCTGATTGCTCATATCCCAATACTTCCACTACCTTCAATACTTTCCGACTCTTATCCCGTAGCCTCCCCAAATGAACAATAATATCAATTCCGGATGCAATCTGCCGTTGGATTGCGGGAAGTGGTAGGTCCATCCCCATCAATACCATGGTCTCTAACCGACTGAGCATATCTTTGGGACTATTGGCATGACCGGTGCTGAGGGAACCGTCATGACCGGTATTCAACGCTTGCAGCATATCAATTGCTTCACTCCCCCTTACTTCTCCTACGATGATGCGGTCCGGACGCATACGTAGTGCCGTCCGAATTAAATTTCGAATGCTAATGCCACCTTTTCCCTCTACATTGGCATTTCTTGCCTCTAACCTGACCAGATTGGGAAGCCCTCGAATCTGCAGTTCTGCGTTGTCTTCAATGGTAATAATACGTTCGTCTTTTGGAATATCATGCGAAAGTGCATTTAGAAATGTAGTCTTACCGGAGCCGGTTCCACCACTGATAAAAATATTATATTTAGCCTTGACCAGTAACTTTAAAAGAGCCTGTACCTCTTCTCCCACTGCTTCCCATTCCAGCAGTTGTCCCATGGTAATAGGATTTTTCGGAAATTTTCGAATGGTCACAATCGGACCATTCAGTGCCACCGGAGATAGAACCACATTGACTCTGGAACCATCTTTCAGTCTGGCATCTACAATCGGTGAAGATTCATTTACCAACCGATTGGAATCCGAGACAATCTGCTGAATGACATCCTCTAGTTTTCCGATGGTTGCGAATCGCTTATCCAGTTTTCGGATGCGACCTTCTTGTTCTATGAAAATATATTCGGTTCCATTAATCATAATTTCTGTAATGGTATCGTCTTCCACCAATTCCTGTAAAATGTCCAATTTGCGAAATGCATTGAACAATTCCCTGCCCAGAACCGCCTTTTCTTGCAGTGGAATATACTCTTTCCCTGTATATTCCTCCAGTACTTGATGGATGAGTTCAATCAGTTCATCATCTTCCACCTCTCTGGATAGATCCAGCCTGCAAAGAATCTGCTCTTGTAATTTTTCTTCCCGCATCATGGGCTTTCCTTCTTTCTTTTTTCCCGAATCATCTTTCTTACATATTCATTCATATCTTTTGGCAAGATTATTTGTACTGTTTTTTCCATTAATTCTTCCTTGCCCAGCAATTGTATCCCCTCCTCATACTGCCGAATCTTACTTTTTGCGATGGGGTCTTTTCTAATGGGCATATAAACTACGTTGCATTGGGTCAGCAGTTCCAATAACCCTTGCACACTATCTCCCATATCCAAAATAATCGTTTCATAGATGCTTTCTTCTAAAATTTTTCCCAATAGCTCCTGCCATTCCTCAAAAAGCACGGATTGAATGTCCATGCAGACTTTACACGGTCGAATGTAATCCAATTCTCCGAACTGACTGACCATGGTGGATAATCGTAACCCCAGATTCCCTTCTTGTCGGGCATAATATAAAATATCCGACAAGGTACAGCCACTCTCTTTTGGAAAATGTCCGCCAATGCCTGCATATCCTTCTAAGTTGATATACAAAACACTTCCCAGTCTGGCAAGCTCTTTTCCCAGTGCTATGGCAAATGTGGTTTTTCCACACCGTTGTACCGGGGAATAGACTCCGATTATTTCTTTCTTCTTTTTTAATACGCAATAGAATAATTCCTCTTCCTTGGTTCCCATACATGCCTGTACCATTTCCGAAAAAATTGTTTCTGCAGATTGGTACTTATAGATTCCCGTTTCCCCCACGCCCAAGGTACCATCTTTCCCTCTGGTTAACACAAACTTTTTTCGAGCCGGAATCTGCTCCCTTTTTTGAAGTGCACATTCTTCCTCAATGAGTAAAATATCAATTCCCTGTGTCTTTTCTAGGGCAATTGTACGCTCCCAGGTACTACAAAAACAAACAGCCAAGGTCATTTCTTTCTTCTCTGTTAGCATTTCTGCCAGATGTTCTGCATAGGCGGTTTCTTTCTCACATATGCACAAATTTCTCTGACCCACTTTGCGCCTCCTTATTCAAATTTTTCTTTTTGGAATTCGTTGCCGGAATCGGCTTGTTCAAATGAATGAGATGTGAATCAATTGCTTGTAATGTGTATTATATCCAGTCCGTCCTTACTTGTCCAGACCTTTTCCTAAAATGGCAAATCTTTGTGCAATCCTTACAAGTTTTGATAAAGCAAAATTCCATAAAGCAATGCTACCCCAGGTATACCTAGGATTCCGGATGTCAAAACAGTGTATCCATTAAATCCTACCGCTGCTGAAATTCCTTGGTAAGAAAGAAATTGGTTTACAAAAAATATAATTCCACAACCCATTATGACCCGAACTATAAAATTCAAAATAAAATGTGACTGTCGTTTTTCTTCCATATTCCTTTTCCTCCATTTCAGTCCCTGCTTATATATATTAAAATAAAAGGTATTTTATACTGCCAATTTGTCTATACTAGTAAAAAGCAATCGGACTGAGGAGAGGTATTCATAAATGAAAGTATATCAAAATAATGATTATGAATTATTGGAAGAAATTGAACGTGCCAAGCAGGAAATTGAGACCGCTTATCTTCATTTTCAAAATGTATTAGACCCGGACTTGATTGACTGCTATATCTTCGAAAGCAATGCGGCGTGGAAACGATATCGTTTCTTGTTAAGACAGGCTAAGCTACTCCACACACATAGTTAAAAAAAAGATTGGAAGGCTGATTTCGCTTCCAATCTTTTTCTTATAATTCTATTTGAATCTTTCTTCCGGTTCTTTCGTATTGGCGGTAGGTGACCCCTGCTGCCCGCATCATCTTTTTAGATGCAATCGTTCCGGGTGTATCTGCATATTTATCACAATCATAAATCACTTCTTGAATTCCACTTTGAATAATTGCTTTTGCACACTCATTACAAGGGAATAAGGATACATAAAGTTTTGCGCCTGCAAGACTTCCACCACTATAATTTAAAATTGCATTTAATTCACTATGTGTTGCATATACGTATTTCGTCTCTAAGGGATCCATTCCCTCCCGCTCCCACGGAAATTCATCATCGGAACAACCTCTAGGCAGTCCATTATATCCCATGGATAAAATTTTATGTTCCTGACTTACAATGCAACAGCCGACCTGTGTATTCGGGTCTTTTGAACGCATTCCGGACAGTATTGCCACACCCATAAAGTATTCATCCCAAGAAATATAATCCTTTCTTTTGCTACTCATTTGTTTCACCTCTTTGCTATTTTGTACCAAAGATGCGATCCCCTGCATCTCCAAGTCCCGGAACAATATACCCATGTTCGTTTAAATGATCATCTAATGCACCTATATAAATATCAACATCTGGATGTGCTTTCTGCAAGCATTCTACGCCTTCCGGCGCCGCTATGATACACATAAACCGAATATTTTTTACTCCTCGGTTTTTCAGCATGCGGATAGCCTCCACACTGGACCCACCTGTAGCAAGCATCGGATCTACTACAAATACATCTCGTTCATCGCAGTCTGCAGGAAGCTTGCAATAGTATTCCACCGGATTTAACGTATCCGGATCCCGGTACAATCCCACATGTCCTACTTTCGCTGCCGGAATCATAGACAACATTCCCTCTACCATTCCAAGTCCTGCCCGCAAAATTGGTACAATTGCAAGTTTTTTACCGGATAACTCTTTTGCGACAGTTTCCGCTACCGGTGTCATAATCTTTACATCTTGTAATTTCAAGTCTCTGGTTGCCTCATAGCACATCAACATGGCAATTTCTCCAATCATATCACGGAAATCTTTTGAACCTAGTTCCTCTCTCCTGATATAGCTGATTTTGTGTTGAATCAATGGATGATCCATAACATACACCTTCGACATAATAATCCTCCTGTATTGTATTGTTTTTTTCTTTTGTTACTCTTCTATCTGTGCAATTCTGCGAGCATGGCGTTCTTCTCCGGAAAATTTCGTATGCAAAAAGGTATCTACAATCTTTACCGCTAAGCCCGGACCTACCACACGACCGCCCATTGCCAGAACATTGGCGTCGTTATGAAGTCTGGTTGCTTCTGCCGAAAAACAATCCGAGCAAAGTGCGCATCGAATTCCTTTTATTTTATTTGCCGTAATCGAAATTCCAATCCCAGTTCCACAGATTAAAATTCCGCTCTCGCACTCACCCAACACCACTGCATTTCCCACTAATTTCCCGTAAATAGGGTAATCCGTAGATTCTCCGTGGCATCCAAAATCTTGATACGCAATATTTTGTTCTTCCAAATATTTGATAATTTCCTGTTTTAGCTCATATCCTCCGTGATCACATCCAATTGCTATCATACCTTTTGTGCCTCCTCGTTTAGTTTGCTTGCTAACAGCTCTACAAATTTTTTAATCATTTCATAGGTTTCCCTATAAGCTGCCAGCGGTTTCCCGTACGCCGATTGAATTGCATTTCCCACTCCAATATACTCATTTAGCGTATACACATGCTTTACTTCCTTATGCTCCGCAATCATTTTCCATTTTTGGCTCTCTTCCATGGCGAGCACCAATGTTTCCTCATTCAAATCGTCTTCCACCAGTAATGTGGCCTCGTGATTTTTCAGAGTCATCTGCTGACTTTTCATAACTTCTTCTGCTTTTGGATTCGCCGGTTCTGGAAAAAGAACAATCAATCCTCTGGAACCGATTTCGTATTCTTGTAACAGTGGTTGTTTTTTCAGTAATTCCGCCGCCATTGGTCCTCTACAGTTATCACCGCTGCTCACAAATAGAATGCGCCTGTATTGCTGAAGCTTAGTAACATCCTCCGCTTGCAGTACATGATGTCCGGCCGCCTTGAGCAGACGATTCATAATTGCACTGCCAATTCCCTCACAGTCAAATGCCTCACTATAAATATATTCTGTATCTTCTTCATCAAATTCTCGCAGCACCTTATAGAGATTCTTCGCAATGGAGTTCTCATTGCTGCGAAGTCCTATATTCTTAATATTTCCCACGGTGTAACGATTCACAGTTTCACCGGTGGCAATAATACCTACTTTGTAGCCCAGCCTGCTTTGTTCATAGGCAATCTGTTTAATAGCCTTAACTGCTTCTTTTTGCGGTCCCTCTACGATAATCAGCTGCGCCTTCGGTGCATAATGCCGGTACTTCATTCCCGGTGCTTTCGGTGGCTTATCACTTCCGTCCTCGTTCTGTGTTTCTTCTATTACCACTTCATCCAGTACTTTTTCCAACATGTCCTTGGTGATTGCTCCCGGTCTTAAAATCATGGGTGGTACAACCGTCATATCTAAAATGGTGGATTCTACTCCAATGCTCACCGCCCCACCATCTAGAATCATGTCAATTTTTCCATCCAAATCTTCAAAAACATGTTGCGCTGTTGTAGTACTTGGACGTCCGGAAGTATTCGCACTGGGTGCCGCTATATAGCCCCCTCCTGCAAGGATAAGCGCTCTTGCGATTTTATCATCGGGCATACGAACTGCAACGGTATCAAGCCCCCCCGTTGTTCCATAAGGAATCTTATCTGATTTTTCAAATATCATCGTCAATGGTCCCGGCCAAAACCGTGCCGCAATCTCCGCAGTTTCCGGTGGTAAATTTATAGTAATGTCTTCCAACGCCTGTAATTCTGCAATATGCACAATCAGTGGATTATCCGATGGTCTTCCTTTGGCTGCATAAATTTTCTTGGCCGCCTCTTCATCCAGTGCATTCGCTCCCAGACCATATACCGTTTCCGTAGGAAATGCTACCAGTCCTCCTGCTTTTAGAATGGCACCTGCTTCCTCTATCACCAGTTCTTCTATGTTGTTTTCGTCTACTTTTTTTATTATTGTTTTCATGTTTTCCATTATAACATCATTCATTCAAAAAAAAAACTGTTGTTTGTATCTTTCCTATTCATTCTACATAAGATGTAAAAACAGAAATAAAAGGAGCTTTCCTATGTTGAACTATCTTTGGGCCGCTATGATCATCCTTGGAATTGTATTCGCTGCCTTTACCGGAAAGATGCCAGATATTACAAACGCCGCCCTAGATTCTTCTAAGGAGGCGGTCACTCTTTGTGTCACCATGATGGGAATTATGTCCTTTTGGACCGGACTGATGGAAATCGCTACCAAAGCGGGAATCATAAACTCCCTCTCTCAAAAAATGAAACCACTAATCCAGTTTCTTTTTCCCGACATTCCCAAAGGCCATCCTGCCAAAGATTATATTACAACCAACATCATTGCTAATTTTCTGGGGCTTGGTTGGGCTGCCACGCCTGCCGGGCTGCAAGGGATGAGTGCACTGGCGGGTCTTGAGAAGGAACGACAACAGGGGAAATCGCCAGGAAAACCCCAAAAGCCAGGGGTTGCTTCGGATGAGATGTGTACATTTTTGATTATAAATATATCTTCGCTGCAATTGATACCGGTAAATATAATTGCTTATCGCAGCCAATACGGCAGCGTGAATCCTGCAGCCATTGTGGGGGCGGGAATTGTTGCTACGGCTATAAGTACTATGGTTGCGGTAGTGTATTGTAAGATAATGGCAAAAGAGCGGAAGGGCACATTATAGTTGAATTAAACCGCGACACTTGAATTTAAAACATAAAACAACTACAATACAAATAGAGATACAAGTAGATAACAATTGAAATACTGGAGGTAAATACGTGAAGGACTTTTCATTTTGGATGGAATATGAAGGAGCATCAGAGGGAAGCGGTAGAAGTGAAAAAGTATGGTTAATAAATCCCGATACGAATCAAACAGGGCTATTTAAGTATAAAAAAGACGAAACAACAACCGATCATGCCTCAGAGTGTATTGCTTATGAATTAGCAACGCTAATTGAAATCCCATGTGCAAGATTTGAACTTGGAACTTATCACTCTAGAGAAGGGTCTATGAGTTATAATATTGTTGATGATAGTAAGAAAGTGCTTATAGAAGGTATCTACGGCATTAATTTGAAATATAATAATTTTGATGCAGAAAAATTAGAAGATGCAGAAACTGGAGAAAGATATTCTTTAGAAATGATAAAAGAAGTATTAGAACCAATGGGCCTTTTTGATGACTTTTTCCCTATGCTACTACTGGACTTTTTAATTGGAAACACAGATAGACATCAGAGTAATTGGGCTCTTATAATGGAAAACAAAAAATTTAGGGTAAGTCCTTTATATGACAACAGTTCATCACTTTGCGCATATGTCAAAGAATCAAAAATTGAACAATATTTAGGAAAGGATTTGCTATTATGGAATTCTTTAGTGGACACAAAATCTAAATCTTTGATTCGTATCACTAATAGGGATAAACGCCAACCAACTCATCTGGAAGTTCTTAAATTTTTAAAAAACTACTACTATATACAAACCATAGATACTGTAAGAAAAATAGAATCTGTTGTGACAGAAGAATCTGTTTGTGCTATAGTAGACAGGTATGGAGAAGTTCTTTCGACAAAAAGAAAGAATCTAATAAAAAAATTTCTTTTATCAAAAATTCAATTTATGATAGAGGTCTATAAAAATAAGGAGGCGTAAGATGTCAGTACAAGATGGAAAAGATTATCTCTATTTAATCTGGAAATCAGAAAAATCGAGACAACAATATATCATCGGGCAACTAACAAAAAATGGACAATATGAATTTCAATATTGCGAGGAAATTGAAGATGCAATAGCTGATGGTTTTACTCCGTTACTTTGCTTTCCCGAATTAGATAAGCTTTATACAAGCGAAAAGCTTTTTGCAATTTTTACCAGTAGATTACCGGATAGGAAGCGAAAAAATATTCATGAAATTTTAAAAAAATATGGATTGACCGAGTTTGATGAATATATGCTCCTAAAACGAAGTGGCGCCAGACTTCCTATTGATACTCTAGAGTTTATTGATCCATTATTTAACACAGATGAAACCGTGACTCGGATTTTCTTTATGGCAGGAGTAAGACATTATCTTAATTGTGATGGGGTAAACTGCGCAAAATCTGTTATCATTACAAGGGGTGATGAGGTTTTTCTACGGAGTCAACCAGAAAACAAGTTTGATTCTAATGCCGTAGAAATGCTGGATGTTTCAGAAAGAGTATTAGGCTATATTCCTCGATACTATAGTCGCAGTGTAACAGAATTGTTGAAGCATGGAATTCAAATTTCATGTCACATTTATGATATTGATAAAAATAAAAATTGTAACGAATGTGTAAGAGTCATTATGGAAATGGGAAAAATTTAAATGAAGTTCTGTGAATAAAAATATTTAGGATTCTATGGGCAAAAGAGCATTAAAAAAGACAACTGTCAGTAACTAGATGTTGTCTTTTTTGTTACAAAGGAGTGGGGAGTCCGAAAAAATGTCCGCACCCCCGACTCTAACAAGCAAAGAAAAATTTAGTCCCAACTTGACACCAGCTAATTTTCCAGATACCCCTCTAATTCCCCCAAGGTCCGCGGTTGCTTTAAAGAACCATCCAAAATCCCTTTGTCACACAGACGTTGGAAGATCTGCAGCACCACCGGCTGCTCTAAATTAGTTAATTCCAGTGCTTCCTGATTGGAAAAAACCACAAGCGGGCTATCTTGCATCAACACTTTTCCTTCATGAAATAAAATGACTTCATCTGCCCATTCCAACGCATAGTCCACATTGTGGGTCGCCAGCAAAATGGTCATTCCTTCCTCGGCCAACTGTTCCACGATTCGATTCACCATCTTCGTATGCTTAGGGTCTAAGGATGCCGTTGGTTCATCCAGAATCATAATTTCCGGATGCATCACCAAGATATCCGCTATGGATACTTGTTTCTTTTGCCCACCACTTAAAGCGTGAGCCGGTTTGTGACGAAACGGGGTGATTTCCAGTCGCTCAATTACCTCTTCCACCTCTTTTTTCGCCTGTTCCTTAGACACTCCCAAATTTCGGATTCCAAAAGAAATTTCTTGGTAGACACTGGCAGAGAACAGTTGATTGTCCGGCTCTTGAAATACAATCCCAACTTGTTTGCGAAGATTTAATAATCCTTTTTTATCATAAGCAACCGGTGTTCCATTATAAAACAGTGTGCCTTGATCCGGCCGATGGATTCCATTGCAGCAAAGAAAAAAAGTGGATTTTCCGGACCCATTGGCACCCATAATCACTATTTTTTTCCCCCGCCGAATGGTAAGGGACAACCCTTTTAACGAATAGGTCTCTCCATCATCATAAGAAAAATATAGGTCCTCGGCTTTCAGAATAATATCGTCCATATTGTTGTCCTTTCTATTATTAAAATCACAATCAATGTTACTTCTGCAAAGATTATCCACAAAATTTCTTTTTTATTGGGGGGAAGATGTTCTTCTAAGACATGGATGGTACCTGTATAACACCGGGATTCCATGGCATCATAAAGAGCATTGGATTTTTTCATGCCCCGGATAAAAAGCATGGAGCCAAGAGCGCCAAAAGATTGGAGTGCGGTTTTTAAATCTTTGTTGCCCAATCGTGAATGCTGGGAGATGGTCATGGCCGAAGCAATCTCTAAAAGTACAAAGATAAATCGATAAATCAACAGCATTAATTCTACAATCAGACTGGGACAGTGTATTTTTCGCAGGAAATCCAGAATGTCTGTCATGGGTGTATGTAAGGATAAAAAATATAAACAAGATACCCCTGCAAGTGCCGTTAAAATCAATTGAATTCCAAATTGCAAAGACTCATAGCTTCCCGTAATATAAATCCCTGCTATGGGGATTGCAAAGGCGTTCAGTGGTACCTTCGAGAAATTCACAATGATGGTAAGGGTGCTAAGCAGTAAAAATGCAAGGGGGATGCGAAGAAGTTTGCAATAGCGAAAAAACGGAATCCCCCCTATTTTCACAGTGAGAATTCCATTCATCAGAAACACCAGGCATGCTATGAGCACCGAACGACTTGCCACACACAAACACAAAGTACTCACAGAAAAGATAAATTTCTCCCCTGGATTTACGTAACGAAGTTTTGAGTTATAGCAAAGCTTATCGATGACAATCATAAGTGTTCCTTTCTATCTTTATTCTTTTGTCTCCCACTTTTTTCGTTCCACAAAGCGTCCCATAAAGAAGGCAATAATCCCAACTCCAATTCCGGTCTGCACACAAAACAGAAGACTTTCAACTTCTCCCGGTAATTCTCCGTCAATGAGTGTTTCCAATAGTGGTGTAAACCAGGGCTCATATGCTTTCCCCTGGACCTCTTCCACCATGACACTTCCCGCATCATCCGATCCACCGAATTCGGCTCCTCTGAGTGCAAAAAGTGGCATAATGACAATCACCGCTGCTAATAGCAATAATACAATTACTGTTTTTTTATCTTTGCTCATTTAGTTTGCCTCCTTTACATAGCCCACCATTCTCAGTTCCGGTCTTGCATAGGATTCCAATCCAATCATAATCACAACCGTCAGCAATCCTTCTACAATTGCCAGTGGTATCTGCGTAGGTGCAAAGACACCCAAAAACTTCACTGCGGAAGCCACAACACCGCCCTGCTGGGATGGATATGCCAATGCCAGTTGAAGACTGGTTGCACAGTAAGTGAACAGATCCCCTGCTGCTGCCGCCAAAAAAATACTAAGACGTCGATTCATCTGAAATTTCTTGCAGAGACTGAAGATTCCAAAGGAAACAAAGGGACCTGCAATAGACATAGAAAAAGCATTGGCTCCAATAGTGGTAATCCCCCCATGTGCCAACAAAATTGCTTGGAACAAAAGAACGATCAGCCCAAGAATACTAACCGCACTGGGGCCAAATAAAATAGCTCCTAATCCGGTTCCGGTCATGTGGGAACAACTTCCGGTAACCGAAGGAATTTTCAAGGATGAAATAACAAATATAAATGCTCCTGACATTGCCAATAGTGTCAATGCCTTTCGATTCGCCTGCAACGTTTTTTTTATGGAAAAAAATCCGGCACAGAAAAACGGAAGACAAATCAATCCCCAGGCAATGCAGTAAGATGCCGGCAGATACCCCTCCATAATGTGCATGGCATTGGCCGTTGGTACCACTGCAACACCAAGGGAAAATACGAGCATACCCACCACCAGTTTCTTTTGTTTTTTTGTCATCGCGATGACCCTCCTTTTTCTAAAATAAAATGCTCTTGTCCGGAATAGAAACAAGAGCACAGAAAAAGAAGAGTAGCGTTCCTCTTCTATCTTTTGTCATCTTCCGTAACAAAAAACACTACTTACAAAAAGGCAGGTCTCCTGACTTAGCTATTCTAGATAGCATCACAGTGGCGGGACCGCATAAGATTCTCACTTATTTCCCTATTCTCCTGGCATAAACACAGGCACCTATTTGTATTAGATTGTTCTTAGAATATCATTCACCGTATGAAAAGTCAATGGACGATTTTCAATGAATTCCTTGATACACACTTTTTAAAATTCCCACCATACTATCCATATCAAAAGCACTACTGTCTAACATCAAGTTATAACTTTGAAAGCTTCCCCATTTTTTGTTGGTATAGTAGCTATAATAATAACTTCTCTGCTTATCCATACGGTTAGTAAATTTCTCCGCTTCTTTTTTGCTAAGAGAAAAATGCTCCATAATTTGCTCCACTCGATACTCAAAAGGTGCTGACACATAAACGCTTCTACACGTAGGGATGTCTTCCAGAATGTAATCGGCGCATCGCCCCACAATGACACAGTCCTCTTTTTGGGCCAGTTCATGGATGATTTTAGCTTGTATCCGAAATACAAGATCGTTCATCTGTAACAGCATGGTATTCGCAATTGGTTCCCTGCCCATATCCGATGTTCGAAAAATAAAACGACTGGGCTGCTTTTCAGATGCTTTCTCAATTTTATCATGATCCAGACCACTTTTTTCCATAGCCAGATCTACCAGTTCTTCATCATACAGCGGAATTCCCATTTCTTCTGCGAATTTTTTTGCAAGCGCATGTCCATTTGCTCCAAATTTTCTTTCAATCGTAATGACTCTATTCTCCATGTGTACACCCCCGTCTATCTGCTGTTGTCTCTTTGACAGCGTTTATGGTTATTAAACTCATAGTAGCACAGAACAAGTGGAAAATCTATCCCTTCTCTATCTTTTATCGATCCCAGTGCTTCGCATTTTTCAGTCGTGCCATAGCCCTTGCCAAAGATGCTTGGGAGATTTGATATTCCTGAATACTTTGCTTTTGCCGAAGCTGTTCTTGTGCGCGTTCTTTCGCTTCTTCTGCTCTTCTCACATCAATTTCTTCTGGTTTTTCCGCTGAACTGACCAGTACCGAAACACGATTATTCATAATTTCGGCAAACCCTTTGGAGACTATGGCATCCATCCATTCCCCTTCCTTGGTCTGTAGATGAAGTTCTCCATTTTCCACTGCAATCAGCATATTTTCATGGTGGGCAAGCACTCCTTTTTCTCCATCCGGAGCAGGAATAATTAATTTTTGGCATCTGCCTTCAAAAAACACTCTATCACTTGCTATGACTCTCAACCAAAAGGTCTCCATACGCATTCACTCCTTACTTACTTGCAGCTTGTAACGCTTCCTGTTCCGCTTTTGCTTTTTCAATGACTTGCTCTATCGTTCCTACATTAAAAAATGCATTTTCCGGATATTCATCCATTTCGCCGTCAATAATGGATTTAAAACCGCGTACCGTTTCTTTCACTGGCACATATTCCCCATGAATTCCGGTAAATGTTTCTGCAACCGAAAATGGCTGTGACAGAAATTTCTGAATCTTTCTGGCTCTGGTCACAATGGTTTTATCTTCTTCGGATAACTCTTCCATTCCTAAAATGGCGATAATATCCTGCAGTTCTTTATATTTCTGCAATATTTCCTGGACACGTCTTGCAACATTATAGTGTTCTTCTCCCACCACTTCCGCTTCCAAAATACGCGAAGAAGATTCCAGCGGATCTACTGCCGGATAGATTCCCTGCTCTACAATTTTTCTGGATAATACCGTTGTGGCATCCAAATGGGAAAATGTAGTAGCCGGTGCCGGATCTGTCAAATCATCCGCCGGTACATAAACCGCTTGTACCGAAGTAACCGAACCATTCTTAGTAGATGCAATTCGCTCTTGAAGTGCTCCCATTTCTGTAGCCAGCGTAGGCTGATACCCTACTGCTGATGGCATTCGTCCAAGAAGTGCAGATACTTCCGAACCTGCTTGTACGAAACGGAAAATATTATCAATAAACAGCAATACATTTTGATGTGCTTCATCCCGAAAATACTCTGCCATGGTCAATCCCGTTTCTGCTACCCGCATACGTGCTCCCGGTGGTTCATTCATCTGTCCGAATACCAACGCTGTTTTTTCCAGTACGCCGGAACTTTTCATTTCTGTCCAAAGATCGTTTCCTTCTCGGGAACGTTCCCCCACACCGGTAAAAATAGAATATCCACCATGCTCCGTTGCAATGTTGTGAATCAACTCTTGAATTAATACCGTCTTTCCCACTCCCGCTCCGCCGAACAGACCGATCTTACCACCTTTTGCATAAGGCGTCAGCAAGTCGATTACTTTAATACCGGTCTCTAGTATTTCTACCGCCGGACTTTGTTCCTCAAAAGTGGGTGGATTACGGTGGATCACCCAATGCTGTGAGTCCTCTGCAATCGGCTCTCCATGGTCAATGGCTTCTCCCAAAACATTGAATAATCTTCCCAGTGTCTGCTCTCCAACAGGAACCATGATTCCATTTCCGGTTGCAGTGACTTCCATATCTTTGCAAAGACCTTCACTGGATGCCAGCATAATGCAACGCACTACATTATTTCCCACATGCTGTGCGGCTTCCATGACACATTTTTTATCCCCATTTTGTACTTCTAATGCATCTTTTAGTAATGGAAGACTTTCCTGATCTGCAAACTCCACATCCACAACCGGTCCCATTACTTGTATAATTTTTCCTTTAGTCATAATGCTTACTTTCACTTCCTTTTCTGTGCATTGGCACCACCGATGACTTCCGTCAATTCTTGGGTAATATTGGCTTGACGCACACGGTTATAAGTAATATTTAATTCATTTAACATATCGGTTGCGCTGTCGGTTGCATTTTGCATTGCCATCATTCTGGAATTTTGTTCACTACAATAAGATTCCACCAGGCAGCCATAGATAATTCCATTGATGTAATTTGGAATAATACTGTCCATCACACTTTCTGCGGATGGATATAATACAATATCTTCACGACGTACATCTAAGGGAATCTTCACTTGTTCCGGTCCAAAATCGGTCCTTGCAAGTGGTAATAGTTTAATCTTCTGTGCCGATACTTGCACGGCATTTTCCATCATTGTAAAAATAATGTAAACCTCATCCAAGTCTCCTGCGTGGAACAATTCCAATATTTTACCTGTAATGACGCGTGCGCGGTGCATGGTAGGATTTTGTACGGTATATTGAAAGGTAACATCCACTTCCTTTTTTTTCCTACAGAAATATTGTCTTCCAAGCTCTCCCAATACAAATAATTTATGTTCTCCCGGTTCTTCTAACAACTCTTCTGCCATCTTAATCACGTTATGGTTATAAGCCCCCGCCAAACCTTTATCTGCAGTAATGACAATACAGCCAATCTTTCGATCCTCGGGTAATATTTTCTCCCGTTTATTAAAAAAATGATGTCGCATATCCGGAAGATGGCGTAGAATTCTGGACAGTTCTCCTTGCATTGCATAGAAAAACGGTTCTGTATCCGCAAGCTTTTTCTTCGCTTGTTTCATCTTCGAAGAAGAAATCAAATACATGGCATTGGTAATCTTCTTCGTTTCCTTTATACTTCCCATTCTTTCTTTTACTTCTCTTACATTTGCCATATTAACACCTGCTCTTATCCTTAAATTCCTGAATTGCAGTCCCTATCTTCCCGGCAAGCTCATCCTCCAGTACTTTCTTATCTTCGATTTCCTGTCCGATTTCCGGATGCTCTCTTTCCAAAAAAGCAAGCATTTCTTTTTGAAATTGTTTTTCGGTTCCTTTTTCCACATCCAGCATGAATTTATTCGTTGCGGCATATAAAGTAAGTACCTTCTCATGTAAACTCAAGGGATGGTATAAGGGTTGTTTTAGTAATTCGGTTAAACAGCTGCCATATTGTAACTGCTGTTTCGTAGCATCGTCTAAATCGGAGCTAAACTGGGTAAATGATTCCATTTCCCTTGCCTGAGCTAAGTCAATACGAATGCTGCCCGAAGCCTTTTTCATGGCTTTGGCCTGTGCCGCGCCACCTACACGCGATACCGATAGTCCCACGTTCACCGCCGGTCGCATTCCGGCATTAAATAAATCGGTTTCCAGAAATATCTGTCCATCTGTAATAGAAATCACATTGGTCGGTATGTATGCCGATACATCTCCTGCCTGAGTCTCAATAATTGGAAGTGCTGTAATAGAACCACCACCTGCTTCTTCACTTAAACGGCTAGACCGTTCCAATAATCTGGAATGCAAATAAAATACATCCCCCGGATAGGCTTCACGTCCCGGAGATCTGCCAAGCAGTAAGGAAATCGCACGATATGCCACTGCATGTTTGGATAAATCATCATAGACCATCAGTACATCTTTCCCTCGATACATAAAATATTCCGCAAGTGCTGTCGCCGAATAGGGCACAATATACTGAAGGGGTGCACAGTCACTTGCCGTTGCACAAAATACCGTAGTATAGTCCATGGCATCATTGGCCCGCAATGTATTCACAAGCTGCGCCACCGTAGATGCTTTTTGTCCAATTGCTACATAAATACAGATAACATCTTTTCCCTTTTGATTCAACATCGTATCGATTGCAATGGACGTTTTGCCGGTCTGTCTGTCACCGATAATTAACTCCCTTTGTCCACGTCCGATGGGGAACATGGCATCGATGGATAATATTCCTGTTTCCAATGGAACGGTAACCGATTTACGGTCAATAATCCCCGGTGCTTCCTCCTCAATGGGACGATATTGCGAAGCTTCTATCTCACCTTTTCCATCAATGGGTGCACCTAATGCATCTACAATCCTTCCCAGATAAGCATCGCTTACCGGAATTCCCGCCTTTTTTTTGGTACGGGTAACTTTTGTTCCTTCTTTGACGCCGGAATCATCTCCAAACAAAATACAGCTGATTTCTTTTTGCTTAATATCTTGTACCATTCCTTTAAGTCCATTATCCAAGGTAATGATTTCCCCATACATTGCATGATCGATTCCATATATAGAAGCGATTCCGTCCCCTACGGAGATGACTGTTCCCACTTCTTGATCTTTACTGATTACATCATAATTCTCTATTTCATCTCTCAAAATAGAGATAATTTCATCTGAGCTGATTGCACTCAATTTGCTCACCTCCGGGTCAATTTTTGTTCTAGTTTCTGCAAACGCCCCTGCATACTGTAATCGTATTCACATCCGTTCACATATAATAGGAATCCGCCAATTAATTGTTTATCCTGACTCATATCCCATTTCACTTTTTTCACATGATGATGTCTGCATATAAATGCTTCCATCTTAAGACATTGCTCTTTCGTTGGTGGAACAACATATACAAGTTTTGCTGTTACTCCTCCAGCCATGGTCTCCTGCATTTCTTTATAAGCTTCTAATATCTCTTCCATCATTCCCATCTTTTTGTGTTCTTCCACAACCTTCAGAAAATTTTGGATTTCTACCGGAAATATCTTCTTGAGAACCAGATGCTTTTGCTTCTTTGGAATAACAGGATTCTCAAACACCGCAATTAACTCCGGTGCCTCTTGAAAAATCCGAGATGTCTCACAAATAATCTCTTGTGGTATCTCCAGCTGGTACAAAACTTTTGCATACCTATCCGTTGTCTGTGTCATCATTTGGATCACCTGCTTCTTCTAAAAATTGATCATACACGGCCTGATTCCCTGAGCCACTGCTTTGTTCTACCGCAATTTTTCTGGCGGCCACCATTGCTAAAGACGCAATCTGAGACTGCATTTCCCGCATGGTCTGCTCTCTTTCTATATGAACCGTTTCCCTTGCTGTCTTTAATATCTTTCCAGCTTGAATGTCCGCATCATTGACGATACGGCTATATTCTGCCTGGGCATTCTTTTTTGCCTGTTCAATCATCTCTCCCGATTCTAACTTCGCCCCATTCATAGCACCTTCATACTGCTGCTTTAATGCAAGTGCTTGTTCTTTTGTATGGTTGGCATCATTAAGCCCTTCTTCAATCATTGCTTTCCGCTTTTCCATAATATCAGTAATGGGGCGAATTAAGAATTTTCTCAATAAAAGATAAAGAACAACCAGGTTGATAATGGTAAAGACAAGATTCCAATCTAATCTCAGCATCTTTTCCACCTGCCTTTCTTTATTATTTTAAGAAGAAAATAATTAATACTCCGATGATGAACCCGTAAATAGCCGTTGCTTCTGCCAGTGCACATCCTAAGATTAATGTTTTACTGATTTTACTCTCCGCCTCCGGTTGTCTTGCAATCGCATCCGCTGCTTTTCCTGTTGCAATTCCAATTCCAATTCCTGCGCCTACTCCTGTAAATACTGCAATACCTGCTCCAATTGCGATAATTGTTCCCATAATTTTATCTCCTTTTTATTTTTTTGTTTTCTTCTTGTGTATTACTCCATCTCTTCATTCATGAAAAGCGCTGTTAAAAATACAAATACATATGCCTGCAGCAACCCATCAAAAATGTCAAAATAAAAACTAAATGGAATGGGTACTAAAATGGGAATCGCCATCTTTAGTAATTCCATAACTACAAACCCTCCCAGCATGTTCCCGAACAATCGCATGCACAGCGAAAGTGGTCTGATGAAAATTTCCATTACCATAATTGGCGTTACCAGTGCCACGGGCTTAGTGAAATGTTTCATCCAATGTATGGCCCCATTTTTATGTATTCCGGAATATTCAATTAAACACATGCTCATAATCGCCAATGCTGCCGTTACATTCAAGTCCTTCGTAGGAGGTTTCAGTCCAAATAAGCCGATGATATTCGAAAATCCCAAATATAGCACAATGGTAATGAGATAAGGAATGTATCGCTTATTTTCTTTCCCTATAATTCCTTCAAAAAAATCCTGTGCCCACCCAATAGCTGATTCCAATACAATTTGTATCTTGCCCGGATTTTCTACTTTTAGGTTACGCACAAATATGACAGACAATCCAACCAGTACTGCCATGATCATCCACGTGACTACCACAGACTCATCTACTCCAATTCCTCCAAGTACCGGAATAGTAAAAACCGTCCGGCAATTCAGCTCTTCTAACAGCCTCTCTGTTAACCCTTTCGTACTATCCCCTTCCTTCCTTACTAGATTCACTTTTTAAAGTATTTAAACATTACTGCTATTTTATTTTTTTGTCAATATTTCTTTCTATATTTCTGATTCCATTACGGCTTATGCCTACATATGCAATCCGAATTCAATATTTCACATACTTCATCCAATGCCTTTTTCCAAATTGCCAGTCTTTTATTCCATTTCTGACAGCCATACATCTTCCGGCTCAAACATCTTTTCCATCTTCGCTTGCAACTCATGTGCTATAGTCCTCACGATACACTTCTTCTTAACATAGAATATGCGCAAAACCAGCGTCTGTTCCTATCTGCCGGCGATTAATTTACAGATGGGATTCCCCATACCTGCAAATTTTTCTTCATACTCTGTCATCACGTTTCCCTGTATCATATCTTCCTGGTGATGCAGGTCAAATGTATGTGCCAAAAGTTTCCATCCAGCCTCTGCTACTTGCTCCAATGAAAATGCAAACAACTCTTTATTATCCGTTTTGAATTCCACCGTTCCTTCTTGTGTAAGGATTTGATCATAACGGGCAAAAAACTGGGTGGACGTTAATCGTCGTTTTGCATGTCTCACTTTTGGCCATGGGTCTGAAAAATTCAGATAAATTCGTTCTACTTCATTCTTATTAAAAACTTCAAGAATATCAGTTGCATCCATACAAATAAAACGAATATTCGTCAACTCTTTAAATTCCGGCGTATCTTTTTTCTCAATAGCTCTCAAAAGCACGCTGGAATATTTTTCAATTCCAATGTAGTTTACTTCCGGAGTTTGTTTTGCAAGTGTCAATAAAAAATTTCCTTTTCCCATACCAATTTCGATTCGGATAGGGTGATCATTTTGAAATTCTTCTTTCCACTTTCCCTTGTATTGTTTTTCTTCTTGGATTGACGCATCATGTGTGTCAATCACTTGCTCTGCTCTAGGTATATTTCGAAGTCGCATTGCTTCCTCCCCCTTGTGATTGTCTTTTCTTTTAATTTCTTCGTGAATTATAACATATTTTTTACGATTTTCTATCTTTAAATAATAAAATAGGTATAGCAATTTTAAAAAATAGGTGTATTATATAACATATCGTAGCTGTGCTATGCAAAATATGAAACCATTGATAAAGGAGGCGCTTTATGGACTCTATTGTAAGTGAATTATCTGAAATAGAAAGTGCTGCAACTGCTATTGTTGAACATGCAGAAACCCAAAAAGAAACTTTAGACAAAGAAATGAAGGCACGCACCATACAATTTGATATGGATTTAGACGCTGACACGAAGAAAAAAGTAGCAGAAATTTCTGCCGCCTTAGAGGCTGATAAATCTACACAACTGGCAAAACAAAAAAAAGAAAGTGACGAATTGCTTCTGACGTTTCACCAAGAATATGAAACACAGCATGAAACATATGCCAGAGCTATTATTTCGCACATCATAGAGGTATAACTTATGGGAAATCTACTGGCTTACAGTGGAATTGTAACAAAAGTTCGTGCCATGAGTGCGCAGTTGCTTACCGAAAAAAATTATCAAGAGTTGTCAGAACTTTCGACCATTCCTGAGATTGTTTCCTACTTAAAGCATTTTCCGCCTTATAACGAAACTTTTCAGATCTTAAGTGAAGATCAACTCCACCGTGGAAATATAGAAAAGATGTTCATTCAATCTCTTTATAACGACTATACGAAACTATATCGTTTTTCCGGAATTGCTCATCGGAAATATCTAAAGCTCTACATGAAACGATATGAAGTAGATTTGATTAATTACTGTTTCCGTATTATCCTCAATCATTATGAAGAACCTTTTGATTTAAATTACAAGAAGCCTTTCTTTGATAAATATTCCCAGATTTCTATCGATAAACTCATCACCTCTTCATCCCTAGATGAATTTATTGAAAATCTGAACGGGACCGAGTATTATGCTCCACTTAAAAAACTTCGAGAAGCCGGCGTCTCAAAATTGTTCGATTATAATTTGGCGCTTGAACTATATTACTTTAACGCTGTATGGAAAGAAAAAAAGAAGATTTTACAAAAAAAGGAATTGGATATTTTCACCAGAGATACTGGATCAAAAATTGATTTGCTAAATTTGCAATGGATTTATCGTTCTAAGAAATATTATAATATGCTTCCAGCAAATATTTACGCCTTATTGATTCCCATTCATTTTCATCTTAAAAAAGATACTCTAAAGGAATTGGTCGAAGCTCCAACCTTAGATGATTTTGCAGCTTCTGCAGAGCGAAGTTATTATGGCCGAAAATATAACCTGGAGGCACCTTACTCCATTGAGCAGCTTTATAAGGACTGTCTACATCATCTTTATTTAGCTGACCAGCGAAAGAATCCTTACTCCATTGCGTCAATCAATGCTTATCTTTTTCTAAAAGAAGAAGAAATTAAGCGGCTGACAACCACCATGGAATGTGTTCGTTATGGATTCACGCCAAGAGAAATATTACGCTATGCGGGAGGTGTGGAAAAAGCATGATTGTAAAAATGAAATTTATCAGCATTACCGGTCCAAAACTTGATATTGACCGTGTAACCAACGAATATCTTTCCAAATATGAAATTCAATTGGAAAATGCACTTTCTGAGCTGAAGACGGTTGACAATTTGCAGCCATTTACAGAAGTAAATCCTTACAAGGATGCTTTGGCCAAAGCGGTCTTGTTCACCGGATATTTAACTTCCCCTCAACCGGAAGAGAATGTCACTTTGTCCTTAAGCGAAATGCTCCAAGTGATTCGTGAAGCAAATGGCGAATATACAAATTTTATGGACGCAGAGCAAATGCAAAAAGAAGAGCAGGCTGCCCTTTTGGAAAAATCCAAAATGATTGAACCCTTTCGTCCTATGCAGTTTGTCCTTCATGATGTATTAAAATATCGCTTCATTAAATTCCGCTTTGGTCGGGTATCCCTAGATTATTACCATAAGCTGCGGGAATTCACTGAGAAAAATCCTGATGTCATCTTTGTAGAAGGGGCCCGGGATGCCAATTATGTGCATGTGGTCTATTTCACATCCCGTTCTCGTTCAGAGGCTATGGATGCTATCTTTAAATCCTTGCATTTTGAACGGATTTTCATTCCGGATCAATACGATGGAACCCCGGAAGAAGCTTATCAGGACCTTCTTGAAAAAATAGATGGAATTTCTGTAAAGTTATGTGAGATTACCAAGGAAATTGGAGCTGTTCTTGAAAAAAATGCAGAAAATTTATATGCGGCTAAAGATATGCTGGAAATTCTTGCACGCAATTTCGATGTTCGCAAAATGGCTGCCTGTGTAGAAGATAAGCATGAGGATTTTTATATTCTCTGTGGTTGGATGTCCGAAAAAGACGTAGACGCTTTTATTCATGATATTAAGGATGACCCTAATTTATTTGTGATTGTAGAAGATGAACATGCTGATTATTTTGGCTCTCCACCTACCAAATTAAAAAATCCAAAAGTATTTCGCCCTTTTGAAATGTTCGTAAAAATGTATGGTCTTCCATCCCATAACGAAATGGATCCAACTATTTTTGTTGCCCTGTCCTACACTCTGATTTTTGGAGTCATGTTCGGGGACTTAGGTCAAGGACTCTGCCTCTTTATCGGTGGCTTCCTTCTTTACAAATTAAAAAAGATAGACTTAGCAGGAATTATTTCTATGGCCGGTTTATTTTCAGCCTTTTTCGGATGGATGTTTGGAAGTGTATTCGGTTTTGAACATATCATCGATGCCCGGTGGCTGCGGCCTCAGGAAGCAATGACAACACTTCCTGTAATTGGTACCATGAATACGGTGTTTGTAGTTTCCATTGCATTTGGTATGTTTATGGTGATTGTTACTATGATTTTTCACATTATTACCGCTATTCGCTCCCATGATATTGAAAATACATTTTTTGACGCCAATGGAATTGCCGGTCTCCTTTTTTATGCCGCAGTAGTAGGTGTAATGCTTTTGTTTTTGACCGGACATCGTATACCGGGAACTGCATTGCTTATCATCATGTTTGGTATCCCCCTGCTTTTGATTGCATTAAAAGAGCCCTTATCCGGCTTAATCACCAGACGTTCTGCCAACCTCAGTGATGGGACAGCCATTTTTATCGTGCAGGCGTTTTTTGAATTATTTGAAACACTATTAAGCTATTTTTCCAATACCCTATCCTTTGTACGTATTGGGGCATTCGCAGTCAGCCATGGAGCAATGATGGGTGTCGTGATGATTCTTGCCGGTGCAGCTGCCGGTCATCCCAACTGGATTGTGATTATCCTTGGTAACTTATTTGTTTGTGCCATGGAGGGTCTAATCGTTGGAATTCAAGTATTACGTTTGGAATATTATGAATTATTTAGTCGCTTTTACCAAGGAACTGGTCGGGAATTTAAACCCTACGGAAAAAATATCATGTAACCTAAGGAGGTATCATTATGAATTTATCCACAAAATTTATCTTAATTGCAGCTTTACTTCTAAGTATCATCATTCCATTTGGGTATTACCTAATTGGTGAAAAAAACAAAGGACGTTATAAAAGAGCATTGGGTGTCAACGTGTTCTTCTATTTTGGAATTTTCGTCATTGCATCGATTATGATGTTGGGTGGAAATGACGTACAGGCAGCCGGAACTGCTTCCACCGCTTCCGCCGCCGGATTTGGCTATATCGCAGCCGCACTTGCTACCGGTTTATCAGGTATCGGCGGTGGTATCGCAGTGGCAAGTTCTGCCAGCGCAGCTTTAGGCGCAATTAGCGAAGATAGCAGCATCTTCGGAAAATCTCTTATTTTTGCAGGACTTGCAGAAGGAATCTGCCTCTATGGCTTAGTTATTTCCTTCATGATTCTGAGTAAGCTGTAATCTTATGAAAATGTTTTTAATTAGTGATAATGTGGATACCTATACAGGAATGCGCCTCGCCGGCGTAGAAGGTGTTGTGGTACATGAACGCGCAGAGCTTTATGATGCTCTTCAAAAAGTCATGACAGACAAAACCATTGGGATTGTTCTTCTCACCGAAAAATTCGGCAAAGAATTTCCCGAAATGATTAATGAAATCAAACTGGAACGAAAACTTCCTTTGATTGTCGAAATTCCTGATAGACACGGAACCGGCCGTAAAAAAGACTTTATCACATCCTATGTTAATGAAGCTATTGGGCTGAAACTTTAAATGTAAAGAAGGTGATTCATTTGACTTTAGAAGAAAAAATCAAGCATTTGCAAAATGCTTCCATGGAAGAAGCCCGCTTAGAGGGAAATGCCATTGTAAAAGAACATTCGGATACCTTAGAGCAAATCTTTCAGGACCATAAAGAGGCAGCTCTGCGTCAGGCTACTTTGCAAATCAAAACCGAGACTAACAATGCAAAGCAAGAATTAAATAAGGCCATGGCCAAAGCTCAGATTGCACTCAAACGGGAACAAGGAGCTTGTCAAACGGAACTCAAGCAAAAATTATTTAAGCGAGTTGGTGTCTTATTGCAGGATTATATAGCGTCACCTGCCTATAAAGAATTGCTTTACAAGCAGATTATGGAAGCCGTAGCTTTTGCAAAAGGGGAAGAAATGAATATTTATCTGACTCCCTCCGATGAATCTCTGAAAGCAGAATTAGAAAAACAAACAGGCATGACACTGCGCATTAGCCGAGAAGATTTTACCGGTGGAATACGGGCCGTTCTTCAAAAAAGAAACATTTTAATTAACCGTTCATTTCAATCTGCTCTGGCAGAAGAGTATGATAAATTTCTGTTTGTAGGAGGTAAAAAACGTGGTTAAGACCGGTATTATATATGGAATTAACGGACCTGTCATTTATTTAAAAGGAAACACAGGTTTTAAAATGTCAGAAATGGTATATGTAGGAACGGAACGCTTAGTGGGCGAAGTGATTTCTTTAAAAAAAGACACCACCACCATTCAAGTTTTTGAAGAAACTACCGGGCTTCATCCCGGAGAGATTGTAGAAGCTTCCGGCAATCCCATTTCCGTCACTCTGGCACCTGGAATCTTAAATAACATTTTTGATGGCATTGAACGTCCTCTGGAGAAAATTTCCGAAATTTCCGGTCAATATATCAGCCGAGGCGTGAGTGTGTCCTCTTTGGATAAGCAAAAAAAATGGACTGCTCATATGACTGTTTCCGTAGGTTCTATGGTTCATGGCGGGGATATCATTGCTGAAGTGCCAGAAACAACTGCCATTGTACATAAGTGCATGGTACCACCTTCTATCAGTGGCATGGTTACACAAGTAGTTGCCGATGGGGACTATACCATCGAAGAGCCCCTTGTAACCATTGAATTAGAAAGCGGCAGGACCGTCTCACTTTCTATGACACAGCAATGGCCCATTCGTATGGCAAGACCTACCCACCATCGTTTTCCGGCCTCTGTTCCACTGATTACCGGGCAACGGATTTTAGATACGATGTTTCCGATTGCAAAGGGAGGCACCGCTTGTATCCCGGGTGGTTTCGGAACCGGTAAGACAATGACCCAACATCAGATTGCCAAATGGTCCGATGCAGATATTATTATTTATATCGGTTGTGGAGAACGTGGCAATGAAATGACCCAAGTATTGGAAGAGTTTACTAAATTAATCGACCCCAAATCCGGGAATCCGCTTATGGACCGGACTGTTCTGATTGCCAACACTTCCAATATGCCGGTAGCTGCCAGAGAAGCCAGCATTTACACCGGAATTACCCTTGCCGAGTATTATCGGGATATGGGTTATGACGTTGCAATCATGGCCGATTCTACTTCCCGATGGGCTGAAGCATTGCGGGAATTATCCGGACGTTTGGAAGAAATGCCTGCGGAAGAAGGTTTTCCTGCTTATCTTGCCTCTCGACTCTCCGCCTTTTATGAGCGGGCCGGTATGATGAACAACCTAAACGGAACCACGGGATCGGTATCCATTATCGGCGCAGTGTCTCCCCAAGGTGGCGATTTTTCAGAGCCTGTCACCCAAAATACCAAGCGTTTTGTCCGCTGTTTCTGGGGACTTGATAAAAGTCTTGCTTACGCCAGACATTTTCCGGCCATTCATTGGTTGACCAGCTACAGTGAATATCTGATTGATTTGGCTCCCTATTATTCGGAACATGCTTCTCCCAAATTTGTGGACAGCCGCAATCAATTAATGGCACTGCTCAATCAGGAAAGCAGCCTTATGGAAATTGTAAAGTTAATTGGTGGAGATGTGCTTCCCGATGATCAAAAGCTTGTATTGGAAATTGCAAGGGTCATCCGACTTGGGTTTTTGCAGCAAAATGCATTTCATGCCGATGATACCTGTGTCTCTTTGGAAAAGCAATTTAAAATGATGGAAGTTATTTTGCATTTGTACAATAAATCCAAAATATTAATCACCATGGGTATGCCAATGTCCATTTTAAAGGAAGAAAATATTTTTGAAAAAGTAATCTCCATGAAATACGATATTCCCAATGACCACTTAGAGCTGTTTGATAGCTATCTGGAAAACATTGATGCTTTCTATCATCGTATCATGGAAAAAAATGCATAAGGAGGGATCATAAATGTCAATTGAATATCTGGGACTAAGTAGCATTAATGGTCCTTTAATTATACTGGAAGGGTGCCAAGATGCTTTTTATGAAGAAATCGTAGAGTTTGTGGTAGATGGTACCGAAAAAAAGCTGGGACGTATTATAGAGGTTTATGAGGACAAAGCAATTATACAAGTGTTCGAAGGCACTGAAAACATGTCTTTAAAAAATACCCACACCAAGCTTACCGGACATCCTATGGAAATTTCCCTCTCTCCCGATATGCTGGGGCGTACGTTTAATGGTCTGGGCGAACCTATTGATGACCTAGGAGCGATTTCATCGGAACTTCGGCGAGATATTAACGGTCTCCCTTTAAATCCGGTGCGCCGTGAATACCCACGTAATTATATTCGCACGGGTATTTCTGCGATTGATGGGCTTACCACGTTAATTCGAGGACAAAAACTTCCTATCTTTTCCGGAAATGGGCTTCCTCATGACCAGTTAGCTGCACAAATTGTAAAACAAGCTTCTCTTGGAGACCATTCCGACGAAAAGTTTGCAATTGTGTTTGCTGCAATGGGTGTCAAACATGATGATGCCGATTTCTTTCGGCGAACCTTTGAAGAAAGCGGTGTTGCCGATCATGTAGCCATGTTTTTAAATTTAGCAAATGATCCGGTGGCAGAACGGTTGATTACTCCAAAAGTAGCACTTACCGTCGCTGAATATCTGGCTTTTGAACAGAATATGCATATTCTGGTTATTTTAACCGATATGACCGCCTTTGCTGAAGCCATGCGTGAAGTTTCTTCCTCCAAAGGTGAAATTCCAAGCAGGAAGGGATTTCCCGGGTACTTGTACAGCGAACTGGCTATGATTTACGAGCGTGCAGGGATTGTAAGAGGGATCAACGGGTCCGTGACTCAACTTCCCATACTGACCATGCCAAATGATGATATTACCCATCCGATTCCGGATTTAACTGGTTATATTACGGAAGGTCAGATTGTTCTCGATCGAGATTTGCATGGGCAGTCTATTTACCCGCCCATTAGTATCCTACCCTCTCTTTCCCGGCTAATGAAAGACGGTATCGGAGAAGGATATACAAGAGAAGACCATCAAGACCTTGCCAATCAACTATTCTCCGCTTATGCAAAAGTAGGAGATGCCCGGAATCTGGCTTCTGTCATTGGTGAAGACGAACTTTCTCCCATTGATAAGAAATATTTGCAGTTCGGAAAAGAATTTGAAAATCGTTATATCGGGCAGGGACCTGAAGAAAACAGAAGCATTGAAGAAACTTTGAATTTAGGATGGGAACTTTTACAAATGCTTCCCAAAGAAGAATTGGATCGTGTAGATACAAAGATTTTGAATAAATATTACCACACCCGTGCAGAAGAACCCTCCGACAATGATTCTTTTGCCCCATCCATCGCAACCGACAGCCAGATGCTATAATTTGCATCTAGTTTCACACAAAGGAGGAGTTTATGGATCCGCGTACATTTCCTACAAAAGGAAACTTAATGCTTGCAAAGAATTCCTTGGCATTAGCAAAACAAGGTTATGATTTGATGGACAAAAAGCGGAATATTTTAATCCGCGAACTGATGGAATTAATTGATGAAGCAAAAGATATTCAGGAAAAAATAGATGTCACTTTTACTTATGCCTATAAATGTCTCCAGGGAGCCAATATCGGACATGGCATTAATCAAGTCTCCATGCTAGCCTCTACGGTTCCGATTGAAGACTCTATACGCATCAAGAGTCGCAGCATTATGGGCACTGAAATTCCGCTGGTAGAATATACTCCCGATGACAATCTCCCTTCCTATTCTTTCAGTACCACGGAAGAATCCATAGACGAAGCCCGAGATGCCTTTCGCAAGGTAAAGGAGTTGACCATTAAACTTTCTATGGTTGAAAATTCCGCTTACCGCCTGGCCACCAATATTAAAAAAACCCAGAAACGTGCAAATGCTTTGAAAAATATTACCATTCCAACTTATAACACGCTGGCCTACAATATTACCAATGCTTTAGAAGAAAAAGAACGGGAAGAATTCACCCGCTTGAAAGTAATAAAAAGAATGAAGCAGGGATAAGCTCCTTGCTTCATTCTTTTTATATTAAAATTCAAAAATTGCAACTCCATATGCCGGCAGGTCGTACCCAATAGAATAGGTTCGTCCATCACATTCTTTCTTTACTGCCTTATATACCAGTGGATGTTTTTTACCGGTTCCACCATATTGTTTTTCATCACTATTTAAAATTAATTTATACTGTCTTCTTTTGGGAACTCCCACGCGATAGTCCAAACGTTCTACCGGTGTAAAATTACATACAAACAACAAATTTTTCTTTCCATCTTTCGAGTGTCTTATAAAGCTAAAAATACTGCGTTCCCGATCATCCGCATTCATCCACTCGAATCCTTCCATCACCGTATCTTGCTCATACATGGCCTTGTTCTTCTTATACAAATGGAGCAAATCTTTTGTAAACATCTGCACTCCTTGATGTTCTTCTTCCGGAAGGAGATACCAGTCCAGTTCCCTTTCCTCGCTCCATTCCCGTAGCTGCGCAAAATCTTGTCCCATAAATAGCAATTTTTTACCGGGATGTCCCATCATAAATGCATATCCTACCTTTAAATTTGCAAACTTATCCATTCCAAGTCCTGGCATTTTATTCAGCATCGAACACTTTAGATGAACCACTTCATCATGAGACAATACCAGTACATATTTTTCACTGTAAGCATATGTCATGGAAAATGTCATCTGATTGTGATGGTCTTTTCTAAAATAAGGGTCTAATTTCATATATTCCACAAAATCATGCATCCAGCCCATATTCCATTTTAAACTGAAGCCCAATCCATCCTCTTCCGGCTGCCCCGTTACCAGTGGCCATGCGGTTGATTCCTCTGCAATCATCATAGAACCTTTATTACGTCCTAATACAACGGAATTCAAGTGTTTAAAAAATCCTACTGCTTCTAGATTTTTATTCCCACCATACTGATTCGCAATCCACTCTCCGTCATTTTTCCCATAATCTAAGTAAAGCATGGAAGCAACTGCATCCACACGTAGTCCATCTACATGATACTGCTCAATCCAGAATAATGCATTGGCAATTAGGAAATTTTGAACCTCTGATTTTCCGTAATCAAATACCTTTGTTCCCCAGTCCGGATGTTCTCCCTGTTTTGGATCTGCGTACTCATAAGTTGGTGTTCCGTCAAAATTCGCAAGTCCATGTGCATCTTTTGGAAAATGTGCCGGTACCCAGTCTAAAATAACGCCAATATTATTTTTATGGAAATAATTCATCATATATGCGAAATCTTCCGGTGTTCCATAACGCGCCGTGGGTGCATAGTACCCTGTCACCTGATATCCCCAAGAACCATCATATGGATATTCCGCAATTCCCATCAATTCAATATGAGTATATCCCATTTCCTTTATATAATCTGTTGCCTTTTTAGCAAATTCACGATAGGTATAAAAACCATCTTGTTCTATTCCCGGATGTCTTCTCCAAGAACCAATGTGCGCCTCATAAATGGACACCGGTGTCTCGTCCTGTTTCCACGTCTTGCGTTTCTCCATCCATTCCCCATCAGACCAGGTCAAATTTCCTATATTGGCCACTCTGGATGCTGTACCGGGTCTTAATTCTGCATAATTAGCAAAAGGGTCTGCCTTAAATATGTACTGGTCATTATAAGTTTCAATACAATATTTATACATCATGCCTTCCGTAACATGGGGCACAAAACAAGTATAGATTCCCAGTGGCTCTCCTCGTTCCATCGGATTCGCCTCTACATTCCATTCATTGAATTCACCGACTACCGAAACAGCCTTTGCATGTGGTGCCCATACTGCAAAATATGCCCCTTCTGTATGTCCGTCCTTAACCAAATGGGCGCCTAATTTTTTATATATTTCATAATGCGTTCCTTGTCCAAACAGATAATGGTCAAGTTCTCCTATTTCATAGGCTTTCAGTTTCTTTGTTTTCGCCATATCTTCACCCCCAGGTTAATTTGTTAATATAGTCATTATACTTTAGTCACACCTAAAAAGGAAGAGTTTTGAAGAAATGATTTCTCATTTTTCAAAGCCCTTCCAAATTCTATAATCTTTGGCTTGTTTTAGCCTTTAAAGTCTTGTTCTTTCAAAATAATTCGATCAGAATCATCCGTATTTTTACCAAAGACACGTTTCACCAGATGCTTTACATTGGCTTTTTGGGAATGTTCAATCGCCTCATCCATAATGTCTTTTACTTCTGCAACGGTTACCGCATGATCTTCTCTCTGCATCATATCAATATGACTATATAGGGCTAAAATCCCCATTTCATCAATACGATATCCGTTCTCCTTTGCATATGTTTGACCAAAAGTTACCAGCTCATCATTGATGAATACAGGCAATTCCAATGTTGATGTAAACTTCTTTTTAAAAGATGGATTAGCAGTAAGAAGACGCTCTAACGGTTTTCTCTGTTCTTCCAGTACAAACAGTAACTCGCCTGTCTGGTCTTCCATTAGTTCATCTAATTCCTTTATCTTTTTCGGGCTTAGTTTTCCGGCCTTTTCAATAATAATAGCACCACCATTTAATTTCTGTATAATCCCAGACATTTCTTTCTTGTTCAAGGATTCTCCGGTTACAATCGCAACCTTTCCCTGTTTCAGCTTTCTCTGCTTTTGAATCGCTTTTACGATATCAACAGCCAACACGGTTTTTCCGGAACCTTTGTGACCCACAATCATCAGATTCCCTACGCGGGATGTCCCATATCTAGTTTTACAACTTCTGTCATTTTCAAGTACTTCTACAATTTGTTCGCTCATTCCTCGCACCGGAACAAAATAAGAAAATAATTGTTTTTGCTCCTCCGTAAGACCCGCTTTCAATCCTATTTCACTTGTTGCGCTTAAATCATAGCGTCCTTGAACGACAAATCCCGTGTCATATTTTCCACGCTTTTCATCTTCTGGATCATCGATTTCACGATCATCCATTTCGGTCTCTATTTTTTTTGTTTTAACTGCAACTTCTTCGTTGTTTTTCAGTGGTTCCTCTGGTGCTTCCTCATCCTGTTCTTCTTCATCTAAATATTCATCTTCTTCATCTAAATACTCATCTTCGTCATCTAGGTTATCTTCTTCATCTAAATCGTCTTCGTCATCTAGAT
>JAVWVS010000006.1:0-16119 GCA_036666555.1 Lachnospiraceae bacterium | reverse complement strand
TCTTCGTCATCTAGATTATCTTCCTCATCTAGATCATCTTCCTCATCTAAATCGTCTTCGATGTCCTCATATTCCATTTCATCGATTTCATCTACTTCTTCTACTTCCTGGATTTCTTCTACTTCTTCCACATCTTCTGGCTCATCTATTTCTATACTATCTTCGAACTCTTTCGCCGGCTCTTGCATTACTTCTTTTTCTAATTCTGCCTGCTGTTTTTTCTCTTGAATGATCTTCGCATTTTCTTTTTGTTTTGCTTCCCATTCCTTCAATATTTCTTCTATTCGCATTTGACCGGTAATTTCAGGTCTATCAGAAAACTCTGTTTGAGTTTCTTTTTCTTCCATCTCATCTGCCTCATCTTCTGCCGCAATCACTCCACCGGCCATAACAACTCCATTCATCAATGCTTCCTGTAAGGTTGCGCCTTCTGCTGTCTGTATAATTGAATCCGATTCCTCTACCTTTTCCTCTGTTACTTGTGGTAGCTTTTCAGTAATCTCTGTTACTCTTGCGGGTATCACCGGTTTTTCGAATTCTATTTCTTCTATTTCTTCTGTTTCTTCTTGAACTTTCTCCTCCGGTATTGTTTCCACTACCGGCACCGTTTCATTTCTATGTGAATATTTATCTTGTTGCAACGGTGTTAATGGTTTATACTTCATCTTCAACTCCATTGCCTGATAGACATATCTACCTTCACTAAACCACAAAATGAGATCATCACACTCTTCCATACACTCTGTTGTCATTCCGGCTTTATCATATAATTTTGCCAACTCATATGCCCATTTTTCAATATATTCCGCTTTTTTAAATTCCTCTAATACTTCAATCTGTTGTTCTACCGGTGCTTTTTGCGCCTTTAATATTTTATATTTCAAAATATATTGGTTTGGATCTTTTGGCGCAACCGTTACAAATTCTTCATAGCAATCTGTTGCTTCGTCAATATCTCCCAATCTCAAAGCCAACGTTCCTAACCGGTACACAATTTTACGGCTTCCCGGAGCTCGATCATATGCAATAAATAAAACATCCCGACTTTTCTGAAAGTCTTTGTTGCTTTCATAAACTTCACTGACTGTGCAAAGCATAGATGAATTTTTCACCTTTTTCCAATCAATGGTATCAGCAATTTCCAGCGCCTTATCATAAGATTTCTGTTCTACATACTCCAGCATTTGTTCCGTTTTTACGCGATATTCATACTTATCCAACGCTCTCACCTCTATTAGTATTATTTTTAATTCCTCATTAGAACATACGTATTTATACTCTCTTAGTTTATCACATGACATTGTCAATGTCAAAAATTTGTCGTAAAATTTTTCATAAATGTTAAGTTTTTATTACAAAAGTTACAAAAAAGATAGCCATTACAATTCTATGATTATAATAGCTATCTTTATATTTAGTTTTATTTTATTTTATTTCATCGGAGGAATTATTAAATTCCCGTTCCTGTAAGCCTTTTTTAAATAACAAACGATATATAACTCAAAGTCTCAGATTGTAAATTCCTTAATCCTCGATATCCTTATTTATATTCCCTCACTGTATATAGAACCGTCCTAGTTATTCATATCTATAGCTCTTCAAGTAAAAACATTCACCCTACTAAGTTATTCCGTCTATAACTATAGTCTATATATCTCATATAAATCTGATATTTAGCTAATGCTTCTTTACACATTTTCTAAATCTTTGAACTACTTGTGGTATGATGTTCAATATGTCTGCAAATCGAATTTTTTGAATCCAGTTTTTTTTACTTCTCCGATATTTCTTTTCATTGTTTTTTTTACTGGACTATAATCTATGGTAAAGGCCTTCAACACAGGAACTTACATTTGCCACACCACTAACATATTGAAATATTGATTCTGAATTTTCCAACGGTAAAAGCCTCCTTCCTGTTCATATTTGTTTCTTATTGCCTAAAATCGGTTAGTGCAATAAGCCCACCCAAGCACTCGGATTCTTTTCATTTGAATAATCTTTTCTCGTCAGCATCATTCGTGATTCATGTAAAAGCCATCCTACCAAAAGAGAGTTTCGCATCTTACTTGTTTGAAAATTTCTTTGGTTTGATTAGGTTGATATCATAATACCATTCCTTTTTTTATTTGTCAATACTATTTATTGAAATATTTAATATAATTTATCTTTCATTGTTTATCAAAGCAATTGTCTGATTATTCTGTCTTCTTTGGTTTAGTGTAAACTTTGTTTTCATTTTGGTTGACATTTGATTTTTTATCCACTATACTATTTTTTAGAAATAAAAAAAGGAGACTTGATTATGACGACCAAACCCGCAACCACACTGACGAAATCTACTTTTACTACCAAACAACTGGTTTTAATTGCGTTGATGACAGCTATTACTTGCATCCTCGCACCATTTTCTATTCCAATCCCTTTTAGTCCGGTACCAATTTCATTAACCAATCTTGTTCTTTATATTAGCATCTTTATTCTGGGCTATAAATTTGCCACCATCAGTTACCTTGTGTATTTGTTGCTTGGGATTGTAGGACTGCCTGTTTTTTCAGGTTTTACAGGTGGCATTGGAAAAGTAGCCGGTCCTACTGGCGGATATCTAATCGGCTTCATTTTTCTTACCCTGATTGCCGGATTGTTTTTAGAAAAATCGCATGTTCATAAAGTGCTGACTGTTGTCGGCATGATTCTCGGCACAGTAGTTACCTACCTCTTTGGCACCGCATGGTTATGCATGCAGCTGCATCTTACTTTTGTCCAAGGTCTGGGTATTGGTGTTCTCCCTTATTTACTGGGCGATGCTGTCAAAATAATCATAGCTATGATTCTAGGACCTATTTTGTTAAAACGTTTGAATATTTTTTATTAGAAATCAAACAGTTTCCTGCTTGTTCAAAACCTGCGTTATCCGATACGATATTGAAAAGCAGTCGATGATTTTCCCAAAACTGATACCGTACCCGGCAAGCCGGGTTTTCATAGATAATTCTTTTCATACAGCCATGCTGAGGTGCACGAAGTTTTTGTGCACCTTCTTCTAATTTTGTCACTTGAAGTCGTAAGTTCCTTTGTTGAATTATTATTTCCCGGGGACTACTCTTTATTATTTGCACCCCTTGGTAAGTTGCCATTCGGTACTCGATTCCCCGATAATAAATAACACAGATGCATCCTGTAAACTTTATTTTCCACAAAGGAATCGTTGCAATAGAAAGCATGATGCAATTATTTCCCCCTTGGATAAAATTACATTGTGTCCACCGGTATGCTTTGGGAAAAGAATAACCCCAATCCTTTTCTATATACCCAGTTCCTTTGGATAATTGCATCTGCTTTCCATTCATCACTAAGATTCCCTTTAGTTGATGGGTAAGGCTTAGCACCCCGTGATTGCATTGCATAAATGGTAGATAGCGAAACGGTCCCATAATATCAAAGCGTAGTGCTGTAAAGGGTGTATAGCTAATGTTTCCTCGTATCTGAATATCTTTTTCCTGAATATCTATATAAATTCCCTTCTCCGAAAAAATATTTTTTCCAATTTTGATATACAAGGTTTCACAGCCAATTTTGCACGTTTGAATAGGATACTCTATATAGTACGCCTGCTGATTGGTAATGACTTGAATCGATGCGCTCCATCTTCCTCTTGGATTTACATGAAACGCCGGAATAAATGCTATGATTCCTTGTTTACTTTGATGTTTGAAATACCATCCCTCAAAAAAAGGATATTTTTTTTCCGATCCATGAAAATAACGTTGCCTGCATTTCATAAAAACATTTCTCCTTTTCCTCTATCATTTAAACCTTAGCATTCCCTTTCCTGTTGTCTTTATTCCCAACATACGAAAACGGGCCGCTCTTTACGAGCACCCCGTCTTCCATGTCATTCATTTTGATTGTTCTTCTTTTACTACTTCTCCGGATTTACCATCTACGGTCACATTTTTTCGTTTTAGACGTTCATATACATATCCACGAAACAGCGTATAAGCAACGGACACTATCGGTATGAAAATCAGCATTCCTACAATTCCCATTAGACTACCACCGATGCTCACCGCAACCAATACCCAGATGGACGGTAGCCCCACTGACCCTCCTACTACATGTGGATAAATAAAATTGCCTTCTAACTGCTGCAGCACTAAGAATAGAACGATAAAGCCAATTGCCTGCATGGGATTGACCATTAAGATCAGAAATGCACCAATTGCACACCCAATAAATGCACCAAAAATGGGAATCAGTGCTGTAAAAGCAATCAACACACCAATCAGCAAGGCATACGGAAGTCTAAAAATAGACATGGCCACAAAAAACATGGACCCCAGAATAACAGCTTCTACACATTGTCCGGTTAAAAAATGGGAAAACGTCTTATAGGTCAAAGAAAATACACGCAAGCACTGTTTTACATATTTTTCATCAAAAAATGCATAGGCAATTTTTTTTACTTGAACATTTAGCTTTTCTTTCTGTAGTAAAATATAAATAGAAAATACAAATGCAATAAAGAAAGTGGTCACCCCGCTGACAATACTTTTAGCCGCTGCAAAGGTGGAATTCAGCACACTTCCTGCTCCGGTTTTAAAGAAATCAATTCCGCTTTGAATCATTTTATCCCAATTAAATTGCAGACTATTAATCCATGTCACAATTTCTTTATTATTATGAAAGAGATTTTCTCCCCAGTCCTGTACCTTGGGAATAAACTCTTGAACACTGGTGCCTAGACTCAAAATGGTATTTCCAAGTTGTGGCACTACCACTCGCATTACAATGCTTAGTCCCATCACCACCGCAATAATAGTGAGAATTAAACTCACAGGTCTCGCTAATTTTCGAGCCACCTTCCGATCTTTGTATGTTCGATTTTCAAACAAATGCCGCTGAAAAAAATTCATGGGAACATTAATGATGAAAGCGATTGCACCCCCCAGTAAAAAGGGAAAGATAATATTGACCATAAAGTTCAAGCCATTTAACACCACTTCATATTTCCAAAGTAAAATCAGTAGTAATAGCGTAAATATAATCAACCCTCGAATCTTTTTCATGTTTTCTTTTCCTAAATCCATATATCCACCTTACTTACTTTCCTGTTTGTGATTCCTATATGCTAAACGAATTTTTTTCATCAACTGAATGATTGGCAGATTTACTGCTGCCATGCCGTAGACTGTAAATAATTGTCCTATGGTCAGCGTCTGTACTTTAAATACACTTTGTAGCGCGGGAATCATCATTACTGCTGTAATAAGAACAAAACCAATTAAAAATGCACCAATGAGATACACATTATTCCAAAAACGTTTATGAAAAACTACCGGCTCATCACATTTACAGTTAAATCCATGAACAAGTCTTGCCGTGCAGAGTGTTCCAAATGCCATTGTGCTGGCTAAGATAGCGCTTTCTTGTAACCCAATCATAAATGCAATCATGGTTGTCACTCCAATACATAATCCTTCGGTTCCTATTTTCGCCAGAAAATCTTTGGTTAAGATGGACTCTTGTTTCGGACGTGGTTTTTCTTTCATTACTTCTACGGAATGTGGTTCCAATCCAAGGGCAATGGCCGGAAGACTATCCGTCAGTAAGTTAATGAACAACAGGTGCACCGGTGCAAACGGAACCGGTAGCCCTACGATAGATGCGTACAATACTGCAAGGATTGCTCCAAAATTACCGGATAACAGAAACTGAATAGAATTTTTAATATTCCGATAAACATTTCGTCCATTTTCCACAGCTTTAATAATCGTTGCAAAATTATCGTCTGTTAGCACCATAGATGCTGCATCTTTAGAAACTTCACTTCCGGTAATACCCATAGCGACACCGATATCTGCCTGTTTTAAAGCCGGTGCATCATTGACACCGTCTCCGGTCATAGCAACAATATTTCCTTTTTCCTGCCATGCACGTACAATCCGAATCTTATGTTCCGGCGAAACTCTGGCATAGACCGAAATGTGTTCCACAAACGTTTTTAATTCTTCATCCGATAAATTATCAATAGCTGAGCCTTCACAAGCTTCGGAAATGTCATTTAAAATTCCAATTCGTTTTGCAATAGCTGCTGCCGTTACCTTATGGTCTCCGGTAATCATAATAGGCTTAATTCCTGCTCGCTTGCACTCTTCCACTGCTGCCATAGACTCTTCTCTTGGCGGATCCATCATAGCAATCAAGCCCAGGAAGATTAAGTCTGTTTCGTCTTCCATTAATAACCCTTTGTCAGCTTTCATATCTTTATATGCAAATGCCAATACCCGTAGCCCATTTTTGGAGAAGTCCTGATTCTGAGTCTCAATTTTTTGTTTATCTTCCTCTGTAATTGGAGATACTTCTCCATTTTTTTGAATATAAGCCATGCGACCAAGCAGTACATCCACCGCTCCTTTGGTCACCATCAGATGTCCTTCTTCTAGACTATGTGCCGTTGACATCAGCTTTCGCTCACTATCAAAAGGAACTTCACTCAGTCTTGGATAACGTCCTCTCACTTCCAATGCATCAATACCGTGTCTCAGTCCCAAATTAATCAACGCTGTTTCTGTAGGATCTCCAATTTCCACTCCATCTATATTCGTAGAATCGTTACAAAGGATGCTATATCTTAGGAGTTGTTTTTGCGCACTATTATTTAAATCCAAATGTGATATGGGAACTACTTTCTCATCTACATAATAATTTTCCACTGTCATTTTGTTTTGTGTCAATGTTCCGGTTTTATCTGAGCAAATAATAGAAACACTTCCCAAACCTTCTACTGCCTGTAATTTTCGAATAATCGCATGTTCTTTCGCCATTTTCTGTGTTCCAAAAGAAAGCACAATGGTGACGATAGAGCTTAATGCTTCCGGAATAGCCGCTACTGCCAGCGCTACTGCAAATAGAAATGCTCCTCCAATGGAATCTCCACGGAATACACTAATTCCAAATAAAATAGCACAGAAAATCAGAATGAGTATAGATAGTTTTTGACCAAACTGATCCAAGTTTACTTGCAGTGGTGTGCGTTTTTCGGATGCCGTTTTCAACATGGTCGCAATTTTTCCCACTTCTGTTTCCATTCCAATATTGGTTACCAAAAAAGAACCTCGCCCATAGGTCACAAAGCTTCCCGAAAATACCATATTGGTTCGGTCTCCAAGTGGGACTTCTCCTGCAATGGGTTCCTCTGTTTTATCTACGCCTAAACTTTCCCCGGTCAAAGCGCTTTCATCCACTTTCAGACTTGCATTTTCCAAGATTCGTCCATCCGCAGGAACACAGTCTCCGGCTTCTAGCATAACTTCATCTCCAACGGTAATTTCTGTCGCCGGAAGTTTGATAATATTGCCACCACGAAGTACTTTTGCCTCCGGTCCGGACAATTTTTTCAGACTGTCCAAAGATTGTTCCGCTTTTACTGTCTGTACCGTTCCTAAAATCGCATTGATGGTAATGACAATTAAAATAACGATGGTACTTTCTGCATCCCCCAAAAATCCAGATACAATCGCTGCCACAATCAGAATAATAACAAGGAAATCTTTGAATTGCTCCAGAAATATCTGAATGATACTCTTTTTCTTTCCTTCTGCCAATTCGTTGAGACCGTATTTCTCTTGGTGTGCCCGGACATCACTTTCTGTTAGGGGCTCTTCATTTCCATTAATCCCTTTCCGGACTTCTATTTTGCTTTGTTGGTAATAGTTTTCCTTCATAACTTATCTTCCTCCGCTTTCTTCTTCCTTATGGTTCCCAGTAAGTTTTCTTTCATGCCACCTGGCTGTGCTTTCATATAAAAAGAGACTTTTATTGTACTCTTGTGAAGTACAATAAAAGTCTCGCTATTTCATTACGATACGGATGACTTCTCATCGTATTGACGACATCGTAAACACATGGGATATGTGCCAGCTACTCCCTCTTACTATAAATTCAATATAAGGGGTTTTTCTTAAAATGTCAATGAAATCTTTTAGTTTGTAATAGAAAGTTCTGTTTCTTTATCAAAAAGATGAATCTTTTCAGCATCAAATGCAAATTTAACCGTATCCCCTGTTCTTGCTGTTGTTCTTGGGTCAACTCTTGCGGTCATGCTGGAACCTTCATAATCGAAGTATAAGTAAACTTCTGCGCCAAGCATTTCGTATACACGGATTTTTGCTTCTATAATCGTATTTGGTGAAGATTCAATAAACATTTCTTCATCATGAACATCTTCCGGACGAATACCAAGTACAATTGTTTTTCCTTCATATCCACCCTCGATTAATTTCTTTGCTTTTGCTGGTGGAAGTTCGATATGTGTAGGTCCGATATCCAATGATACTTTATCTCCATTGACCTGACAAACTGCATCTAAGAAGTTCATCTGTGGTGATCCGATAAATCCTGCAACAAATAAGTTACATGGTTCATCATATAACACCTGTGGTGTATCTACTTGCTGTACAATACCACCATTCATAACAACGATTCTGGTACCAAGTGTCATAGCTTCTGTCTGATCATGTGTTACGTAGATAATAGTTGTGCCCAGTCTTTGATGTAATTTAGAAATCTCAATACGCATCTGACCTCTTAATTTTGCATCCAAGTTTGATAAAGGCTCATCCATAAGAAATACCTTAGGATCACGCACAATTGCACGTCCCATAGCAACACGTTGTCTTTGTCCACCTGATAAAGCTTTTGGCTTACGATCAAGCAGTGGCTCTAAGTCCAAGATTCTAGCTGCTTCACGAACCATTTTATCAATTTCCGGTTTTGGCATTTTTCTTAATTTCAAACCAAAAGCCATGTTATCATATACGGTCATATGAGGATATAATGCGTAGTTTTGGAATACCATTGCGATATCTCTGTCTTTTGGTTCTACGTCATTTACAATGCGGTCACCAATCATCAATTCCCCTGAAGAAATTTCTTCTAATCCTGCAATCATACGAAGTGTAGTAGATTTACCACATCCGGATGGTCCTACAAAGATAATAAATTCTTTGTCTTCGATTTCTAAATTGAAATCTTTTACCGCTTCAAATCCATTTGGATATACTTTGTTAATATGTTTTAATGATAAGCTTGCCATTTCGTTTTATTCCTCCTGATTTTTGTTCATTTCTTGTCTAAGGTTATTTCGTTCTTTCTGTAGTATATAAAAAAACAGTCTTTTGGTCTATGACCTACTTGAACAAAAAAATTTCGATTCTCTATACAAATTGACCAATTACTTTTCCCCTAACAATGATTGATAGATTTCCCGTTTACCCACGCCTCTGTCTTTTGCAACCATTTTCATTGCTTCCTTTTTCTCAATTCCTTTTTCCGTGTAATACTCCATGTGCTCTTCCACACTCATTTGTTCCCATTGTTCCTGTGCTTCTTCTCTGATTTCACGGAAGCTCTTTCCCTCTATTACGAGTACACATTCCCCTCTGGGGGCATTTTCCTCGTAGTACTTCACTGCCTCTTGAATGGTTGTTTGAAATGCCGTCTCAAATTTCTTGGTCAATTCTCTGCATACCGTAATCCTTCGATTTCCTATGGCATTTTCCAGTTCCTTCAATGTTTTTAACAAGCGATGAGGCGCCTCATATAAGACCATGGTACGCGTTTCTTGTAACAACTCCTCCAGTACCTGCTGCCGTTCCTTCTTGTCGGTAGGCAGAAATGCCTCAAATGCAAAACGCCTTGTGGACAATCCTGATAATGTAAGCGCTGTAATACACGCCGCCGCCCCCGGCAAAGACGTCACCTCAACCCCCGCCTCATAACACATACGAACCAGTTCCTCACCTGGGTCCGAAATCCCAGGCGTCCCGGCATCCGTAATCAATGCAATCTTTATTCCCGACTGCATACGTTCCACCAGCTTCGCACCCTTCTCGATCTTGTTATATTCATGATAACTAGTCATGGGCGTTTTAATCTCGAAATGATTCAAAAGCTTAATACTATTTCTCGTATCCTCCGCCGCAATCAAATCCACTTCCTTTAAAATACGAACCACCCGGTAAGTAATATCCTCCAGATTTCCGATAGGCGTCGCACATAAAAATAACATACCTCCCATAACAACCTCCTTGTTAATTTTTTAACTGGGGACGTAACCCTTTTGAAGTTTACTACGTCCCCAATTAGCTTTTGTGGTGCCCCTTTTTGTGATTTTTCAATATTTCTTCTGTATAATTTCCATTTTTTTCATATACAATCAGTGGTGGTTCTACTTTGATTCTGGAATTAGCATCCTTCATTCCTTCAATTAACACCATATTTGCTTCTTTGTCTGCATAGGGATGTACAAATCGAATTCGTTTTGGTTCTAGTTTATAGGTGCACATTTTTGTGATAATTTCCGCCAAGCGAAATGGTCTGTGTACCATGTAGAACCGTCCTTTTGTTTGTAATATCCGAGCACTTTCTCTTAGGATATCATCTAGGTCGCAAAGGATTTCATGTCTTGCAATTGCCTTGGTTTTGTCTGCATTGGTAATCCCATGTTGCCCTATCATATATGGTGGGTTTGTGGTTATGACGTCAAAAGAGACAGAACCAAATATACTGGCTGCCTCTTTAATGTCTCCTGTCACAATGGTAATTTTATGTTCCAAATGATTATGCAATACGCTTCTGGTTGCCATATCCGCACTTTCTTCTTGAATTTCCAATCCTGTGAAATGACTTCCCCCAGTCTTTGCTTCTAATAATATAGGAAGAATCCCCGTTCCTGTTCCTAGATCCAGAACTGTTTCACCATCTTTTACATTTGCAAAGGAAGACAAAAGCACAGCATCCATGCCAAAGCAAAATTTCCCTGGATGCTGTATGATTTCATACCCTTTTATCTGTAGATCATCTAATCGTTCTTCCGGTTTTAGATTATGCATCATCTAATTTTGACTTTCCTTCCCCTTTTTCAAGTGCTGCCAGTTCTTTCATCTCTTCTTTTGAAAGTTTCACTTCATTTTTACGTCGTTTCGGTTTGAATTTCAGTTCGCTTACTTTATATTCCCTCACTTCTTTTTCATCTTTTTCCATGGTCACTACCACTTTCACCATCTGACGTAAAACGCTGACACTAAGAACATCCCCTCGCAGACCATCCAAAGTTGTCACGCTGTCCCCCAGCACCGGAAGACGGCTGTTTAACTCTTCATAGGTTTCCTGTTCATTGGTCAGACAGCACATCAGCCGACCACAGACACCAGAAATCTTTGTGGGATTCAACGATAAATTTTGTTCTTTTGCCATTTTGATAGACACCGGAGCAAACTCTGCCAAATACGTATTGCAGCAAAGCTCCCGACCACAGACACCAATACCACCACGAATCTTTGTCTCATCTCGAACACCAATTTGGCGCAACTCTATTCTAGTCCGAAATACTGCTGCTAAATCCTTTACCAATTCACGAAAATCAATTCTGCCATCTGCAGTAAAATAAAATAGCACCTTATTATTGTCAAAGGTATATTCTGCATCAATGAGTTTCATCTCTAATTCATGTTTCCGAATCTTTTCCAGACAAATGTCAAATGCTTCTTTTTCTTTTTCCCGATTCTTTTCTTCGGTTTTTCTATCTTCCGCCGTTGCCAAACGAATCACCGGTTTCAATGGCTGCATCACTTCTTCATCCGGAATCTCCCGCTGTTCCAGTACTACACTTCCAAACTCAACTCCTCGTGCAGTTTCTACAATCACGCTGTCTCCCTTTTGTATCTGAAATTTCCCCGGGGCAAAATAATACACCTTCCCGGCTCTTCGAAATCTTACACCAATTACCTTTGTCATCGATTAATTCTCCTTTATCGTCAAAAACAATAATTCCAATGTTAATTCAAAATTCACATTTGCTTTTAGACGTGTTTTTGCTTTTTCCAAGCTTTCTAAAATCAGCTCCAAACCTTCATAGGAGCTTTTATTTGCTCGTTCCTTAATAAACTTTAATTGTTCTGCAAAGACTACCCGGTTCACATTTTTCGTTGCTTTATAAATCAAAATGTCTCGGTACCATACCATAATAATATCTAGATAATCACTAATTTCAATCTTATATGTCATAGCTTTTTTCACTGCCTGAATAATCTCATGAACTTCCATCTCATTGATATATTTCAGTAGCTGAATCGCCTCTTCCTTAATTTCATTAAAATGGCTTGAGGTGGCCAGCATAATTGCCTTCCCCATATTCCCTTGGGCAAATGCTGCGCAAAGCTCTGCCTGATAGTCCGGTATCTGCATTTGTTCCATCAGATATTTTTTCACCAGTTCATCTTTAATATTTTTTAACTTTAAAATAACGCATCGAGATGTAATGGTCGGAAGTAAACTTTCTGCATTCTCTGTTAATAAGAAAATAATGGCGTACTCCGGTGGCTCCTCTATGGTCTTTAAAAGTGCATTCTGTGCCTGTACCGTCATCAAATCTGCTTGAGGAACTATATAAATTTTGTACGCTCCGCTATATGGTTTCACCATAATATCATTATTAATCTGTTCGCGAATATCATCCACACCAATGCTATTTGGTTTTTCATGGGTTACACGAATCACATCCGGGTGATTTCCACCATCAATCTGTTTACATGCATGACATTTTCCACAAGGTTCTTGATTGCTCACTTCACACTGAAGTGTCATGGCAAATAAATTCGCCAGCATCTTCTTTCCCGATCCCCGTTCTCCATTTAATATATACGCATGTGAAACCTTGTTTTGCTCTACTGCACTTTGAATATATTCAATAATATCATTATGTCCCACAATGTCCTTAAAACTATTCATGATTCCCACCTTGCTTTCTTGCGGTATCTTATCTTTACAATTATATCATAGCTGCTCCCGAATATATAGTAGAATTTCTTTTGTGCAGTCATCCAATTTCAAATTCACAAATCGTTTTACAATTTCCTGCCTTTTTAGCTCTTCTCCGGAAAAATCCTTGGCATCTGCCAAAAACCTTCTACATAATTCCTCATATTTTGGTTCTTTCTGGCTCTGTTCCCTTTTCATCGCACGAGTAAGTCGTTCTCCATCTTCAATTTCGATATAAATGGGCACCATCTTAGCCCTTCCAAAATAATGACACATTTTCTCATAAGATTCTAATGTCCCAATGACTATATAATTTTCCTCTTCCAAATCAATTTGTCCGTCATCCACGGTGAAATAACTCCACAATCCATGCACCGTTTGGTAGGTACGGCTCTCAATGACTTTTCCTGCCTGTTCCAATTCTAGCCGTTTTTCTTCTTCTACAAAATAATATTCTTTTCCTTCCCGTTCCCCTGCTCGAATCGGTCTAGTGGTATATAGCACAATCGTCTTAAGCTCCGGCATTTGCTCACTGACACTTTTAAAAATTGTGTCTTTTCCCGACGAACTTTTTCCCATAATATAGAATATCTTACCCATTTTCCCATACTCCTATTTCGTTTTTTCTATGCAATCCTTCTATTGTAAGACCTGCTTTCTGATATTGTATTAAACAAGCTGTAATTTCTTTTGTAATTCGTTCTCCCGGCACAATCAGTGGGCATCCCGGTGGATACAAGTATGCATATTCTGTAGAAATCAATCCTTGTGCTTCCTCCCACGGCAAATATTTTGCTGAACCTTGCAACCGTTTTTTACGTTCCATTACCGCACTGCTCCAAATAATTTCGGCTTTAGGCAATGCCAAAGATTGCTCTTTATCATTCCTCGGGGAAAGCGTTTGGTCTACTTCAAAAAGTGCATTTACCAATCTTTCATATCCATCCTGGGTATCCGCTACGGAAGTCATTGCCAGTACATATTTTTCACTGCTCATTTCCATCTGTAAATGATATTGTTTCCATAGCATGTTGTAAAGTTCATTTCCACTTATGTTAGCATTTTGTGTGGAAATAATAAGCTTCCCTTTATCAAAATGCTCCGTTTCCACTAACTCCAGAATTGGCAAGGTATGTAGCTCCTCCCTCGCCTTGCTTAGTTTCTGAACATATTCATCAAACCACTGCACTCCGTGTATCTGTAAACCTTCCATGCACTGATCCATACTGGCCATCAGCACATATGACGGACTGCTGGATTGAAGCATGTGCAAATACATTTCGATTCTTTCCCGATTCACCACAGAACCATTCAAATGAATCAGCGCTGTCTGGGTCAGTGATGGAAGTGTTTTGTGAAGACTATGTATCACCACATCTGCTCCACTCTGATTTGCATTTTGAGGAAAATACGGATGAAATCCAAAATGTGCTCCATGTGCTTCATCTACAATAAGAGGTATTCCTTTTTTATGTGCTATTTTAGCAATTTTCTCCACATCTGATACCACACCATCATAAGTAGGTGAAACGATAACAACTGCCTGAATTCCCTCTTCTGTTTCCAGTAGTGTTTCAATCTCTTTTGGCTGTATTTCCCCATATAGTTGCTGTTCCTTACGCCACTTTGGATACACATACAGAGGCTCCAATTCATTTAGAAATATGGCATGATATACCGATTTATGACAATTTCTTGCCACCACGATTTTTCCGCCTTTCTCGGTAGCACCTAAAATCCCGCTTAAAATTCCTACAGTGCTTCCATTAATGAGAAAATGGGTGTCTTCTCCATGATAAAGCTGCGCTGCACGCAACTCTGCCTCTTGAATGATTCCCCTTGCATGATGCAGATCATCAAATCCTTCTATTTCTGTAATATCTATTTCATAGGGCAAATCTGCATTCGTCATATTTTTATTTCTTTTATGTCCGGGCATATGAAATCCATAATAGTCGGATACTTCATATTCTTTTAATCTTTCATATATTGTCTTCATCTTATACGAATCCTCTTTCCACTCGTATCCATGATATCATACTGCAAAGTTTAATTGCAACTGCAACCCACAATATGTTGGCATTTTAAATAATTTAAAATAGACGGTCTTGATTTCCTCACGATGTGTGTTATACTTTTTGTTGTAACCCGCTTATAATAAGGAGATTCTTATGAAAATCAATGAATTAAATTTAGTCTATTTTAGTCCCACCGGAACTACAAGAAAAGTTATCATGGCTGTTGCACAGAAATTAAATTTTAAATCTGTATCCTATGATTTAACTTCTTATAAAATCAAAAAACCAATTTTAAATTTTAAAGAAACAGACTTTGTTCTATTTGGCATTCCGGTTTACAGTGGACGTGTTCCTGCAACTATGCTATCTTATTTAGAGCAGTTAAAGGGAAATAATACTCCCGCTGCACTGATTGCTACCTATGGAAATCGTGCTTATGAAGATGCCTTGTTGGAACTGAAAACCGTTGTCGAGGAAAAAGGATTTAAAGTCATCGGTGCCGGTGCATTTCCAGTTGAGCACTCAATTATTCGAAGCATTGCTAAAGGTCGTCCCAATGCCAGTGACCTATGCATTATAAAAGACTATGGTGTCCAATTACATCGAAAATTAAAAGAGCTGGAAGACTTATCACAAGTTCATCTTACCGTCAATGGAAACACACCCTACCGTCCTTACAAAACCATTCCTCTTGTCCCTTCTGCCTCTGCAGACTGTACGGAGTGTAAAACTTGTGTAAAACTCTGTCCAACAGGTGCCATCACCCCGGAGCATCCTCGTAAGACCGATAAAAACAAATGCATTTCTTGTATGCGCTGTGTGCGAAACTGCCCTGCAAAAGTAAGACAAGTAAGTCACTTCAAACTGAAAATTGCCGGAAATAAATTAAAGAAATCCTGCCAGGAAGCAAAAGCACCAGAATTATTTCTTTAAAAAAAAGCTACTCATATGATGTGAGTAGCTTTACTTCTAGTGAGACATCGGGGATTCGAACCCCGGACAACTTGATTAAAAGTCAAGTGCTCTACCAACTGAGCTAATATCCCATATTACTAAACGAATAAGGAATACTTTTATCGTTTAGTTCATGCCTCGAACCGGAATCGAACCAGTGACACGAGGATTTTCAGTCCTCTGCTCTACCGACTGAGCTATCGAGGCTCAATGCTTGTTTCTTATTGATAAAAACTTACGTGCAAAGCAATTGCTCTGCACGCTTGTAATAATTGCGGGGGCAGGATTTGAACCTACGACCTTCGGGTTATGAGCCCGACGAGCT
>JAVWVS010000005.1:0-96402 GCA_036666555.1 Lachnospiraceae bacterium | reverse complement strand
ATCAAATTCATTAAAAAATGTCTCTGGAAGTGTCTTAAATACTGATACCATTATATTCTACCGGTTTTTCGATGACCTGTTCAATACGTTTTGCGCTGACTCTCGCCCTTGGATACATCATAAATACTAAGCAAAAAAGCATTACTGAAAACATGGCATGAAATAAATAATCCATAAATGCCACCAGTTGTCCAATTTCCAGACGATTCTCATGAATCATATGCGCTGCTGCCCAAAAAATTCCCATGCCTGCAATATTCATAAGCATAAAAAATATAGGCTGTGTCATGGACATCAGTTTGAAAATCGACTTGGAATACTTCATGTATTGATTGTTGGCCTCATCAAACCGTTTTTTCTCATAATCATCATTATCAAATGCACGAATCACCCGAATCCCGCTTAGATTTTCTTTGGATACACGGTTAATGGTATCCATCGATTGCTGCTGACTCTCACTGATTGGTTCGGATTTCTTTGCCACAATAATCACGCCAATGATAATAAACGGAATCGTAGAAATAATAATAAGTGACAAGGGTAACGATGCCCGAAGCACCAATGCATAGCTCACAAAAATCATCACTGGAGCCATAAGTGCTGTCCGAAATAAAATATTCATGAACATCTGTATCTGAAATGCATCATTATTTGTTCTGGTAATTAAAGATGCCGGACCAAAATACTGGTATTCGCTATGAGAAAATTTTTGTACCTTATCAAACATTTCTCTCCGAATATCTCGTGTAATAGCAGTGGAAAGATAGGCGCAACAATAGCCCATTAAGATTGTCCCCAGAACCCCAAGTACGGAGACAATCACAATGGCTCCACCCATTTTCCATATGTATGCCTCATCGGCTACATTCACTCCACGGTCAATCATCTGTGCCACAATGGTGGGAATCCCCAGTTCCACCAAAGCAAACCCAAATACGGAAAAAATATTTAGAATAAACATTTTTTTGTAATTTTTTAAATACTTCAAAATCAGTTTCATGGTCTCTCCTCTAGTTTTATCTGCTGCTTTTGACCATTATATCCTATTTTTCTAATTCTTGAAAGAGTCCCTTCATTGCCGGGTACAGTTGTTTGAATTTTTGATACCGTTCTTCATATTTTGCCACCAATTCCGGCGTTGGTTCTACCGTATCCACCACCTTAATCAGCGTAGTTGTCGCTTCTTCTACACTCTTATATTCCCCACATCCCACGGCTGCCAGCATAGCTCCGCCTAATGCAGGACCTTCTTCACTTTCAATGACATCCACTTTTAAGTTCATTACATTGGCAATAATTTTTTTCCAAAGAGGACTTTTCGCTCCACCACCACAGATTTTAGTGCGTGTAATCTGCACGCCCAGACTTCTGGCAACTTCCAGTGAATCCCGTAGTCCAAATGCAACTCCTTCTAAAACGGCTTGAGTCATATCCGTTCTGGAAGTATCCATGGTCATTCCGATAAAGGTTGCCCTTGCTCTTGGATCATTATGCGGAGAACGTTCTCCCATAAGGTATGGCAAATAAAACACTGGATTCTCTCCTAATTTTACAATCTTTTCTTGTTCTTTTCCATACTCTTTTGTTTGTAATATTTCATCCATCCACCATTTATTACATGACGCTGCACTTAACATGCATCCCATCAAATGATAATGCCCATCTGCATGCGCAAAAGAGTGCAGTGCATTATGTTCATCTACGCCAAATTTTTCACTGGAAATAAAAATAGTTCCGGAAGTTCCTAGTGAAATGTTACATCTTCCCTCTCCTACCGTTCCCGTTCCCACTGCTGCCGCCGCATTGTCTCCTGCTCCTGCAATGATTTTCACAGCCGTTGACAGTCCAAGTATATCCGCCACTTCTCCGGTAAGATTGCCCACTACTTCATAGCTTTCATATAAATGTGGAAGTTGTTGTGGCACAATTCCACAAATATCCATCATTTCCTTAGACCAACAGCGATTTTTCACATCCATGAGAAGCATCCCAGATGCATCGGACATATCCGAACAAAATGTTCCGGATAATTTATAGGCCAAATAATCTTTGGGAAGCATTATTTTTTCGATTTTTTCAAAATTCTCCGGTTCATTTTCTTTTACCCATAGTATCTTTGGCGCAGTAAATCCTGCAAATGCAATGTTGGCCGTATATTTCGATAATTGGTCTTTCCCAATTGTCTGATTTAAATAATCGGTTTCTTTCGTAGTTCTTCCATCATTCCACAAAATTGCCGGGCGGATGACGTGATCTTCTTTATCCAAAATAACCAGTCCATGCATCTGGCCTCCAAAACTGATTCCAGCAATTTGCGTTTTATCACACTGGGCTGTTAGTTCTTTGATTCCTTCCACAGATTGTTCATACCAATCTTCTGGATTTTGCTCCGACCATCCTGGATGCGGAAATGTGAGAGGATACTCCCGGGAAACAATTTTTTGAATTCCACCTTTTTCATCCATTAATAGCAGTTTTACTGCAGATGTTCCTAAATCTACTCCTATATATAACATCTATTTTCCTCCTTATGCAGAAAACCTGCAATGCTTACGCTTACAGGCCTTCCAGTATTGTGTGATGTGCTGTTTTTATTTTTATGAAAATGGGTTTTCCGTTTTGTATCTTACGCCCTTCGGTTGGTTGTATCCAATTTCATCCACTTCTACGCCAATGTACTTAAATACTTCATAAAGTGTTTTTCCAAAATTGCCAAATGCAACTGCGCCGTGATGAGGGTAATTCCCTTCAATCAAAACGTGGCGATAGAATCTGCCCATTTCCGGAATGGCAAAGATTCCAATGGAGCCAAAGGATCTGGTAGCGACCGGAAGTACTTCCCCTTGAGCTATATAGGCGCGAAGTTTGCAGTCTGCTGTACTTTGAAGTCTGAAAAAGGTAATGTCACCGGGTACGATATCTCCTTCTAATGTTCCCTGTGTAACTTCTTGCGGCAATGCTCTTGCCATAATCATCTGGTATTTCATTTCACAAAAAGATAATTTTTTGGAAGCGGTATTTCCACAGTGGAATCCCATGAATGTATCTTGCTGTGTATAATTGAATTTTTCTTTTATATCTGTTTGATACATGTCATTTGGCACTGTATTATTAATATCCAGCAATGTGACAACGTCATCACTTACAACTGCTCCGATAAATTCGCTGAGTGCACCGTAGATATCTACTTCGCAGGATACCGGAATCCCTTGTGCCGTCAAACGACTGTTGACATAGCAAGGAACAAACCCAAACTGTGTTTGGAATGCTGGCCAGCATTTTCCGGCAATCGCAACATATTCTCTATAGCCTTTATGTACTTCCACCCAATCTTTTAAGGTCAATTCATATTGCGCAAGTTTTTCCAATATTTCCGGTTTTTTATTTCCGGTACCCAGTTCTTCTTCCATCTCTTTTACGATAACCGGAATTCTCTCGTCCCCTGCATGATTCTTAAATGCTTCAAATAAATCCAGTTCGGAATTTTCTTCTATTTCAACGCCTAAATTATAGAGCTGTTTAATCGGTGCATTACAAGCCAGGAAATTTAGTGGACGAGGTCCAAAACTAATGATTTTCAAACTGGCAAGTCCAACCACTGCCCGTGCAATAGGAAGAAATTCATGGATCATATCTGCACATTCTGATGCTGTACCCACTGGATATTCAGGGATATAAGCTTGTACATTGCGAAGTTTTAAATTATAACTTGCATTCAGCATCCCACAATAAGCATCTCCACGTCCCTGACATAGATTGTCACCGGTTTCTTCTGCCGCAGCCACGAACATTTTAGGTCCATCAAAATGTTTGGCCAGTAACGTTTCTGCAATCTCCGGACCAAAATTACCAAGATAGACTACCAATGCATTACATCCGGCCGCTTTGATATCTTCCAACGCTTTCACCATATGTAGTTCGCTTTCTACGATGCACACCGGACATTCATAGATATCTGCCTGCCCGTATTTTTCTTCATAAGCCTTAATCAATGCTTCTCTTCTGGATACTGATAGGCTTTCCGGAAAACAATCCCTGCTTACTGCTACGATTCCCACTTTTACTTTTGGCATATTGTTCATTTTATTTTCCTCCACTTTCATTTCTTGCTAATGTGATATTATCTCCGATTAACCCGTTAAATGCACCTGCTATCTTTGCATCCTTATGCGCAATAAGCCATTTATTCGTTGCTGTCAATAATCGGTCTTCTCCGTCATTTTCCGGTGTTCTATTCAGTTTTGTATTCGTTCCTTTCGGTAAGATGACCACACATCGAAAGCCACCTTCTACTGCAGTGCATGGCGCATAATGAAGTGTGGTTGCATATACTTCCACCACCGTACCAGCTGGAACTAAAAACGCCTCAACGAAAGAAGTATCATAAGTGTAATCCGCCTTGATATCTTGCTGTGCTCCTATGAGTAATATCATATCCGTCACTGCAATATTCACTTCGGAGGAACGGTGATATTCCAAAGCATTTAACTGCCTGTTATCTCCATTACAATACCCGATTTGAATCGGGAGACCACCGTATCCACGGTCTCGAAATTCTTTTTCAACCGGTAACACCTCTAATTCCTCTACCGATGGGACGTAAATCACATCTTTAGAAAGGGGGGTATGTTCCATTTCTTTTAATAATCTGCTGACATCATATCCTTCCAGTATTTTTCCATACTTTCCAAAGGCAGCATCTGCTACATTTTGAATTTTCATCTTGGTTCCTCCTAGAAACTTTTTTGTCTACTTTGTTTCTTATAAGGCTATTCTACCAAGCATTTTTATAATTATCGACCAAAATTTTGGCTAATCAATGTCACTTTCTTGTCCTTTTCTATTCTTTCGGTAAATACTCGGAAGCATTCCATATTTCTTTTGAAAGGCTTTTGAAAATGCTTTGCTATTAGGAAATCCGTTGTTTAGTGCAATATCACTAATGGTATTATCGGTATTTGCCAATTCTTTATATGCATATTCCACCCGCACGCTTTGAAGATAGGCTTTATAATTGGTTTTCGCATATTTTTGAAACATTCTGGACAAGTACGCGGAAGAATACCCGAAAATTCCAGCAAGACTTTCTAACGACATTTCCTTCGTGTAGTTGTCCCTAATATATCCCGTGATAGTAGAAAGTTTCGTTAATTTTTTACTATGTCTAACCAGATCCGGATTCACTTCCGTTTCCCGATATTTCGTGACCAACAGATACATCAACAGATAAAATTGACTTTCCACTTTCAGCTCATATCCATACTTATGAACACAATATGTCTGATACATTTCTGCTACCAGTTTCGTCACTTGTTCATCCTGTATTCTGGCACTATGGGAAAATCGAATAAAGTTTTCCTCTGTATAGTATTTTTCAAAAACATGTAAAGGGATTTGCAGCACAATAGTCTCATTTGCATGTGGTGATTGAATGGAATGAATTTCATTCGAATTCACCAGCATAAAATCTCCCGGATGTAGCAAATATTCCTGCGAATTTATAAAAAAATCAATGTCTCCATCAAAAACCGCAAAAATTTCCACTGACCGGTGCCAGTGTTTTTCCCGTACATAATTTCCGTTTTTCCCCTCAAAAAGGAACATCCGAAATGGCAAATCTTCATTGGGGATGACAAGTTCATGGCTAAACTCCATTTTGACCACTCCTATCCAAATATGGAACCCAGAATCGTATAGGACAAAATCGTCATAATAAATGCCGCACCACATACTCCTAATATAATGGCCGGAAATGCCTTTTTAAATTTCACTCCCAGCAAAGATGCAATCAGTGCCCCGGTCCATGCTCCGGTTCCCGGAAGCGGAATTCCGACAAAGATGACTAAGCCCCAGAATTCATATTTTTCAATTTTATCACTTTTGCTCATCGCTTTTGCTTCCAATTTTTCTACCATTGGTTTTAATTTTTTAGTTCCTTTCATCCAATTGAAAATGGGAGTAATCAATAACAAGATAAAGGGAATCGGGAGAAGATTTCCGATAATGCAAATGGGAATCGCTCTCCACATTTCTACGTTTAAAATGGCAGGACCTGCTGCCAACAGCCCTCCCCTTAATTCTAAAATGGGCACCATGGATATGATGAATACAATAAATTCTTTTCCTACTTTTCCACCAAGTGTTCCTATAAACCAATTAATTAATGATTGTACCATATGGTCTTATCCTCTTTATTTCATATATTTTTTCAAAAATGCAAACAGTTGTGTCATTTCTTCTCTTGTTCCAATTGTAATTCTGAGATATTGTCCGGTCTTTTCCCCAGGAAAATAGCGAACATAAATGTTATTTTTTTTCAGCTCTTCGAAGATATGTTTTGCATCGTAATTGGGATGGGATGCAAAAATAAAGTTGGCTTTTGCGTCCGGAAACACAAACCCCAGTTTTTTTAATTCCTGCTTTGCCCATTCTCTTGTTTCGATAATTTTATGGGTAGTTTCTTCAAAATATTCCTGATCTTTAACGGATTCCGCACCACAAATCAGTGATGTCATATCCATGGTATATGAATTAAATGAATATTTCACATCATTTAGATACGCAATCAGCTTCTGATTAGCAATGGCATAACCAATTCGCATACCTGCCATGGAACGTGCCTTGGAAAAAGTCTGCACCACAATCAGATTCTCATATTGATCAATCAAAGCAAGTGCAGATGGTCCTGCGAAGTCAATATAAGCTTCATCCACAATGACAATCACATCCGGATTATGTTTGATGATATCCTCTACAAAATCTAAATCCTCATAAATAGCCGTAGGTGCATTTGGATTGGGAAATATGACCCCGCCATTGTCCTGATAATAGTCTGCCGCACAGATTTTAAAATCCGCGTCTACTTTCGGACATTCATATGGTATGCGATACAATTCTGCCCACACTTTGTAAAAGGAGTAGGTAGTTTCCGGAAATAAAATTGGTTTTTTCGAGTTGAAAAAGGTTAAAAAACACATGGCTAATACGTCATCGGAGCCAACTCCAACGAATACCTGTTCCGGTTTCACTTGATGAAAATGTGCCAATTCCTTTACTAGCAGTTCTGCGGTAGGATCCGGGTACAAGCGCATACGTTCTACATCCAGCTCCTTTAAGGCCTTTCCTACACCGGGTGCCGGTGGGTATGGATTTTCATTTGTATTTAATTTGATTACATTGTTTTTCGGTTGTTCCCCGGGAACATAGGGGTTTGTTTTCCGAATATTATTTTCAAATAGATTTGTATTCATTTGCCAGATCCTCAAATTTTGGAATTGCATTTACAATAGTTTCATAAGCAACACAATATGCCATTCGCACGTATCCCGGACACCCAAAGGAGCTTCCCGGAACTATAAGCAGGTGGTGTTTTTTTGCATTTGCACAAAATGCTTTTTCATCTTCCAACGGAGATTTTACAAACAGATAAAATGCTCCCTGTGGTTTGATACACTGGAATCCACACTCCGTCAACCCTTTATATAAGGTCTCTCTATTTCTGTTATAGTAAGAAATGTCTGTTTTTTCATTTAAACATTTTGCCACTACTCTTTGTTGTAACGTAGGAGCATTCACAAATCCAAGGATGCGATTTGCCACGCTGGCGGCCCCATTCACCAGTTCACTATCCTTTACATCATCACTGATCACCAAATATCCGATTCTCTCACCTGGGAGTGATAGGGATTTGCTGTAAGAATATGCAACAATGGTATTGTCATAATATTTGGTAAGATAGGGAACTTCGATTCCATCATAAACCAATTCCCGATAAGGCTCATCCGATATAAGGTAAATATCCGTTCCCAGTTCTTTTTGTTTACGCTCCATAATTACTGCCAATTTCTTGATGGTTTCTTCCGAATAGACAACACCGGTGGGATTATTGGGCGTATTAATAATCACTGCCTTTGTTTTGGCTGTAATCTTTGTCTCAAATTCATCCAATCTTGGTTGAAAGTCTTTGGTATTCGGAGATATTTCCACCAATACACCGTCAAAATTAGATACATAGCTTCTATATTCACCAAAATAGGGAGCAAAGACAATCACTTCATCTCCCGGATTTAAAAGTGTTTTCAAAATGACATTTAATCCTCCTGCAGCACCTACCGTCATGGTAATATTGTTGGACCCAAAAGATGTTCCAAATCTTTGATTCAACGACGTTGCCACAGCACTTCTTACCTCTTCATATCCGGCATTGCTGTTGGTGTATCCATGCACTAATATGGAATCTTCCGTATCTAAGATTTCCTTAATTGCTGTTTTGACTGCTTCCGGTGCCGGAACATTGGGATTTCCCAAACTAAAATCATAGACATTTTCTTTTCCATAGATGGCTGCCAGACGATTTCCCTCTTCGAACATTGCGCGAATTGCAGAGCTATTCGCCACCATATTTTCCATTTTTTTTGATATCATTGTATTACTCCTCATGTTTGGATTCTATTTTCTTGTTACAATTCCTTTTTCTTCTAAAAAAATCGGTTTGTACGATAATTTTGCTTTTCGCAGTCCCTCTGCACCGGTATCTTCTTCTCGATTCACATATTGATAATTCATACATTCATGCTGTACAAATTGTTGATTGATCATAGGATAAGCCCCATCGATATCCGGAAATGCTTTTTCAATATGCACCACAAAGGTATCTTCACACAGTGGTTCTCCCATAGTAAATGCCACGATTTCACCATGAACTCTTAGAATTCCTCCGATTTGCTCCAATTCTTCAAATAATCGTAAAGAATTAAGAGTCACACACATTTCGGCATTTTTCTCCGGATCCTCTTCGCATCCATTGTCCGTCCTCCATTTGAGTGCCATTTGAAAGCATTCTTCCACATTTTCCTGGGAAAGTTTTTCATAACTCCAATCACTATAAACTAACTGAAATTTATTAATATGATTTCGCTTACTGTGTAATTTTTTTCCAGACAGTGTGGCAAGTTTTTCAGATTCATACACATAATCCGCATAATCTCTATCATATTCCACTTGAAAAACATCCGGATACCATTCATTTAACTGGGCAAAACTTTCTTTTGTCACATGATAAAGCTGGAACGGATAGCCTTTTTCTTCGCTGTATTGCATCAAGGTTTCCAATGCTTGTTTTACATCCTCCGGTTTTCCTGCCGGATATGAGAACGAAATCGCTTCGGTTTCATCTTTAAATACCAGTGTGTTTTCCACAATGGCATACCCTACGTGATAATGTCTGGACCACAAAAATACGTTTACAAATGTGCGTTCACAACTTCTGCTTGGGTATGTTTTAAAATACATATCAATCACTTCTTTATCTTCTAGTTCCGGTCTTTTAAACATAATTTCTTCCATATCGAATTCCCCTTTAAGTCTTTTACATCAAAAATATATGACTATTAGTATATCATATCTTATTCTTCTTTGTCACTCCCTATCGAAATTGCATCTGATAAAGGGATTGATAAATACCTTCTTTTTTAAGCAGTTCTTCGTGGGTGCCGGCTTCTTCGATTCCATTTTCTGTCAGCACCAATATTTTTCCTGCATTACGAATCGTAGACAATCGATGAGCAATCACAAATGTGGTTCGGTTCTTCGCCAGATTTTCTAAAGATTGCTGTACCACTCGCTCACTTTCATTGTCAAGTGCCGATGTGGCCTCGTCAAAAATAAGCACCGGCGGGTTTTTCAAAAATACCCGGGCAATGGAAAGTCTCTGTTTCTGGCCTCCCGAAAGTTTAACTCCCCGTTGACCAATATCGGTATCATAGCCTTGTGAAAATTCCATAATAAATTCGTGGGCATTGGCATTTTTCGCCGCACGAATGACCTCTTCGTCACTTGCTTCCGGCTTTCCATAGCGAATATTATCCATTACGCTTCCCGCAAATAAATACACATCTTGTTGTACAATTCCAATATGATTGCGCAAATCATTGAGTTTCATATGTCGGATGTCTATTCCGTCAATCAAAACTGCACCCTCTGTCACTTCGTAAAATCTGGGGATTAAGCTACAAAGAGTTGTTTTCCCCACGCCGGATGGCCCTACAAGTGCCATGTAATCTCCTGCATGGACTTTTAAATTGATATGCTCAAATACCTTCTTGGTTTCCTCTCCATATCCAAAAGACACCTCTCGAAATTCAATATCACCTTTTAAATCATTGACGGAAACCGCATCGGCTTCATCCTGAATATCCGGTGCAATGGCAATGATTTCCAAGAAACGCTCAAATCCGGAATACCCATTTTGAAACTGCTCTGTAAAACTAACCAGTTTTTTCACAGGATCTGTGAAATTGTTAATATACAACAAAAAGGTAATCAGATCCGTCACTTGAATGCTTTTATCCGTCAGAAATACCACTCCCGCCAGTAAAACCACCACTGTAATAAGCGTACTCATTGCTCCCAGACCAGAATTATATATTCCCATATATTTATAACTAGTACGTTTTGCCGCCACAAAACTATCATTGCCCACGTTAAATTTCTTCATTTCCTCATTTTCATTGGCAAAAGATTTCACCACGCGAATACCCGATAGACTGTCCTCAATCTGGCTATTGATATCTGCAATTTTCGCACGGTTTCTCCGAAATGCACTTTTCATCTTACGATTATAATAAAGGGCAAAAACCAACATCGCCGGAATAAAAGCAAAGGCAATCAAAGCCAGCTTCACATTTACGGTCATTAAAATCAAAAAAGAACCCACAATTTTAATAATCGAAATTACCAAATCCTCTGGTCCATGGTGTAAAAGCTCGCTGATATCAAATAAATCACTGGTAATTCTAGAAAGAAGATGACCCACTTTCTGATTATCGTAGAACGCAAATGTCAACTTCTGATAATGTCCAAAAATATCACTTCGCATATCCGCTTCCATTTTCGCACCCATCACATGACCGAAGTACGCAATGTAAAAATTACATCCAAATTCCACCAAAACCAGACCAAGCATCAGTCCACCCAGCATCACAATTGCATCCATCGCACCCTTAGCTTCAAAATAAACAACCTCATTGGTAATATACCTCACAATTAGCGGAATAATCAGCACAACCGCCGCTCCGATAATCGCAAAAAACATATCACTGAAAAACAGAAATTTATACGGTTTGTAGTAACTAAATAGTTTTTTAAGCTTGTTAAACATTTCTTTCTCTCCTTATTTCGCATTTTGGGACAGGTCTAAACGCAATTGGGGACGTAACCAACTTTAAAAGTGTTACGTCCCCTGTTAATTTTATGTCAAAGTATTCATATTGGTTAGTTTGGCTGCTTGGTCTGCTGCAATCAGGCTATCGATGACTTCGTCAATATCTCCATTGAGAATCGTGTCTAATTTGTGCAGAGTTAGTTTGATTCGATGATCGGTTACGCGTCCTTGTGGAAAGTTGTAGGTTCTAATTTTTTCTGATCGGTCACCGGTTCCTACTTGGCTTTTTCGTGCCTCTGCTTCGGCATCGTGTTTTTTTGCGCATTCTAATTCGTACAGTCTGGCGCGCAATACTTTCAATGCTTTGTCTTTGTTTTTGAGCTGTGATTTTTCGTCTTGGCACGAGATTACAATTCCGGTTGGCATATGTGTCAGGCGAACTGCAGAATCGGTTGTATTAACGCACTGACCACCATTTCCGGATGCACGGAATACATCGAACTTGCAGTCATTCATGTCTAGTTCTACATCGACTTCTTCTGCTTCGGGCATAATGGCAACGGTTACTGTGGATGTATGAATACGTCCGCCGGATTCCGTCTCTGGCACACGTTGGACACGGTGAACGCCACTTTCGTATTTTAAGCGGGAATATGCGCCTTGTCCAGTAATCATAAATACCACTTCTTTGAATCCGCCAATTCCATTTTCATTGAGCGATATCATCTCTACTTTCCAGCGCCTGCCTTCTGCATAGTGGACGTACATACGGTAGATTTCTGCTGCAAATAATGCTGCTTCATCACCACCGGCTCCCCCACGGATTTCTACAATTACGTTTTTATCATCGTTAGGATCTTTGGGTAGCAATAGCACTTTCATCTCTTGCTCTAATTCCTCTACTCTTGTTTTGGAATCGCTTAGCTCTTCTTTTGCCATTTCCCGCATTTCTTCATCCGATTCTTCATCCAGCATCCGCAAACTGTCTTCAATAGCTTGTTTACTTGCTTTATATTCTCTATATGCCGTTACAATAGGTAACAGGTCATTTTGTTCTTTCATTAATTTACGGTAGCGCTCTTGATCATTTACAACACTGGGTTCTTGCAGTTCTCCCATAAGTTCTTCATAACGAATTAGCAGATCTTCTAATTTATCAAACATGTTTCTTTCTCCTTTTTCTCTGCTTTATTGTACACGCCCCAAACCACACGGTCAAGACCTGTCAAATCCTTTTTTACAGTAACATTTTCGAATCCTTCTTTTTCCATCAACGCCACTACTTCTGTTGCTTGGTCATATCCGATTTCAAAACACAGATGTCCTCCGAAATTTAGATAGGAAGAACTCTGGCAAATGATTTTTCGGTAAAAATAAAGCCCATCCTCTTTGCCGTCAAGGGCCAGATAAGGATCATATTCTTGTACTTCCACTGCCAATTCCTGAATTGCTGCAGTTTTAATATAGGGTGGATTAGAAACAATGAGATCAAATGTTGCTTCTACCGCTTCAAATAAATCGCTTTCTATCATCGGCACCGAAAGCCCATATTTTTTTGCATTTTCACGTGCCACTAACAACGCTTCTTTTGATACGTCTACCCCTAGGCTGTTCTCCGGCTTAATTCCTTTTGCATTACACTGCATCAGCAAACTGATCAAAATACAACCGGAACCTGTACACATATCCAAAATACGGATGCCCGGACGCAACCATCCTTGCGCACATTCCACCAAAGTTTCGGTATCCTGTCTGGGAATCAACACATGTTCATTCACCCTAAAAGTAAGTCCCATAAATTCTTGTTCCCCGGTAATATGCTGCAGTGGAATATGGGTCTTTCTCTTCTGAATGCCTTTCAAAAAAACTTCTGCTTTTGCATCCTCTATGAGTGCTTGCGGATTTGCATAAAAAGAGGCTCGACTTATTCCGGTCACAAATTCCAGTAAAATCCAAGCGTCGATTTCAGCCTCTTGGATTCCCGCCTCTTTTAATTGTTCCGTTCCTTTATGATATAACTCCCGTACTGTCATCTCGTCACTCTTCCAATGTCATAGGATAATTTTCTCGCAAATATGCTTTCCAATCATAAACCGCTTCCACGGACTGTATTGCCACTTCTATCATATCATCTTCCGGTTCTTTGGTGGTTAAATTCTGTAGCCAAAGTCCCGGTTTGCTCAACATAGAAACCAGTGCATTGGTACTATTTCCCGCCCACTTAATCAGTTCATAGGAAATTCCCGCAATAACCGGAACCAGTGCAATTCGAATGACCACTCGCAGAATCGGCGATTCCACCCGGATAAAGAAAAAGAGCACAATACTAATGAGCATTACAAATAAAAGGAAGCTGGTTCCACACCGTTTATGTTGCTTAGAACTTTTTCTTACATTTTCCACATTGAGCACCAATCCATGTTCAATGCAATTGATACATTTATGTTCTGCGCCATGATACATAAATACCCGGCGAATATCTTTCATGTTGGAAATCAGAAGGACATATCCGATAAAAATAGCAAGTCTTACCACTCCTTCAATAATTGAACGTGCTCCTTGGGATTTTATAAAGCCACTCAGTAAATTGGTTAAAAAATAGGGAAGCACCATAAATATTCCTACCGCCAGTACTATTGAAAAGGCCACCGTGATATTCATGATTCGTTTCTCACTTTTTTCATTCTTTGCCCGCTGCGCTTCACTGATTTCTTCTTCCTCATCTTCGAAGAACTGGGCAGAAAACATAAGTGTTTTCATCCCCAGAACCAAAGAATCTATAAAATTAAAAACTCCTCTGACAAACGGAATTTTTGTAAGTTTTTTCCATTTAATAATACTTGTATACGTTTCTTTTTGAATAACAATCTCACCGTCCGGTTTTCTGACTGCCACGGCATAAGTATCCCCGTTTTTCATCATAATTCCCTCTAAGACTGCCTGTCCACCAATATTAGATGATTTCATGTGCACTCCTTTGTCACTTCACTCATTTCCTTTGGTTACACGAAAAACGGGTTGAGATTTTGCAACCCCAACCCTCAACCATATCATCTTCAATCTATTATTCTTGTACTCCGTATTTCTTGTTGAACTTATCAACACGACCACGGGCCTGAGCAGCTTTTTGTTGTCCTGTGTAGAAAGGATGACAGCTGGAACAGATTTCTACGTGAATATCTTCGTTGGTAGAACCGGTTACAAATGTGTTGCCACAGTTGCAGGTTACAGTTGCTTGATGGTATTCTGGATGTATTCCTTTTTTCATTATTTTCACCTCTTCGTCTTATTTTCACGCCAAAGCAATACGCCAATCGCAAGTATTTCATAGTTGACGACTGCACTGGGCGGATTGTCTTTTTCAACAGCTTTGTTATTGTATCACAAAGCTTCTGATTTTGCAAGTTCTTTCCCTGTGTAATCTATAAGAATTTTGTTTTCTTTACCATTTGAATAAATTCCCCATTATTTTTCGTACGAGCAAATAGATTCAAAATATTGTCCACCGCATCGTCTGCCTTCATTCCATTCAAAGAGCGGCGCATCGCATAGACCGCTTCCTGTTCTTCTTTAGAAAGAAGCAAATCTTCTCTTCGGGTTCCGGATTTTGGAATATCAATTGCCGGAAATACACGTTTTTCAGATAATTTACGATCCAGTACCAACTCCATGTTCCCGGTTCCTTTAAATTCTTCATAAATAACATCATCCATCTTACTTCCTGTATCTACAAGCGCTGTTGCCAGAATGGTCAAGCTTCCCCCTTCGCGCATATTTCTTGCCGCACCAAAGAATCGTTTTGGCATATGGAGCGCCGCCGGGTCCAGTCCACCGGATAATGTTCTACCACTTGGTGGAACCGTTAAGTTATACGCTCTAGCAAGTCGGGTAATACTGTCTAATAAAATCATGACATCTTTTTTATGTTCCACCAAACGTTTTGCACGTTCAATCACCATTTCAGATACCCGCTTATGATGTTCCGGCAATTCATCAAAGGTAGAATATATTACTTCTACATTCTCGCCTTCAATGCTCTCTTTAATATCAGTAACTTCCTCCGGTCTTTCGTCAATCAGTAAAATCAATAAGTGAATCTCCGGATTATTGCGTTTTACCGAAAGTGCAACATCTTTTAACAAAGTCGTTTTACCGGCTTTTGGAGGAGATACAATCATTCCACGCTGGCCCTTCCCAATGGGGGAAATCACGTCCACGATGCGCATGGCCGTACTGCTTCCCGGATATTCCAAGAGCAGTCTTTCATTGGGGAAGATTGGCGTCATATCCTCAAAATTAGCTCTTTTGGTCGCATCCGATGGAGAAAGTCCATTAATTTTCGTCAAATATAAAAGTGCACTGAATTTCTCTGTCTGTGTCTTCACCCTTGTGTTCCCGGCGATGATATCACCGGTTTTTAAATTAAATCGACGAATCTGTGATGGCGATACATATACATCATTCTCTCCCGGCAAATAATTTTCACAACGAATAAATCCGTACCCATCCGGCAACACTTCCAGAATTCCATTTGCATTATTCCCGCTGTCCAACTGTTCTATGTCCATGCTACCTTGCTTTTCATTTTTAATTTCTTCTTTTACCTCTGCTACATTGTCTTTATTATCCTGTGCCACCATCTCTTCTATCAACGCTGATTTTTTCATAGCTGACACACCTTTTAATCCTCTGGCTTTTGCCACATCTTTTAGCGCTGGCAAAGACAAAGACTCATACTTATCTTTCATATCGCTCATTCTACGTTTCCTTTCCATATTCGCTTGTCCATATTACGGGAATATCTGATCTGACTTGACCAGTATTGAATTATAGGGGTAATTATACACCATCTTTTCCAAAATAGGAAGTACTTTTTCATCCGTCTTGTTGATTTGCCACTTTAACAGTGTTATGATAAGTTCAAACAACTTAATAATCATTATAGAAAAGGTGTAAAAAATATGACGACGTATGAAAAATCATTAGAAATGCATGAAAAATGGAACGGAAAATTGGAAATCACAGCCAAAGCACATGTGAATTCCCGTGAAGATTTAGCCATTGCCTATACTCCCGGTGTTGCCGAACCTTGCAGAGTCATTGCAAAAGATAAAGAAGCTGCTTATAAATATACCATAAAAGCCAATACCATCGCTGTTATTTCCGATGGAAGTGCCGTTCTGGGACTTGGTAATATCGGCCCTTATGCGGCTATGCCGGTGATGGAGGGGAAAGCCGTTTTGTTTAAAGAATTTGGTGGCGTGAACGCGATTCCCATTTGCCTTGACACCCAGGATACCGAAGAAATTATTCAGACCATTGTTCATATTGCTCCTGCTTTTGGTGGCATTAATTTAGAAGATATTTCTGCTCCACGCTGTTTCGAAATCGAGGAACGGTTAAAAGAATTATTAGATATTCCTGTTTTTCATGACGATCAGCATGGTACTGCTATTGTTGTTCTAGCCGGAATCATCAACGCTTTAAAAGTAACCGGAAAAGAAAAGGAGACCTGCAAAGTCGTTGTAAATGGAGCCGGTTCTGCAGGCATTGCCATTGCCCGGCTTCTTCTCACTTATGGATTTCTCCACGTGACCATGTGTGACATCCATGGAATCATTTCCAAGGATTCTGAAAATTTAAATTGGATGCAGGAACAGATGGTCACACTTACTAATTTGGAACAAAAAAAAGGAAGCCTTGCCGATGCCTTATATCAAGCTGATATTTTCGTAGGAGTCTCCGCTCCGGGAATTGTCACGGAAGAAATGGTTGCTTCTATGAATAAAGATGGAATTATCTTTGCCATGGCGAACCCTACTCCGGAGATTATGCCGGATATTGCTAAGAAAGCCGGTGCAAAAGTCATCGGTACCGGACGTTCTGATTTTCCTAATCAAGTGAATAATGTAGTTGCCTTTCCGGGTATCTTCAAAGGTGCATTGGAAGGCCGTGCTACACAAATTACAGAGGAAATGAAGCTGGCCACTGCATTGGCAATCGCCTCTCTGGTTCCGGACGAAGCATTAAATGAAGATAATATTTTACCCGAAGCATTTGACCCACAAGTAGCTGAAGCTGTCAGCAGTGCCATCAAAGCACTTATCGAATAGAAAGGAACCTCTGCTTTATGACCGAGACATTTACCCTTTATAAACTCATTATATTGTATATGTTGAAAAAAGTAGATTTCCCCCTTACCAATGGACAAATTTCCGAATTCATGTTAGACAAGGGGTATACTACTTATTTCAAATTACAGCAAGCGATTTCAGAAATGGTAGAGGCCGACTTGTTGCGGGAAGAGTTGTCCCATAATCGCACTCTTTATCATCTCACAGAAGATGGTGCCGAAACCATTCAATTTTTCAAAAACAAGATTTCTGCTCCGATTCAAGCCGATATTGATGCGTTTTTAAAAGAAAAGGAATATGAATTAAAAAATGAAGTGGCTGTCAAAGCAGACTATTACGTCAATGCAAACCATGAATTCTCTGTCCATTGTCAAGTAATTGAAAATGACAGTAATCTCATTGAGCTGACTCTTACCGCTCCTTCTCAGCGAGAAGCCGAGGCCATGGTCAATAATTGGAATCGAAAGAATCAGGAACTCTATGCAATGATTATGACACAATTGCTCTAGAAGTCGGTTACTGCTTTTTTATTTTTTGAAAATACTCTTGAATCTGCTTTTCATATCCATTTTCTCCCAGTTCATAAAACTTCATATCCTTCACTTCATCCGGAAGATATTGTTGTTCCACATAGTGATTAGGATAGTCATGGGCATAGCGATAACCAACCCCATGTCCCAGATTGTCGTGTCCACCATAATGAGCATCCTGCAGATGCACCGGCACTGTTGTTCGATATTGTTTTACTGCGCTCATGGCTGCATCAATTGCTACCACTGCTGAATTACTCTTGGGCGCACATGCTACGTAAGAAACCGCCTGGGCCAGAATAATCTGGGCTTCCGGCATTCCAATGCGCTCCACCGCCTGAGATGCCGAGACTGCAACGGTAAGTGCCATAGGGTCTGCATTCCCCACATCTTCTGAAGCACAAATCATCACTCTTCTGGCAATAAATTTGATGTCTTCACCGGCGTACAGCATCTTTGCCAAATAAAAAACCGCCGCATCCGGATCCGAACCCCGCATGCTTTTGATAAACGCCGAAATGGTATCGTAATGATTATCTCCGGATTTATCATATTGCACCACTCTCTTTTGAATACACTCTTCTGCCACCGGAAGTGTAATACAAATCTTTCCATCTTCCCTTCGTTTCGTTGTCAAAACGCCCAGTTCAACAGCATTTAATGCCGCTCTTGCATCTCCACCGGCCATATCCGCCAAAAACTCCATCGCATCCTTTTCAATTTCAGCATGATAGTTGCCCATTCCTTTTTCAGAATCATAAACTGCACGGTGAATTAAAGTCTCAATATCTTTTCGAGAAAGTGGTTTCAGTTCAAAAATGCTGGACCTGGAAAGAAGCGCTCCATTTACTTCAAAATACGGATTTTCTGTCGTGGCTCCAATCAAAATAATAGTTCCGTCCTCTACAAATGGAAGAAGATAATCCTGCTGTCCCTTATTAAAGCGATGAATTTCATCAACAAATAAAATTGTTTTCTTCTGATACATCCCCAGTGTTTCTTTTGCACTTTTTACTACTTCTTCCATGTCCTTTTTCCCGGATGCAGTTGCATTTAATTGTGTGAAAATAGCACTGGTCGTGTTGGCGATTACCTTTGCCAAAGTGGTTTTTCCAGTTCCCGGTGGTCCATAAAAGATGACAGAGCTCACTTTATCCGCTTTGATTGCACGGTAAAGCAACTTATCTTTTCCAATAATGTGCTGCTGACCCACCACTTCTTCCAATGTTTCCGGACGAAGTCTAGAAGCAAGGGGCGACTCCTTATCCATGGTGTTTTCCCTCATATAATCAAACAAATCCATCTTTACACCTCTGCTTTATCTTATTTCATTTCTGTCATTTTCAGAATATCCCGTATTGCTTCTCCTGCAATTAATAATCCCGCCACCGGTGGCACAAAAGAAATACTTCCCGGCAACGACCGTTTGTGTCCCAGTGGTTCTTCCGTGATCCTTTCGGACACATCCACAGGCTTTTCCTTGGAATATAGCACTTTCAAATGAAAGATGCCTCTCCCCTTTAACTCCTTGCGCATTACTTTACACAACGGACAAACCGAAGTTTTGGAAATATCTTCTATTTCAAATGCTTCTGCATGCAGTTTATTTCCGGTTCCCATACTACTGATTATAGGAATCCCAAGTTCCTGTGACTTTTCTACCAGCGCAAGTTTCGCCGTCACCGTATCAATGGCATCGATGACATAATCCACTGGTTCCTTGAAAAATTCTTCTATATTATCCGGTAGCGCAAACGCTTCATAAGTCGTCACTTGTATCTCCGGACAAATGTCATGCAGTCGCTGCTCCATGACTTTGGTTTTATATTCTCCTATGGTACTATGATAGGCGATTGACTGCCGATTGATATTGGTCATGGACACCCGGTCATTGTCCACCAGAATCAATTTCCCAATGCCGCCTCTTCCCAGGGCTTCAATACAGTGGGACCCCACTCCGCCTACACCAAACACCATCACACATGTTTTTCTTAGCCTTGCAAGCGCTTCTGCTCCAATTAATAATTCGGTTCTTGCATATTCGTATCCCATCCGTTCTCCTGTCAGCAATTTTTTTTCTAATTTAAAATCAATTGATCCACCGTTACAAATTCATAGCCCTCTGCCTGCAATACATCTATGATTCGAAAGGCCGCTTCCACAGAACTTTTGTAACAATCGTGTAATAAAATAATATCACCTTCTTCCACTTCCGTCACTACCTTATTCACAATTTCATCTACATTTTCCGTTGTCCAGTCCAACGGATCAATGGTCCACAGCACCGGAATCGTATCCAGTTTTTCCTCCATTCCCTTCTGCCACAAGCCAAAAGGCGGACGCATGTACTCTGTGTAGCTCCCAGTAATCCCAAAAATCAATTCACTGGTACTTCGAATTTCTTCATAGGCCTCTGCATTTCCTATTTTGGTAATTTCCACGTGATGATAAGTGTGGTTTCCAATCAAATGCCCCTCTTCGCTCATTTTCCTCACCAAATCCTGATTCTTTTCTACATTTTGACCAATCAAAAAAAAAGTTGCTTTGATCCCCCGTTCCCGCAGTCCTTCTAACAGCACCGGTGTCCACGAGGCACTTGGTCCATCATCAAAGGTAATGGCAATAGATGGTTTTTCTGTAGTGATTGCCGCATTGACATATTGAAGTGCCTCCTCCAAATGTGGTTCCTCCGGTGGCTCTTTATCACCCAGACTTCCGGTTGGTCCCATTCCCAATGCCAGACATAGGCACCACATGTATAAACATCCTAACACAAATCTCAATTTGCGATATTTCAATGTTGTCACTTCCTGCTTTCGTTTCCTTCTATGTATATGAATTCTTGCATTTTGGTATGTTGCCTTTCCCATTTTTCAGTGTTATAATAAGCAGGCACGCTTAAAATCGAGCTGCAGTAAATGGAGGTTTCAATGACACATACACAACAACCCGAAAATAAAATGGGCACGATGCCCATTCCAAAACTATTATTCACCATGTCTTTACCTATGATTTTATCTATGTTGGTACAGGCCCTTTACAATATTGTAGACAGCATTTTTGTAGCCCGTTTAAGTGAAAAAGCACTGACTGCCGTCTCCCTTACATTCCCCGTTCAAAATCTCATGATCGCCATTGCCGTGGGAACCGGTGTAGGAATTAATGCATTGCTTTCCCGTTATCTGGGAGCCCATCGCTATGAAGATGCCAACCAAACGGCCAAAAACGGTATTTTCCTTGGCCTTGTCAGTTATCTGGTATTTGCCATCGTAGGCGTATTAGGTTCCCGCGTCTTCTTTTCCATGCAGACCAGCGATCCGGTGATCATTCAATACGGAAGTGATTATATGTTTATCATCACCTTGTTTTCCATCGGTATTTTTATGCAAATTACTTTTGAACGACTTTTGCAATCCACCGGACGGACCCTTTATAATATGATTACCCAGGGAACCGGTGCCATCATTAATATTATCCTGGACCCTATTCTGATTTTTGGATGGTTCGGTTTTCCTCGGATGGAAGTTACCGGTGCCGCTATTGCTACGGTTATTGGACAGATTGTGGCACTTTTCATGGGGCTCTACTACAACTGCCGCAAGAATCCGGAAATCAACATTAATATGCGCCACTTCCGCCCACATAAAAAAACGATCCTAAAAATATACGAAATTGGAATTCCTTCCATTATCATGGAATCCATTGGTTCTATTACCACTTTTGGAATGAATCACATTCTCCTAATGTTTTCTTCCACCGCAACTGCGGTATTTGGCATTTACTTTAAACTGCAAAGCTTTATTTTCATGCCCGTTTTCGGTTTGAATAACGGCATGATTCCCATCATTGCCTATAACTATGGTGCTCAAAATAAGAAACGGATTACTGCAACGATTCGTCTTAGCATTCTTTCTGCCGTTTCCATCATGCTAATCGGCTTTTGTTTATTTCAGGCATTGCCCAGACAGCTGTTGCAGCTCTTTCATGCTTCCTCACATATGATGTCCATTGCCATACCTGCCTTTCGCATTATCAGCTTAAGTTTTATTTTCGCAGGATACTGTATCATCTTAAGTTCCGTATTCCAAGCCTTGGGCAATGGTGTCTATAGCTTGATTATCTCGGTCATACGGCAATTACTGGTTATTCTTCCGATTGCCTATGTATTTGCCAAACTCTTTGGGTTATCTGCTGTCTGGTGGGCTGTTCCCATTGCTGAAATCGCAGCGGTCATTCTTTCCACTTTGTTGATGAAGCGCATTTATCAGCAAAAGCTAAAACACTTATAACCTTTGAAAAAAGAACTCCCAAAATGATGGACAGATCATTTTGGGAGTTCTTTTTATGAGTACTATTTTTTTACTGTTTTTCCATTCTTTTTTACACTGTATCCGAAGGTTCCCAGTGGTTTTCCCGTACTTAAATATTCGCCGTGGGAATAGGTCATTAAATCCGTTGCATTTAATTCGAATTTCCCATTTTCATTTAAATATTCTTCGCTAACTCTCACTGCTTCTACTTTTGCAATAAACATATGGTGAGAACCCAGTTCTTGTATTTCTGTCACTTTACATTCGATATTCACCGGGCTTTCCTCAATGATTGGAGCATAGGAAAGGGTCTCTGCTTTGCCTGGTGTCAATTTCATTTCTTTCCACTTATCTACCTCTTTACCAGAACGAACACCACAATAATCTGTCGCATAAGTTAGCTTTTGGGTGGTCAGATTCACCACGAATTCTCCCGTTTCTTTGATCAGGTGATAAGAATACCGCTCCGGTCGTACCGAAATGTAAAGCATGGGAGGATCGGAACAGATGGTCCCCGTCCACGCTACCGTTATAATATTGCTCTCTTTATTTTTTCCACCTACACTTACCATCACCGCCGGAAGGGGATATAACATATTCCCCGGGCGCCACGTTTGTTTTGCCATCGTTTACTCCTCTCCTATTGTTGTAATGAAATTACAAAAGTTGGTATCAACTGTTTTTTTCTGGAAACCACCCCTTTTAATATGATATCTTCCGTATCATAGGGAAGGTCGAACGCCTCCATCACCTGCTCTTTTGCCATATTCCCATGACACAACAGCTCTGTAGATTCTTCAATGATATTGGTCAGCATAAAGAAAATCATATCCATATCCTGTAATTTTTGTGCCGTTTTCAGATAAGGATTAATCTTTTCTTTAATCTCATCCAATTCTTCTGGGTTCATAGAATTAATCTGCCCCACTCCAAATTTCACACCACTGACTGTAAATTTTTTGAAATCCTGATAGCAAATTTCTTCTGCCGTTTTTCCACGCAAATTACTTCCTGCGTTAAACATCGCACTTGCAAATTCCTCAATATCAATGTCCCCAATCTTTGCCAGTTTTTCTGCTGCATTTTGATCATAGCTGGTGCAAGTTGGTGAACGAAACATCAAGGTATCCGAAATAATTGCAGAACAAAGAAGGGATGCAATGGCTGGTTCAATTTCCACGCCTGCTTCCTGATACATCTGATAGACAATAGTAGCAGTACATCCTACCGGTTGATTTCTAAAATACACCGGCCCTACGGTTTCGATGTTCCCCAGGCGATGATGATCAATGATTTCCAAAATATTAGCTTCTTCAATCCCATCAACTGCTTGTGTTTTTTCATTATGGTCTACTAAAATTACTTTCTTTTTCGTAGAATCCATTAATCTTCGCCTGGATATCAGTCCCAGATATTTTCCTTTGCGATCCACCACCGGGAAATCACGATACCGCTTTTTGGTCATAACATCTTTGACCTCTTCCACGTAATCATTCATATGGAAAGTGGTCAGATTATCTCTGCTCATAAAATGTTTCACCGGAATACTCTGATTAATTAATCGTGCCACAGTAAAGGTATCATGAGGGGTACGAATAACTACAATGCTTCGTTCTTCCGCCATCTTCTTTATAGTCTTAGATACTTCCGCTCCCTGACAAATCACAATACAACTGGCATCCATTTCAATGGCACACAACTGTGACTCATATCGGTTTCCTAAAATAACCAAATCGTCTTTTTCAATAAAATTTTCCATCAGATCTGGACTGGATGCAGCTATCACTACTTTTCCACTAATAAAATAGCCGTGTTCATTACCGGTGACCATTTCTCCATTCAGAGTATGTACAATATTACGGTAAGAAGTTCTTGCGTTGGCCAAAATATGACCATCATATACATCCATATATGAAGTTGCAATATCTCCTATAGTAATGACCCCTTCCAATTTCTGTTCTCTGGTAATGGGCATGGTCTTCATCTTGTTTTCCTTCATCATCGTCCATGCTTCTTTAATGGAAATATTACTCATAATTCCGGACATCCGATTGATTTCCATATCCTTCACCTGAAGATGCACATCTGACAAAAGAGGAGGTGCATCGACACCAAACCGCCTCAAAACATACTGTGTCTCTTCGTTTAATTGTCCTGCGCGCTTCGCCACATATTCCTGTCCGGTTACTTTTCTTTTTAATCCGGCATAAGCAATTGCAGAACAAATAGAATCTGTATCCGGATTTTTATGTCCTACTACATATACTTTCCCTGTTTGATTACTCTCTGACATCGTACCCTCCTTGTTTTTATTTTCCTCATGATTCTATCCCCTTGTAGCGAACAAAAACTGGATAAGAAAACAATGAAAGCAGTTCCTCTTATCCAGCCATCTTTCTGTATAACCGTCTCACCTATGCAGGCCGGGCTGATTATAGTTTAATATCTTTAAATAAATCTCCAAGGCTTGTACCAATTGCTTCCGCTTTTGGAATTACTACTTTGCCCACATATCCGGTATCTTCTGCGCCTTCCAATAATGCTTTCATACTAAGGCTGATTTTACCATCTTTCACTCCGATGATTTTTACTTTCACCGTATTGCCTACGGTTAATACATCTTTGGGTGAACTGATTCTCTTGTTGCTAATTTGTGAAATATGCACCAATCCGGATAATCCACCTTCTAAGCGCACGAATGCTCCGTAAGTCTGAATGCTTTCAATCTTACCTTCCATCACACTTCCTACTTGTACATTAGCAAGCTGGTCTGCCTGTGATTGACGTTCTTGTGCTTTTAAAAGTTCTCTTGCAGATAACACAAGGCGATTATTAGCCTCATCCACATCAATGACTTGTACTTCAATATCCTGTAAAAGATAAGTTCCCAAATCTTCAATGTAAGACAACGATAATTTAGAAGCCGGAATAAATCCTCTTAATCCTTCTACCATAACGATGACTCCGCCATTCACAATTCCTTCTACCTTCACAGGAAGTACAGTTCCTTTTTCCATATACTCTTTTACTACATTCCATGGACTCGCTTTTTCAAACTGATCCTCATAATCTGCCATTGTTTCTGTTGTTTGTTCTTCGCTCATTCTTCATACCTCTTCAATCTCAATTTTATAATATTCATACAGTATAACACAGTTTCCTCCATAAGAAAAATGGAAAACACGATTTCTTTCCTAAAAATGACTTAAACTTCTATATTTTCCAAATCCTTTAGCCATACTGCTGCACATGCGTCACTGGGCATCCGCAGATCTCCACGGGGTGAAAGTGCCACAGTTCCTACCTTTGGTCCATCCGGAAGACAAGATCTTTTAAACTGTTGGGAGAAAAATCTTCGATAAAAAGTATCTAACCATTTTAAAATGGTAATATCCGAATATTCCTCTCCAAATGCAATTTGCGCCAACCGATAGATTTTACTTGGCTCATACCCAAATCGCAGCATATAGTACAAAAAGAAGTCGTGTAATTCATAAGGACCAACCAGATCTTCCGTTTTTTGGGCGATTTCCCCATTTTCCGGTGGAAGCAGCTCCGGACTCACCGGAGTATCCAGCACATCCATCAGTAACGCCTGTAACTGCTTCTCCTGACAAGTATCCGCATAATAATGTACCAAGTGTCTTACTAACGTCTTCGGTACCGATGCATTGACTCCATACATAGACATATGATCTCCATTGTAAGTTGCCCACCCAAGTGCCAGTTCTGACATATCTCCGGTACCAATGACCATGCCATTTTCCTGATTCGCAATGTCCATTAGCACTTGTGTCCGCTCCCTTGCCTGGGCGTTTTCATAAGTAACTGAATGGTCCTCCTCCGAATGATGAATATCCCGGAAATGTACTCGTACCGATTCCTGAATCGGCACCTCCCGTAGGGTGGCTCCTAATTTTTCTGTAAGCTGGCAGGCATTTTGATAAGTTCGGTCTGTAGTTCCAAAACAAGGCATGGTCACTGCCACAATTCGCTTCCGGTCCAATCCCAAATAGTCAAACGCCTTCGCTGTCACTAACAATGCCAATGTAGAATCTAATCCTCCGGAAATACCTACCACTGCACTTTGTGCTCTCGTATGAGACAATCTTTTCTTCAGTCCCATGGCCTGAATGGTTAAAATCTCCTCACAGCGTTTCCTTCTTTCCACACCATCTCCCGGAACAAATGGCATCGTAGAAATTGCTCTTGTCAAGGGAGTGGTTTCTATTTCCACATAAAATGGAATCTTCATAAAGCTACCGGTTTCCTCTTGACGAAATGTGGTATTTTTTCTGCGTTCACTGACTAAGCGGGCAATGTCAATTTCGCTGTAAATGATTTCGTTTACAAATCGATTGGATTCTGCCAGTGTAATTCCATTTTCCGCAATGATATTATGCCCGCCAAAAACCACATCGGTGGTGGATTCTCCTTCACCTGCATTGGCATAAACATATCCTGCAATCAATCTGGCAGACTGCCCTTCAATAAGGCTTTTGCGATAGCTGTCCTTGCCTACGGTTTCATCACTTGCGGAACAATTCACTAAAATAGTAGCGCCTTGCGTGGCTGCGCCGATACTTGGTGGAATCGGTGACCATACATCTTCACAGATTTCTGCGGATACCACCAGATGTTCCATGGTCGTTGCCTGAAATAAGATCTGTGGTCCGAAAGGAATCTGATCTCCATCAAATAAAATATACTCTGCTTCCTTGGGACCCGGCTGGAATTGCCTCATTTCATAAAACTCTCCATAGTTTGGAAGAAATGTTTTCGTTACCAATCCCAGAATCGCACCGTGATTTAACACCGCTGCTACATTGTAGATTTTATCATGGATTGCAAGAGGTACTCCTACAAAAATCAGCGCATCTTTCCCGGTAGTGTAGGTAGTAATTTCATGCAATGCCTCTCTTGCGGACTTTAGCAAAATCTCCTGCAAAAACAAATCACCACAGGTATATCCGGTGACACACAACTCCGGAAATACAATCACCTTTGCTCCGGTTTCTACCGTCTCCGCAATCAAACGGCAAATCTCCCTGGTATTATGCTCTACATCTGCCACCCGAATATCCGGTGTTGCCGCCGCTACTTTTACAAATCCATGCTTCATCTTATCCGACCTCCACTCTTTCTGTTCCTATCATAGCACATCTTCCCTTGATTATAAATGCTATCATGCTCTGCTTTTCTGTGAAATATCCTTTAGTTCCTCAATGGTAAATGTATAATCGGTATTGCAAAAATGGCAGTTCACGGCAATCTCTTTTCCGTCTTCAATCATTTCCTGGATATCTTCTTTGCCAATGCTAATCAGCGCCTTGGTCACACGTTCCTTTGTGCAGTTACAATAAAATTGAGTGGGCATGGTCTCTGTTATCTCCAATCCCATATTTCCCAGCAATTCTTTTAACAATAGTTCCGGTGTATCACCTCGGTCTAACAATGCCGTAACCGAAGTAATGTTCTTTAGATTCTCCTCCAACTGTGAAATTACTTCCTCTTTTGCAAAAGGCATCAGTTGTACAATAAATCCACCCGCTTGTTTCACCGTATTGTCACGCTCCATCAGCACCCCCAGACCTACCGAAGAAGGAATCTGTTCCGAAGTCGCAAAATAATAGGTGAGGTCTTCCGCGATTTCTCCGGTCTGTAGCACCGTCTGCCCTACATAAGGTTCTTTCAGTCCCATATCCCGTATTACACTAAGCATGCCTTTTCCCACTGCTTTTCCTACGTCCAGCTTTCCGGTACTACTCGGTGGCAGCATAACTTCCGGATGGGTCACATATCCTTTTATATTTCCCTGGCAATCCGCCGTTACCGTAATCCCGCCAATGGGTCCATCCCCTCTTATCTGAAGTGTAAGCAAATCCTTTTCATTTTTCATCATACTGCCCATCATGGTACCTGCACTTAATAATCTGCCCAGCGCCGCCGTAGCTATAGGGCTTGTATGATGCAGTTGTCTTGCCTTTTCTACCATATCTCTTGTGGTCACGGCAAATGCCCTGATTTGTCCTTCGGCCGCCGTAGCTCTTACCATATAATCTTTCATATTTTCAAACCTCTTCTTATTTTATTTTTCATTTTTGACACTCTCGTGCCACCACGTACACCCGCTGGCTTTGTTCGGTTATCCCTGCAAATGTAAAGGCATCATACATGGCTTCACACTGAAGTCCTGCTTGTTCTAACAAACATTTCATTTGTTCCGGCTCATATGCCTTTTGATAGTGCACTTCCTCATATTTATGATATAAGTCCTTCGCATCTTTTTCCTGTAAAAAAAGTGTCAATTCATATTCATTGATTTGTTCTGTTTCTTCATAATAATTATCCCAGATAAAGCTGCATTCTTCCCGATTTTCTGCGATGGTCTGCTCTCCCAGTATTTCTTTATATTTGTATACGGTATTAAAGTCAAAGATAAACACGCCACCCGGGTCCAGGTAATTGTTTACCAATCGAAAAACTTGTTCTAATTCTGTTTCTTCTAAAATATAATTCAGCGAATCACAGATACTGACCACTGCCCCTACCGTTCCATACAATTCGAATGTTCGCATATCCTGAAGCAAATATAAAATATCTTGTCCGGATTGTTCTTTTTTCTCCATGGCAATTTCCAGCATGTCCACCGAATTATCTACCCCTATCATGTCAAATCCTCTGGATGCCAAAATCTCTGTCAGTGTTCCGGTACCACATCCCAGATCCAGTACCAATCCATTTTCAACCTTTTCCCTTTTTAAAATTTCTTGTAGATAATCAGCCCATTCTTCATATGGGATGTTATCCATAAACGTGTCATATACACGTGCAAAACTCGTATATGCTTCCATCTGTTCCCTCCGAACTTTCTACCCGATACCTTCTAAGTATACTCCATTTCCCATGAAAATTTCAATAGAAAAAACATTGACAGTCTCCTTCATTCATACTACAATGAAAATAATTGAATAGGTTTCGGTAGGTGAGGTTACCATAGGGATCAGGATTATCCTAAGATTGCTGCCGCAAATTTGTGGAGACACAAATCGTTGGTTAGCAGGCTATGTCGAGGTAAGGCATAACCTAATGCAATTATATATGCCCTATGATACTAAAGCTTGAACGACGGGAATGTCTTTTCATTTGATATTTATGAATCATGAGTATTTATTTTGCATGAATTTAAATAAATATCCTCGTCTTTTTGGCGGGGATTTTTTTAATGCAATAGAAATCTCGCGAAACTTTTCCTTTGAAAATAATAACACGAAAGGCAGGTGAGGATAATGGAAGCTGGTGCCAGTTACGACCCCCCAGAGCAACTTGATAATCAATTTCATAAAAGGAGAACACACTATGGACAAAGAAATTTTCATGGAGCTCCTGGCAAAAAGAGAATTCAAAGCAGTCAGAAGTATTTTAAATGTAATGAATGCCGTGGACATTGCCTCATTGCTGTCAGAGCTTGAAGATAAAGAATTAGCCCAGGCATTCCGCCTGATTCCCAAAGATGAGGCCGCCGATGTATTTGCCAACATGAGCAGCACCATGCAGGCATACTTAATTGACGTTTTCACCGAAAAAGAATTAAAAGAACTGTTAGATGATTTATTCATGGATGATACTGTGGACTTATTAGAAGAACTTCCAGCCAATGTAGTCACCCGGATTTTAGACACCATCGATCACGAAAAGCGAAAACAAATCAACATCCTGCTCCACTATCCCGAAGACAGTGCCGGCAGTATTATGACCACAGAGTATGTGAATCTGCGACAACAAATGACCGTTATGCAGGCGATGCGCCATATTAAACAGGTGGGAATCCACAAAGAAACCATCTACACCTGCTATGTATTAGACGCGCGCAAATTAGTAGGCATCGTCACCGCCAAAGATCTTTTGACTATGGATGACGACACCTTAATTGAAGACATTATGGAAACCGAGATTATCTCCGTCCATACCCATGACGATAAAGAAGAAGCCGCACAGCTTTTTTCCAAATACGACTTATTAGCACTGCCCGTTCTGGACGTAGACGAATTAATGGTGGGTATCGTAACCGTAGATGATGCTATGGACGTTATGGTAGACGAAGCCACCGAAGATATCACCATTATGGCTGCAATTAACCCCAGTGAAAAACCTTATTTTGAAACTTCTGTTTTTCAACATGCCCGAAACCGAATCGTATGGTTGTTGATTTTGATGCTATCCGCTACAATTACCGGTTCCATTATCACTCGGTACGAAAAAGCCTTTGAGGTCATTCCCATTTTGGTTTCTTTCATTCCCATGTTGATGGACACCGGTGGAAACTGTGGTTCCCAAAGTTCCACATTGATTATCCGTGGAATCGCACTGGGCGAGATTGGATTTTCCGACATCTTTAAAGTCATCTGGAAAGAATTTCGTATATCTGCCCTTGTGAGTATTGGTCTTGCATTTGCAAATGGACTCCGCATTTTAATTATGTACCACAATATGACATTGGCAATTTTAGTTGGACTATCCTTAGTGGCAACCATTGTCATCTCTAAGTTCATCGGTTGTGTGCTGCCTTTGCTCGCCCAAAAAGTACACCTGGACCCAGCCATCATGGCAGCACCGCTTATTACTACGTTGGTGGATACCTGTTCCATCTTGATTTATTTTAATATTGCTACACACTTATTTAACCTAAATTAACTCTTACTCAATAACCTTAATCCATCCTTTGGGGGCTTCTATATGCCCCATCTGGATTCCGGTCAAAGTATCATATAATTTTTGTACAGTAGGTCCCATATGCTCCATGCCACTTGGGAAACAGATTTCTTTGCCATGGTCTATCACTTTTCCTACCGGTGAGATAACTGCTGCCGTACCGCACAGACCACATTCTGCAAAGTCTTTTATCTCATCTAAATATACTTCCCTTTCTTCCACTTCCAGTCCCAGATATTCTTTTGCTACATAAAGCAGCGAACGTCTTGTAATCGAGGGAAGAATCGTATCGGAATGAGGCGTTACCACTTTCTGGTCTTTGGTAACAAAGAGAAAATTAGCCCCTCCGGTTTCTTCTACCTTGGTTCTGGTGGCCGAATCCAAATACATATTTTCATCAAAGCCTTCTCTGTGAGCGGTCATAATCGCATGAAGACTCATCGCATAATTCAGTCCTGCCTTAATATGCCCCGTTCCATGAGGTGCTGCACGGTCAAAATCAGATACACAAATAGTAAGTGGTTTGGCTCCGCCGGTAAAATATGGACCTACCGGTGTTGCAAATACACGAAACTGATATTCGCTTGCCGGTTTTACTCCGATAACCGGATCACTGCCAAACATATATGGTCTGAGATACAACGTGGCTCCGGAACCATAAGGTGGCACATATGCCACATTTGCCTTTACTACCTGCTCGATGGCATCCAGAAAACGTTCTGCCGGAAATACAGGCATTTCCAATCTTTTTGCAGAATCTTGCATTCTTTGCGCATTTAAATCCGGGCGAAAAGTCACAATGCGGCCATCTTCCGAGGTATATGCCTTCAATCCTTCGAAAATCGTCTGGGCATATTGCAGTACTCCTGCACATTCATTTAACACAACATTGGCATCTTCGGTTAAACTACCTTCCTCCCACGCTCCATTTTTATAATTGGAAACATATCGTTTCTCCGTTTGTATATAAGAAAATCCTATATTCGCCCAATCCAGTTCTTTCTTTTCCATCTTGTTTCCCTCCATTTCACTGCTTTTTACCGTTTCTCCTGTTTTATCTTTCCGCCATGCTAATGGCTTCTATCCCAACACTTCCGCCTCTGACTACTTCAATAGTTTGGAATTCTTCTTTCAACAGCTTAATCACTGCATCATTTTTCGTTGCCGTCTGAACAAATTCCAAAAGCAAAGTATCTTTTCCATAATCAATCACATCTGCATTAAATGTCTGTGCCACCATAAATAATTCTTTTTTATCATCCAAAGTACATTTTCTTACTTTTACATAGAGAATTTCTTTCATACAAATAGACAAATCTGTGAAATCAATGACTTTAATGACTTCCACCATTCGATTTAGTTGTTTCTTAATCTGCTCAAAGGTCTCATCATCACTTACGGTTTCAATGGTCATCCTTGATACCGTAGCATCCTCTGTGGTTCCTACAGTTAAGCTTTCCATATTGTAGGATTTTCCGGAAAACAGCCCTGATATTTTAGAAAGTACACCAATTTGATTCTCTACATATAGTGAAATCCATCTTTTTTTCATGATTGTATTCATTCTTTTTCCCCTTCCTAGCAATCCATCAGCATCTCTTCTAAGGTCCCACCCGGTTGAATCATGGGATATACCATTTCTTCCGGATCAATTACAAATTCAATTAGCGTTGGAACTTTTTTCGTCTCCATGGCTTCCCGAAATGCTCCTTCGATTTCCTCACTTTGAGTCACTCGCAGACCTTTCGCTCCATAGCTCTGAGCCAATTTTACAAAGTCTGGCGTATAAGGAGGACATTCACATTCTCCACATTGGTTTCTACAAGCAGCTCCTGCCCGAAGACAAGTCATAGAATAACGTTTTCCATAAAATAATTTCTGCCACTGCCGTACCATTCCCAGATACGTGTTGTTAAATACACATACAATAATTGGAAGTTCCTCCAAAACTGCTGTGGCAAATTCCTGAAGGTTCATCTGCATTCCTCCATCACCGGATATAGCAATGACTGGAACCTCTGGACATCCGATTTTGGCTCCAATGGCCCCCGGGAATCCGTATCCCATAGTTCCAAGACCTCCCGACATAAGCAGTTGTTTCTTCTCGTTGAGCTCAATATACTGAGCCGTAAACATCTGGTGCTGACCCACGTCCGTAACCACAATTGCCTCGTCAAATAAACGGTTGATGGTTTCGATAATTTCCTGTGGCCCCATTCCTGCTCGTTTCTTCATATGTAGTGGGTGTGCTTCCTTCCACGTATCTATTTCCGCAAGCCAATTCGTTGTCTCACACGGCGTCACATATTCTAATAATTTTTCAATTGCTTCCTTCGCATCCGCAACAATGGGAACATCTACCTTAATGTTTCTGGAAATCGAAGCAGTATCAATATCAATATGCACAATTTGTGCATTGGGTGCAAATTCATGAAGTTTTCCGGTGATGCGATCGTTAAATCTGGTTCCAATGGAAAATAATAAATCACACTGGCTCACTGCTCGATTGCACGCATAGGCTCCATGCATTCCCAGATTTCCAATATATAACGGATGGGTACTGGGAATAGCTCCCTTTCCCATAATCGTGGTTACTACCGGTACCTGCGTGCGCTCTACCAATTCGGTAAACAAGTGTCCCGCGTGAGCAATATTCACGCCACCCCCTGCTAAAAATAACGGTTTTTCCGCCTTAGAAATCATCTTAATGGCCCGTTTCAGCTGACCGATATGCACTCCCGTACTTGGCTTATAACCTCGAATGCTTACTTCCTGTGGGTAATCGGATGTGCCTAACTCTTCCATAACATCTTTTGGCAAATCAATTAATACCGGCCCCGGTTTACCGGTCTTGGCAATATAAAATGCTTCTTTGATGATTCTTCCTAAATCTTCTCGATTGCGAACGGTGACCCCGTATTTCGTAATACTTCTGGTAATCCCCACAATATCCACTTCTTGAAAAGCATCATTTCCAATCAAATGTTTTGCTACCTGTCCGGTGAAACAGACAAGGGGTACACTGTCATAATTCGCAGTGGCAAGTCCGGTAACCAGATTCGTTGCCCCCGGTCCACTGGTTACCAGGCATACGCCCACTTTTCCAGTTGCTCTGGCATAAGCATCTGCCTCATGTACCAGTGCCTGTTCATGCCGTGGAAGAATGATTTTAATTGTATCTTGTTTATAAAGTTCATCACTAATATCAATGGTACATGCGCCCGGATAACCAAACAGCGTATCCACGCCCTCTTCTTTTAAAGCCTTTACCAACATTTTGTTTCCTGAAATTTTCTTCATTTTATTACCTCCTTTATGCAACAAACGCCCCAAACCGGTTCCCGTAAATGCTTACATTTACGAAAACTAGTTTAGGGCGAACATAACATCCGTGTTACCACCTAAATTCAAAGAACAACTTCTTTGCACTCTACCAATACAGGATGACTCCGATATTGTGTTCCCATAACGTGGGAAATACGTTGGCGTCTACTGGGGACTCTGCCCGTTGGAGCCACTGCTCAAAGGCTACTTCCATAATTCCTTCACGAAGATTCTCACCATCCATCTTCTCTCTTTGCTTCCGGGGATTATGTACTCCTCCTTGTCACTGCATTTCTCTTCTTTTCAGATTGAAATTAGAACTATTATATGATTTTCTAATCCTTTTGTCAACAAAAACCTTGGTCTAACAGCCCTTTTCCATTTGCTCCGCCAAATCATTTAAATACACCCATCGTTCCATTTTCTCTTCTAGCTGCATTTCCCACTCTTCTTTTTCTTGCAGCAACCGATTCAGTTTCCCGTAATCGCTGGCTGCCGCAGTGATTTGTCCTTCCAACACCTCCAGATGAGCCTCCAGTTTTGCCACTTCTTCATCAATCACATCATATTCCCGTTGTTCTTTAAAGGAAAATTTTAGTTTTCGATTTTGTGTACGTCCTGCATTTTTTTCTTCTGCATCTAGGGGCTTTCCTTCCAGTGCTGCGGTTTTATCTCCCGAGAAAGTATCCTTGACTTTCTCATCATAATCTGAGAATCCACCCTCATATTGTCTCACCACTCCCTCGCCTTCAAAGGCGAAAATTCTTCGCACCACACGGTCTAGGAAATACCGGTCATGGGATACCGTAATCACAATCCCATCGAAGCCGTCTAAATAATCTTCTAATATGGTCAGCGTTTGGATATCCAAGTCATTGGTGGGCTCATCCAGCAATAGCACATTGGGAGCGGACATCAGTATTTTCAGTAAATACAGACGCCTCTTCTCTCCACCGGACAGCTTTTCAATGATACTCCACTGCATGGTTCCATCGAACAAAAACCGCTCTAACATCTGAGATGCGGTAACGGTACCATCTACCGTTTGAATGTACTCTGCGGTTTCTTTGATATAATCAATGACCCGCAGTGTTTCATCCATGTATTCGTTTTCCTGAGAAAAATATCCGATTTTCACCGTCTGACCGATGTCTACTATGCCTGCATCCGGAAGTTCCACGCCACTGATTACCTTGAGAAGTGTACTTTTCCCACAGCCATTGGCACCAATGATTCCCACTCGTTCTCCCTTCAAGAAAATATAATTGAACTCTTCAAATAATTTTTTCTCTCCATAAGCCTTACAAAGTCCACTCACTTCAATGGTTTTCTTTCCCAGTCTGGTGGAAATGGAATTCATCTCCACACTTTGCTCTTCTTCCGGTCCTTTTTGTGTCTGCAATACTTCAATTCTTTGGATATGGGCTTTTTGCTTGGTCGAACGTGCTCTTGCTCCTCGTCCCAGCCATTCTAGTTCGGTTCGCAATAAACTTTTTCGTTTTCGCGCGGAAGCCAGTTCGATATCTTCTCTTGCTGCCTTCAATCGAACAAATTCCGAATAATTACCGGGATAATTATAGATTTTCCCTTTGTCTATTTCTACAATACGGTTGGACACCCGGTCCAAAAAATATCGATCATGGGTAACCATGACGATTGCTCCCCGTAATTTATTCAAGTACTCCTCAAGCCAAGTTGCCATTTCATTATCCAAATGGTTGGTGGGCTCATCCAATACCAGTATTTCACAAGGGGTTAAAATTGCGTTGGCAAGTGCAACTCTCTTTTTCTGTCCTCCGGATAATTCTTCCACCTTTTGTTCACTGTCCGGCACTCCTAAGGTGTTTAATATGCTTTTGGCTTCGCTTTCCACAGACCAGCGATTTAGCTCTGTCACATTGTCTTGCAATACGGCCTCCAACACGGTAGCATTTTCTAAAAACACCGGATTTTGTGGCAGATATCTTAAATGTACTTGATTTCCCTTTGTAACGGTTCCCAAATCCGGATATTCCAGTCCGGACAGAATTTTTAGAAATGTGGATTTTCCGGTTCCATTGATACCGATGACACCAATCTTATCTCCTTCATGAATACTAAAATCCGCATCGTCAAATAGCAGACGTTCCGTATATGATTTGGTAAGATGTTCTACTGTTAATAAATTCATACTCGTCCTCTATTTTTTCTTTTCATATTTCGCAAAAACATATTCCAAATTAAAGTAAGTCTGTTCTTCCGTATCTTCGGTCAGCACCCACTCTTCCAACTCATCTAAATTGGGAAAATGGGTATCTGCCTGATATTCATGGTCTATTTTCGTTATATAAGCGCAGTTGCAATATGGTAATAATTCTCGATAAATACTTTCCCCGCCAATCACATAAATATCCTCTGTAGGATACTTTTTCGTCTCTTTCAGGAGTTCTTCCATCGTATGCACCACCACGGCACCTTTCCCGTCATAATTTGTATCTCGGGTTAGTACAATATTGACCCGATCTCTTAAGGGCTGTCCATTTGGAAAACTTTCTAATGTTTTTCTTCCCATCACTACTATTTTTCCGGTAGTCGTCTGCCGAAAGAATTTCATGTCTGACGGAATGCTGACCAGCAATTGATTCCGATATCCGATGCCCCAATTTTTATCTGCTGCTACAATAATATTCATACTTTTCTCCTCTACACTGCCACTGGAATATTTTTAATCTGTGGACCGGTTTCATAATGATCCAATCTTACATCTTCTGGCGTAAATTTATAAAAATCCTCAATCTCCGGATTAAGCCAAAATGTAGGTGCCGGATAAGGTTCTCTTCCAATTAATTCTTCGACTAGTGAAATATGTCGATCATAAATATGGGCATCTGCAATCACATGTACCAGTTCTCCCGGTTTCATGTGACATACCTGCGCCAACATATGTACCAGAACCGCATACTGGCATACATTCCAATTATTTGCTGCAAGCACATCTTGAGAACGTTGATTTAAGATTGCATTTAGAACCAGCCGGTCGCCATCTTTTTCTTTGGTTACGTTAAACGTCATACTATAAGCACAAGGATACAAATTCATCTCATGCAAATCCTCATGGACATAAAGATTGGTCATAATACGCCGACTATATGGATTTTGCTTTAGGTCATAAATCACCCGGTCAATCTGATCCATCATTCCTTCACGATATTGATGTTTCACACCCATCTGGTAACCGTAGGCTTTTCCAATAGAACCATTTTCATCTGCCCAACTATCCCATATATGACTATTGAGATCTTTGATATTATTTGATTTCTTCTGCCATATCCAAAGCATTTCATCCACACAGCTTTTCACTCCTGTGCGGCGCAGAGTCAATGCCGGAAATTCCTTGGATAAATCATAGCGATTCACAACTCCAAATCGTTTTCTCGTATAGGCAAAGCTTCCGTCTTCCCACTTGGGACGCACTTTTTCTCCTTCTGTACTTGTTCCGTTATCAATAATATCCCGGCACATATGAATAAACACCTGATCTGCATAACTCATGTGGTATCCCCTTTCTTTTTTTCTATTTCTTCGCTATATAAATTCCCTTGCTTGATTTTTATTTTCTAAATTTTTAGGGTTTGAAATTTTAAATTTTGTCCATGATAGACAGTAGATTACAAAATGATGAAACTATTTAAAATAATAGAAAGGAGCTGACATACCTGTGAAGAGATTACCGATTCTCGTATGCTTCCTCTTTGGCATTCTTGTATGTTCCGGTTGTCAAAGCAAAAATACAGATACCATCCTCGCCCTTGAAAAAAAAGTAAAACAACTAGAAGCCAGTGTAGAAACTCTGGAAACCGAAGTTTCCAAAGCAAAAGCAAATGAAACCAGCAACTCTGTTTCCACCCATCGCACCTCCTCCAACAACAACATGGAGGGATTGACCGCTTCTGTCCACAGAACACTGCAGAAGCTAAAAGAAGCCACGCCGGCAGAATCCGAGCACGCCCGCATGGAGCAGTATTTTTCTTTCAAAAACCAATTAAAGCAACTGCATCATAACATTGATGCCTATGATGACAATTTACAGCTACAATATCAAAAAGAACTGCTTAGCTACACCGATTATAAGATTCAAGAACGAGACGCAAAGGCACTGCAAGAGCAACTTCCCCTTGCAGCCAATGACCTAAAAACCAGATTTCGCATAGATGAATAAAAATTCCTTATTCATATACCCGTATCATACTGCTAATTTCTTTTACAATCGACATTTCCCGAAAAACGGATAATGCTTCTTCCACATGGTGTTCTTTTACATTGTCCGTAATAATGACCAATTCCGCACATTGCATATTTTCCGCCTTTTGCGTCACTTTACTAATGCTTACTCCGTGATCTCCTAATACTTTTGCAATTTGAGCAAGCACACCGGGACGGTCTGACACTTTCATCCTCAAAAAGTATTTGTTTTCTACCTCACCAATTGGTTTTACCTTTAGATTCTTATAGCAGGTACAACTAATGCGTCCATTGCAATCATAAGAAATATTTCTTGCAACATCAATCACATCTCCTAAGATGGCGCTGGCTGTAGGCAGTTCTCCAGCGCCTTTTCCATAAAACATAGCGTCTCCTACTGCATCTCCATTAACGAACACCGCATTAAAAGAGCCACGTACCGCCGCCAATGGGTGGGTATTGGATAATAACATAGGATAAACCGCAACTTCGATTCCCTCTGCCGTATTACTTGCAACTCCTAACAACTTAATCACGCTGTCAAATTGTTTTGCACATCGCACATCCTTCGCTGAAATTTTCGTAATTCCCTCAATATGGACATCACTTAATACCACCCGGGAATGAAAAGCTACCGATGCCATAATCGCCATTTTACGTCCTGCATCGTAGCCTTCAATATCTGCAGTGGGATCTGCTTCTGCATAACCACGAACCGTGGCCCCCTCCAGTGCTTCTTCAAATTCCATTTCCTCTTCAAACATCTTGGTCAAAATATAATTCGTAGTTCCATTTACAATTCCAACCACTTTCGAAATCTCATTCCCTGCCAAGCACTGTTTTAATGGTCGAATAATGGGAATTCCGCCAGCAACTGCCGCCTCAAACAGAAAATCCTTATGATTTTCTTCTGCTGCATCCAAAAGCTCTTTCCCGTGCTCTGCAATTAAATCCTTATTCGCTGTCACTACATTTTTCCCTGCATAGAGTGCTTCCAAAATCATTGTTTTCGCTGGTTCAATTCCACCCATCACTTCAATGACAATGTCGATTTCATCATTTTGAATAATATCATTCCAATTGTCTGTAATCAATGAGCTGTCCACACCATCTCTGACTTTTTCTTTATCATGTACTAAAATTGCTATGATTTCTAATTTTGCATCGGCCTTATATATCATAGCCTTTGCCTGTCTTTGAATTAGCTTATACACACCGGTGCCTACCGTTCCCATGCCAAGCAGTGCTATTTTGATTGTTTTCGTATGTTCCATAAATTCCCCCTCATTCTTTCCTAATATCCCAGTTCTTCTCCAACTAAAATGACTTTGATTCTGCCTTCATGTCTTGATTTTCTTGTAATCACCACTTCACAGCACATGCAATCCGGTGACAAACAGTTCCCACAGCATCCCGTCTTTTGACATGGGGTTTTCGTTCCCAGTCTTGCTGCATTAGCAGGGGTTGCCATATTACGTATCCGTGTCATACCATTGGCTACATCCGACACCACTTTGTTCATCCCTACTATCAAAATAACATGTTTCGGTCCATGAATCAAACATGCTACGCGGTTCCCATTACCATCGATGTTGACCAATTCCCCATCAATCGTAATCGCATTGGAACTCATGAAAAAATAATCCGCTCCTACCGTCCGCTGATAAATTGCACTTTTTTCTTCCTCTGTCTTCGCTGTATTTCGGTCAATCAGTTCAAAATCTAAGTTTTGCAATGCTTCCAGCATTCCACATTCTTTCAGTGTCTCTGATCCACCCCAGCTTACTGTGGTTCCTTCTTCCATCAGTCCAATTGCAGTCTGCACTACACTACTGCTATCCTCACAATAATATCCTTCCATATTTCTTTTCTCAAGATTGGAAATGATTGTAGCTGCCATTTTTTTATAAGCTTCTTTCTTTGGATTCATATTCATATTGCCTCCTAGTCTGAATCATCATATGCTGTTAACAAGAATTAGTATTATTATACTCAGTTTCACCGTAATCTTCAAGGGAATTTCTTTGAGGATACAAGAGACCTGCTTTTATTATAAATGTGTGAAACAAAGACACAACTTTTTTCAAAAATCAGTTGACAAAATTCTTTTCATATAGTATATTAGTTATTGTTCTGGTTGGCACAGAACGGTATCACATTCAGTGCGTGAGTGGCTCAGTTGGTAGAGTACGACCTTGCCAAGGTCGGGGTCGCGGGTTCGAATCCCGTCTCACGCTCTCACAAAATAAGGCTTTCCGAAATTCGGAAAGCCTTATTTTTTATAGAAACAGGTGCCAAATCATATACTAGAAAAGAATTTGATAATTACGTTGACATCCCCATACTTCCATGTTATGCTTAGCAAGTATTCTGAATAAGATTTTGATTTCGCATATTTTTGTAAGTCATTATTCGATTTAACGATTTACAAAAATATGTGATTTTTTATTTTTTTCCAGTAATATAATAAAAATTAGGAGGTATCTTTCATGAATAAAGGTACAGTAAAATGGTTTAACGCTCAAAAGGGATTTGGTTTCATTACTAACGACGAAGGTGGAGAAGACATATTTGTACATTTCTCTGGAATCGCAACAGATGGTTTCAAATCTTTAGATGATGGCCAAGCAGTTACATTTGATATTACAGATGGCGCTCGTGGACAACAAGCAGTAAATGTTTGCATCGCTTAGTCTTTGACTTTTAAAAGATATTGGATGAGTTTTACTCATTCAATATCTTTTTTATTTCACAAACCAAAAAAGAATCGCCACTTTTTCTCTAAAGGAAAGGGCGATTCTTTTCTGATTTCTATGATCGTTCGATTTTCAATCCTAATTCACCCAACTGTTTTTCATCTACCACATTGGGAGCTTCTGACATAAGGCAAGAAGCATCTTTCACCTTCGGGAAGGCAATCACGTCTCGAATACTGTCTTCCTGAGTCATTAACATCAGTAGTCTATCTAATCCATAAGCAAGACCTGCATGTGGCGGTACGCCGTATTTAAACGCCTCCAATAGATATCCGAACTGTTCATATGCCTTCTCTTTTGTAAATCCCAGTACTTCAAACATTTTTTCCTGAATATCATTCTGGAAGATACGTACACTTCCGCCACCTAACTCGGTTCCATTTAATACAATATCATATGCTTTTGCCCGCACTTTTCCGGGATTGGTGTCAATATACGGAAGGTCTTCTTCCATAGGCATTGTAAATGGATGGTGCATAGCTGTAAAGCGGTTCTGCTCTTCACTCCACTCTAGTAACGGAAATTCTGTCACCCACAAGAAGCGGTAATCGCTTTTATTTAACAATTCCATCTGTCTGGCGATTTCCAAACGGAGATTGCCAAGGACATCCCAAACCACCTTGTTTTGATCTGCTGCAAATAAAAGCAAATCTCCTGCTTCTGCGTCCATGGACTGTATCAACACTTTCATTTCCTCTTCTGTCATAAATTTTGCAAAAGAAGATTTCACGGTTAGGTCGTCATTGATTGCAATATACGCCAATCCTTTTGCTCCGAAATCCTTCGCAAAATCTACCAGTTTGTCGATTTTCTTGCGTGGCATTGCTCCTTGTCCTTTGGCATTGATTCCACGAACTGTACCACCATTTGCAATGGCTCCTTTAAATACTGCAAATTCACATTCTTTTACTACTTCCGTCACGTTGACTAATTCCATTCCAAAACGAAGGTCTGGTTTATCAGAACCAAAACGATCCATAGCGTCTTGCCAGGTCATTCTCTGAATGGGAAGTGCAACGTCTACTCCAAGTATTTCCTTAAATATTCTGGCTAGTAATCGTTCATTCACATCAATCACATCATCTACATCTACAAAGGATAATTCCATATCAATTTGGGTAAATTCCGGTTGACGGTCTGCACGCAAATCTTCATCACGGAAACATTTTACCAATTGAAAATAGCGGTCATATCCTGAGCACATTAATAACTGCTTGAAAATCTGTGGTGACTGAGGAAGCGCATAGAACTCACCTTGATGGATACGGCTTGGTACCAGATAATCCCTAGCACCTTCCGGTGTACTCTTAATAAGCATGGGGGTCTCAATCTCTAAAAACCCTTCCTCTGCCAAAAACAGTCTGGTTAAAGTTGCCACCTTACTTCTCATGATTAGATTTCGTTGTAAATCCGGTCTGCGAAGATCTAAGTATCGATATTTCAAACGAAGTTCTTCTTTGGTTTTACTGTCTTCTTCAATGGGAAATGGGGGTGTTTCTGATTCGGACAGCACCCGGAGTTCTTTGACTCTCACTTCAATCTCTCCGGTTGCCAAGTGTTCATTGACTGCTCCGGAACGTGCTTCTACCACACCTCTTGCAGCAATCACAAATTCACTTCTAAGCTTTCCGGCCTGCTCAAAATCCATTTCGTCTACACTTTCATTTTCAAATATCAGTTGCAAAAGACCGGAGCGGTCACGTAAATCAACAAAGACAATCCCGCCCTTGTTTCTGTTTTTTTGCACCCATCCCATCACAATTTCTTCTTTGCCTATATCTGCAGCGGATAATTCCCCACATCTATGTGTTCTTTTCCATCCTTGCATTGATTCTGCCATTTCCTTTTCCTCCATCTATTTTTATCTCTGCTCTATGGAATCGCAATAACATTCTGTGATATCTTCATATCCTTCTGCCATCAACTGTTCCTTTTGAAACTTTTTATTCTTTTTCATATTCACAAGCATAACTTGTTTTCCTGCCTGCCTTTCTTCCTTTGCCAAGCTTAATACCTGTAGCATGCCATCTGTTTTCATTCCTTTTTCAATCAAAAATGCTTTTTTGTTTCCTGTTTTAGGCACCGTAAATCCACGTTCCAAAAGTAGCATGACAATACGCTCAAATCCAATAGAAAAGCCACACGCACAAGTTTCCTGCCCTGTAAATTTTCCTATCATTTCATCATAGCGTCCACCACCACCTACAGAACCACCGAACTCATCCATGGCAATTTCAAAAATAGTACCTGTATAATAAGACATTCCACGTACCAGTGTAGGATCAAAACAAATTTGAAAATCAGCCTCTTTCGCACTGTCTACACTGGAAATAATCATTTCCAGACTGTCTGCCGTAGAGGCATCCAGATATCCATCCAATTTTTCTTTACAGTAACGAACGCCTGCTACATCTCCGGTGATTTCTTGAAATAACTGCAAGTATTGCTCCACCGATTCTTGGGCATATCCGCTGTCTTCCAGTTCTTTCGCAACCCCATCCATTCCTATTTTATCCATTTTATCCAGAATAATAAAAACCGTATCGTAATCTTTTTCCTCAAATCCGCTGTAAGCTGCCATCGCTTTTAATATCTTGCGGTCATTGATTCGAATGGTGAAATTTTGAAATTCCAACTTTCCAAGCAGTGTAGAAGTTGCTAAAATCAATTCAATTTCCGCCAGATTGCCTGGTTCCCCTAAAATATCAATGTCACATTGCATAAACTGACGAAACCGTCCTCTTTGTGGTCGGTCTGCTCTCCATACATTTCCCATCTGCAGTGCTTTGAAGGGAGATGGCAGTTCATTGGCATGATTGGCATAATATCTGGAAAGTGGAACGGTAAGATCATAACGAAGACCGCTGTCTGCCACATCGCTTTCCGTCTGTGCCGTGTCTAATTTCAGTTTTTCCCCACGCTTTAAAATTTTGAAAATCAGTTTTTCATTCTCGCCACCCTGCTTGCTGCTCAGGTTTTCCAGATGTTCCACGCATGGGGTTTCCATAGAAGAAAATCCAAACGTTCCATAAGTTTCTTTGATTAATTGAATTACATAGTCTCGAATTTCCATTTCCTTTGGCATCATATCTTTCATGCCGGTAACCGGTGTTTTCTTTAAGGCCATAATAGTTCTCCCTTTCGCTCTATCATTTCATCAATACGTGAAATATATTGTTCTACATCTTTTACATTTTCCACACGTTCAATTCTTTTTTTATTCTTGTCCGCATATTCCGGTCTATTAGGAAGCACCAGTTTTGTACTGGCACCCGCTCCGGCCGCCACAATGGTTTGCTTTTCTTCCATAATAAGAATGTTGTATATCCCGGCTTTTCCTTCTTTTGCATATCCTACATTTTCAAAATTACCGGCAATATTTTTTTGGCGATACATATAGTAAGGAAAAAGTTGCATTTCTTCAGCACATTTTGCTGCCATATCAATCATATTCGATAAAACTTTTGCCATTTCTTTTTCATCTCTACCGTTGCCGGTGATAGACTGCTTTTGCTCCTGTCCCATGCGAGATGCCCGCTTTAATGCAAGCGCATGTACGGTAAGGCTATCCGGCGCCAACGCTTTGATTTGTTTTAAGGTATCTTCCATATCTGCTTCACACTCTCCTGGAAGTCCTGCAATCAAATCCATATTAATATTATCAAATCCTTTTTCCCGTGCCATTTGATATACTCGTTTAATATCTTCTACCGTATGTTTGCGGCCGATAACATTTAGAGTTTTTTGTTGCATGGACTGAGGATTAATAGAAATTCTGGATATATGATGGTTGCGAAGCACCTCCAGCTTGTCTGCCGTAATGCTGTCCGGACGCCCTGCTTCTACTGTGATTTCCTTCAAATTTTCATAAGAAAAAGTATGCTCTACATGAGACAGCAGACGGTCTAATTGTTTTGGCTCCAACGTAGTGGGCGTACCTCCCCCAATATAAATCGTATTCAATTTTTTATGCTTTTCTTTGGCAAGTGTTCCTATAAAAGTAAGTTCTATACAAAGGGCATCCAAATATTCTTCCACCCGGTTTTTCCACGCTGCAATCGGATAAGACGTAAAAGAACAATAACTGCAGGTCGTAGGACAAAATGGAATGCCAATATAAAGACTGTAGCCTTCCTCATAATCCAACTGCTTCAGCAATGCTTTTTCACATTTTGCAATATCAATACAGAGCTTTGCTTTTTGCTCACTGACCCGATTGTGCTCTTTCAAATACTGCAGGATTTCCTCTTCCTTGATGCCTTCCTCCAACTGTTTCATCGCTATCTTAGTGGGGCGAATACCGGTTAAGATTCCCCATGTCAATTGTTTCCCGGTCATTTCCGATAACCATTCATACAGTTTTAGATTCAGTACATGCTTGCTTTCCACTTCTGAAATAGAAAATTCTTTTCCCGAATCCATTTCCACTCGAATGTCTTCCGTCTGGTCCGGACTAATTTGTTGTGCAATTTCCGCTCCCGGCAAAAATGATTTCACAATATGATATACATCATACGTATATTTTCCACTATTAAAATTTAATTTTATCACAATAGACACCAAGCCTTTTTTTCTTCCCGAATCGAGGTTTCCCCTTGATGTCCGGGATATACAAAAGTCTCCAGTGGAAGCTCAAATAATTTGTCTTTGATAGAACTCATCAATGCTTTTTCATCTCCCGTAGGGAAATCCGACCGTCCCACTGAACGACGAAATAATGTGTCTCCACTAAACAATATCTTCTCGGATTCCACATAATAGCAGCAACCACCCACGGTATGCCCCGGTGTATGAATCACTTGAAAACAAAATCCGGCAGCACTGACACTTTCACCATCTTTTAAAAAGATGGCATCGGTGAATCCAAAGCCCTCTTCATACATTCCATCAGACATATTTAACAAAGGATCTGCCAACAATTCTTTCTCTTCTTCCCCTATGTATACCGGAACCTTTATTTCTTGAAGCCATTCTTTTAACCCTGTCATGTGATCAAAATGTCCATGGGTAAGAAAGATAGCTCGAATGGTCAATCCTTCTTTTTTAATATGATTCACTAAATAATCCGGACAATCTGCCGGATCTACTAGCACTGCTTCTTTGGTTTCTTCATTTTGCATTACATAGCAATTGGTTGCAACCATTCCCAATACAAACTTTTCTATTTTCACCCTTTTTACCCCACTGTTCGTTCTATATCGATGACGCCTTCTAATTGACGCAATTTTTCATTTACTCTGGCAAGTTCGTCCCTTCCATGGACAATAAATCCCATCTCAATGGTCGCTGTTCCTTGTTTGCTGGTACGAACATTCATGGATTTCACATCAATTTTTGCTTCCGTAAATGTTCTGGATATTTCCATCAAAAGTCCCTGACGGTCATTGGCATACATCTTGATTTCAGAAAGATACTGACCACTTGCTTCTGCACTTTCTGCGTGTTCCCACTCTGCCACGATTAGCCTGGCCCGTTCTTCCACGGACAAGTGAAGAATATTGACACAATCCGTACGATGGATTGTCATTCCTCTTCCGCGGGTAACGAAACCAATGATTTCATCTCCCGGAACCGGATTACAGCATCTGGAAAACCGAACTGCCATATCATCAATTCCTTTTACCCTAATGCCACTCTTAGATTTTCCAATATGTACCTTGTTTTTTGCCGCTTCGGATACTTTTTCTAAAATAGCCTCATTGGTGATTTCTTTCTTATGGTCTTTCCCATATTCTTCTACCAAACGGTTAACGACTTGACCTTCTTTCAGTCCACCATGCCCAATGGATGCAAGTACCGCTTCCCAATCTCTGAATCCATATTTTTGCTGCACCACCTGCATATATTTAGGCTTCATTAAATCACTTTGTATCAATGCCTTTGTCTTACAATAAAAAGTGATTAATTCTTTTCCTCTTACAATATTTTCTTCTTTATATTCCTTTTTGAACCACTGATTAATCTTATTCTTAGCCTGTGTGCTCTTTACAATATTGAGCCAATCCCTGCTGGGACCTCTGGAATTTTGGGAAGTCAATATTTCAATACGGTCTCCGTTTTGAATCTGATAATCAATGTTGACCAGTTTTCCATTAATTCTGGCCCCTACCATTTTATTCCCCACAGCACTGTGGATGGCATATGCAAAATCCACCGGCGTAGACCCTGCGGGCAGATTCTTTACATCCCCATTGGGTGTAAAGCAGTAGACATCTTCTGCAAATAAATCCAAGTCTCCTTTTAGTAAACTCAAAAATTCCCGATTGTCAGACATGTCACGCTGCCATTCCAGAATCTGGCGAAGCCAACTTAATTTCTCTTCTTCCTGTGCTTTTCCGCTCTTCTTTTCGTCACCGGATTCTTTATATTTCCAATGAGCTGCAATCCCGTATTCTGCGGTCTTATGCATCTCTTCCGTACGTATTTGGATTTCAAATGGTTGTCCTACGGAACTCATCAAAGTAGTATGAAGAGATTGATACATATTTGACTTCGGCATAGCGATGTAATCCTTAAAGCGTCCCGGCACCGGTGTATACATTTCATGAATAACACCCAGCACCGCATAACAATCCTTCACGGAATCCACAATAATGCGCACCGCAAACAAATCATATATTTGATCAATGGTCTTATCTTGATTGACCATTTTTTTATAAATGCTAAAGAAATGCTTCACACGCCCCTGCACATCCACATGAATCTTAGCATGTTCCATGTGAGTCGTTACTTCTGCCACAATCTGTTGCACAAATTCTTCCCGCTCCATTTTCCGGGCATTAATTTGCTTTACCAAATCATAATAAATCTCCGGTTGTGAATATTGGAGTGCCAGATCATCTAATTCTGTTTTGATTTTAGAAATACCAAGACGTTGTGCAATGGGTGCGTAAATATCCATGGTCTCTTTTGCAATTTCTTTTTGTTTCTCCGGACGCATGAACTGAAGCGTTCGCATGTTGTGAAGCCGATCCGCCAATTTGATTAAAATGACCCGGATATCCTTCGCCATAGCAAGAAACATTTTCCGTAAATTTTCTGCCTGTACTTCTAGTTTATCGGAAGAATAAGATAAACGTCCTAATTTTGTAACCCCATCTACCAAAAGAGCAACTTCACTGCCAAATTCTTTGGCCAAGTCCTCAATCGACATATCGGTATCTTCTACTACATCATGAAGAATTCCGGTGGCAATGGTTTCCTTATCCAATTCCAACTCTGCCAGAATAATTCCTACCCACAAGGGATGAATAATATAAGGTTCTCCAGATTTTCTCAGTTGATCGCCATGAGATTTTTTTGCGGTCTGATATGCTTTTTCAATCATACTAATATCCGTAGATGGATGATATTTCCGAATGCGCGCAATCAGCTTATCATACAATTGCTCTGGGTTTTGATAATCCGCAGGTGCTTTTACTTCGTGCCCATCGACTATTTCTACATTTTTACTTTGGTTTTCACTTGTTACATCTGCCATATCAGACCCCCCTTTTATTTTCCCGGATATACAATCACAGACTCTACATGATGTCCCTGTAATGTAGTTCTGCCTTCTAACCCCGCAAGTTCCATTAAGCATATAATTGAAACAACTTCGCCACCTAATTCTTCTACCATCTCAATCATCGCCTTCATCGTTCCTCCGGTGGCCAGTAAATCATCTACAATAGCCACTTTTTGTCCCGGCTGAATCGATCCTTTGTGTATTTCCAGTTCTGCACTGCCATATTCTAAATCATACTTAGTGGAAATGACTTCCCGGGGTAGTTTCCCCTTTTTCCGAATCGGAACAAAAGCCTTATGCATATTGTATGCAATGGGCATCCCGAAGATAAATCCTCTGGCTTCCGGCCCAACAATGGTTTCAAAAGAAATATCTTTTAATTTTTCCTGCATCAAATCCACAGCCAGCCGTAGCCCGTCTGCATCTTCTAAGATACTGGTTATATCACGAAACATAATTCCCGGTTCCGGAAAATTAGGTATATTCACTACGTATTCTTCTATTGATTTCATTTTTTATTTATCTCCTGCGCACAATTAGTAACTTTTACTATACCATATCCATGATTGCTTTTCAACGTTTCTAACCACCCCAAATGGCATTTTCATTGATAATTTCCAATGGTAATCTGTAGTGTCTTTCTCCCCATATATTCATTGATCCCTGGATAGTAAACAAAAGCCCTTTTCTCATGAGGATTTTGTTCTATCTGAGAGAGAAATAGTGGAATGTCACCAAAATATAATGCATCCAGCTGAACACCACTTCCGTCTTGGACACGTAGCTTCAGAACATTTTCTCTTTTTCCCAGTACCTTATAATTCAATATCTCAATGTTTTTTTCTACAAAAACCGGTTTGCTGTTTCCCTTGCCAAATGGCTCCAACAATGCCAACTCCCGGATGAACTCTTCATTCACCTCAGAAAAGGGAAGCTGCATATCAATCGATACTTTTTCCACCAAATCTTCTACTGTCAGCGTAGATACTTCGTTGATTTTTTTTCGAAACTCCGCTACCTTGGTTTCGTCCAAAGATAGTCCCGCCGCCAGTTTATGCCCACCAAACTTGGTCAGCAACTGTCTGCATTTGTGAAGTTCATCATACATGGAGTACGCCTCTATGGATCGTCCGGAACCTTTGACACCTTCCGTTCCTTTGGTCAGTACATATGTTGGTTTATGATAGCGTTCCCGCAGTCTGCCTGCTACAATACCCGCAAGACTTTCATGACAATCCGGTAAATAAACAACAACTACACGATCTTCCCCTATGGCAGTCTCCTCCACTTGTGTAATTGCCTGTTTCACCGCCACTTCGGTCATGTCTTTTCGGCTGTCATTGAGTGCTTTCAAATCCCCTGCCAATATATCCGCTTCTTTTTTAGTGTTCGCACACAAAAGTTCCAAGGCACGTTTGGCCGTATCCAATCTTCCACTTGCATTCATACAAGGCCCCAGAACAAATCCAATATGGTAAGCCGATAACCTGTCTACTGGAACTTTGGTGCATTCCATTAGTGCTTTCATCCCCAGATTCTTCGTCTGTTTTAACATTTCCAATCCTTGTTTCACAAAAATTCGGTTCTCGTCTACCAGATCCATAACATCCCCAACAGTGGCAATGGCTACATTTTCCATAAGATAGTCAACATCTTCCACATCTCTTCCCATGACATTGTATAATGCTTCCACCAGTTTGTAGGCTACCCCCGCACCACATAATCCATCAAAGGGATAGGTACAATCCACCTGTTTCGGATCTACTACTGCATCCGCCGGGGGAAGCAGATACTTCTTCTCCCCTTCTGCTTCCTCATAGGGAACCTCATGATGATCGGTTACGATTATGGTCATACCCATTTCTTTTCCGTATGCAATTTCTTCTCTTGCCGCAATCCCATTGTCGCAAGTGACAATGGTATCCACATCTGCATCAAATGCGCTCTCTATGAGATGTTTATTCAATCCATATCCATCTTTCATCCGGTCTGGAATGTCAATATCCACGTTTCCACCTAATAACCGAATTCCCTCTAATAGTATGTATGTAGAGTGAATCCCGTCAATATCATAATCCCCAATGACCCTGATTTTCTGACCCTCTCGAATCTTTTCCGATAGAATCTCCACGGCCTTATCCATATCTTTCATCCACATTCCATCGTGTAAATCTGCAATCGTTCCGTGAAGATAGGTATCAATGGCCTTCTCCCCAATAATATCCCGATTGCGGATCAAACTGGCAATCCTTGGCTGAATATGAAACTGTTTCCCTATTTTCTGAAAATCTGCACCTTTTCGAAGTAAAACCCATTTTTCCATTTTTCTCCTCCGAGTCAAAAATGGTGCTGAAGCACTACCGCCCCAACACCATCCTGTACTTTGTACGTTGTTTTCTATTTTCTTTTTGCAAATTTTGTGCGCAGTACATACCAGAGTGCTCCCGTAATACATACCGAAGAATATGCACCACATACAATCCCCATCATTAATGGAAGTGCAAATTCTCGAATGGAGCTAACGCCCAAGATGAACAGCACTGCTACCATAACAAACGTGGTGAGAGAGGTGTAGATACTCCTTGTAAGTGTTTGCGTAATACTTTTGTTAACGATTTCTTTCAAATCTTCATTTCTCTTTTGGAGCTTCATATTCTCACGCACCCGGTCAAAGATAACAATGGTGGCATTAATTGAATATCCCACAATCGTCAACATACAGGCAATAAATGTACTGCCTACAGAAATTCGTGCCACACCATAGAACACGAGAACTACCAGCACATCATGTACCAGTGCCAACACCGCACTGGCGGCAAATCGGATGTCTTTGAATCGGAACCAAATATAGATTAGCATACAGATTGTCGCTATTACCACCGCTACTGCTGCATCACTACGCATCTCGGAGCTAATGGTGGAACTAATATTTTCCGAAGTAATTTTCTGATCATCTACTTGGAAATTTTTCACCAAGGTTGCATTCAGTGCTTCCCTTTCCTGTAAATTCAAAGCTCTGGTTTTAAAGATAATATTATTGGTTTCCTTTACCTTGGTTGGCTGCACACTGGCATCCTTCGTCACTTTTTCAATGAGTGGAACAATTTTGGAATCAATTTCCTTGATGGAATAATCTTCCTTAAATTCTACCGTAGTAGAAGTTCCGCCTTTGAATTCCAAGCTATAATTCAATCCGCCTTTTCCACGTCCCGTGTTGACACCCATCACCACTACACCTGCTAGAATCACCAGCGCCGATGCAATAAAGAAGATGTTCTTTTTGGAAAGGAAATTAATGGTTTTTCTTTCTTTCTTCGTTCCATAAAGCTTAGGGTCCCTCAGCCCTATGGCATAAAATGCATAGATAATCATTCTGGTAATAAATAATGCGGTAAACATAGAAATGACAATACCAAGTGCCAAGGTCTGTGCAAATCCCTTCACACTTCCGCTTCCCTTAATCCATAATACCAATGCCGCAATCAAGGTGGTGATATTTCCATCCACAATGGCTGAAAGTGCCTTTTGGAATCCCATCTTCAAAGCTGTTTTTACATTCTTTCCTGCGCCCAGTTCTTCTTGTACTCTGGCAAATATAATCACATTGGCATCTACCGCCATACCAATGGACAGTACAATACCTGCAATACCCGGAAGTGTCAGGGTAATATTAAATGCATTCAGAAGTACCAGAATAATTGCTGTATAGATAATCAAAGCAATACTGGATGCAAACCCCGGCAACAAATATACAATACACATGAACACAAAGATAATTGCAAGTCCGATTGCTCCGGCCATTAAGCTGGTGCTGATTGCTTCTTCTCCCAATTGTGCTCCCACTACGTTGGAACGCAGCTCTTCTAATTCCAGTTTTAATCCACCGATACGAATGGTCGAAGCTAGATTTTCCGCTTCTTCATAAGATGCCATTCCATCAATGTAAGCTTGTCCGCCGTCAATTTGTGTCTTCACAGTCGGATTACTAATCGCTTGTCCATCATAGACAATGGCAATTTGTTTTCCTACATTGGCTTTGGTTGCTTCCGAAAACTTTTTCGTTCCCTCTTTATTCAGACTCAGTTCTACGATATATTGTTTGTTCTGCATATCGTCCTGAGTGGTCTTCGCTTCTGCTGTGGCAATATCTGTACCACTGAGTACCGTCTTTCCCGTGGCATCTTGAAATACCAATGAGCCTGGTTGTCCCAGTTCATTTAGAATTTCGTTGGCATCCGATACTCCCGGGATTTCGATATTGATTCGATTCTTTCCCTCTTGGTATACCGTTGCTTCTGTACTGTATTGCTCAATACGTTTTTGCAGCTTGTAAATAGTGTCACTCATTTCCTCAGCCTTTGGATTCGCATTCTTGGTCTGATAGGTGATACTGACTCCTCCTGCAAGATCCAGACCCAGCTTAATGTGTTTTGCCGCGCCTGTGCCTGTTTTTCCTAGTCCTACCACCGTGGTAAATCCAAGCAGTACCATCATGGCAGCAATTAATATCAGACTGATGACTCCTTTATTTTTCTTCATGTTTTTCATTCCCTTCTTCCTCTGCCAATGCAGCTTTTATCATAATTGCACACTCTACGCGCTTTCGTTCCATTTCACATCCCATATCATAAGCATCATGAATAGATCCTTGAAATTTATGTGCATTGGCCATACAGCCACCGCTACAATAAAATCTGGCAAAACAATTCCTGCATTTTTCTTTTGAATAAACGCTACAACTTCGAAATTCATCTGCAATCTCCGGTTTGACAATTCCACTATCCACATTGCCCATAAGGAATTCTTCCTCTCCTACAAACTGATGACAAGGATAGAAATCCCCCCAAGGAGTCACTGCCATATATTCGGTTCCCGAGCCACAACCCGATAGCCGTTTTGCCACACAAGGCCCACCTTCTAAGTCAATCATAAAATGAAAGAACGTAAATCCATTTCCTGCTTTTTCTCGTTCAATCATCGTCTTTGCCAATGTATCATACTGTTCGAAAATAAATGGAAGATCCTCTTCTCGAATAGCATAAGGGTCGGTCTCGGCACCTACCACCGGTTCTATAGACATTTGTTTAAATCCCAGATCTGCAAAATGAAGTACATCCTTGGAAAAATCCAGATTATCCCGGGTAAATGTACCTCTGATATAATACTTTTCCTGATGCCGGCTCTCGGCCAATTTTTGAAATTTAGGAACAATCAAATCGTAGCTTCCTTTTCCGTTTCGGAAAGGGCGCATCCGGTCATTCACTTCTTTACGTCCATCCAGGCTTAATACCACATTGTCCATTTCTTTATTGACAAACGCCTGAATGTCATCATTTAACAAGACTCCATTGGTCGTCACTGTAAATCGAAAATGCTTCTCGTACTTACGTTCCTGTTCCCGTCCATAAGCTACTAATTGTGTGACCACATCCCAGTTCATCAGTGGTTCTCCTCCAAAGAAATCTACTTCCAGATTCCTTCTGCTTCCGGAATTTTGAATCAGAAAATCCAACGCTTTTTTCCCCACTTCATAGGACATAAGCGCCCTTCTTCCATGGTATTCGCCTTCTTCGGCAAAGCAATACTTACATGCCAGATTACAATCATGGGCAATATGTAGGCATAATGCTTTTACCACTGTTTTACGCCCTTTGACTTCTTCGATATAAGATTCATAGATATCCTTTGTAAAAAGTTGTCCTGCTTTCGTCAACTCCAAAATATCTTCATAAGCTTCTTTCAATTCTTCCTTGGGATGCACGTCACAAAGCTGCTCACAAGCAGACTCAAATGTTTCCTGTTCTTCCAAGGACGCTACAGTCTGTTCCTCATTTTGTTTTCTTAGGCTGGCAATTAAGTCATATCCCAACTGGTCTACCACATGAACACAACCACTGTTCACATCCATGACAATACGATATCCATTATTTTGGTATTGATGAATCAAGGTCAGATACCCCTTTCCTATTCTTTTAACAGTAATAGGCAGCGACCGAAGCCGCTGCCTTGACTTTCCGTATGCAATATCAGTTATTTCTTCTGTTCACAAGTCTGGTTCCCTACCGTACAAGATGTCTTGCATGCAGACTGGCAAGAGGTCTGGCACTCTCCACAGCCGCCCTTTTTCATTGTATGGTTTAATGTCTGTGTATTTAATGTTTTAATATGTTTCATCGTATTTCCTCCTTACGCTTCCTTTGACTTCTGTTATTATATCACAGCGCTCTTTGTTTTTAAAGCACTTTTTTTACCTACGAGACCATCCCGCCCAGCATACCTCCTCCCGCACATAGCAGAAACGTAGATACCACGTTGATTCCATTTCCATGCAGCGTATGATATACTCCCAAAGATATAAGCAGGAGCAATGCAAAATAAGTAAGCCCCAGAGATATTCCCCATACAAACTTGCGTACTTTTGCAAGCTTTCCCAGGACAATTCCACCTGCAAATGTAGATAATACATAGACGGTAATGATTCCTACCGTCACCTTTTGCTCATCTAAATCCAGTTTATAAAGTAAAAGTGTCAGCACTAAAAGCAGCACTCCGGTCACTCCATAAGAAACCAGAAGTGCTTTTAATATCCAAATCATCTTGGATTCTTTTCGAATCTTTTTTTCCATCCCATCCCTCCTTGTCTATCACATCATATGATTGTACAAAGAAGTTTATGACATTACTGTTCCATCTGTCTTCCTAAAAATCCGGCTGCACACAATGCCAACTTTTGTTCGGTATCTCCCATTTTTTTCTTGGTTTCTTTTTCCAAAAAGACCACAGAACCAATTGCATCTCCCTCACATAGAATGGGGCATATCACCTGCCAAGGGTATTCTTCCGATTGTTCCGCCACAATTTTTATATATTTTTTCTCTTCCATTCCTGCCACAATTTGCTCCCGTTGTTCAATACTATTTTGAAGTTGTCTGCTAATATCTTTGTCCTGCAGCTCTTTTTTCCCATTTCCTGCTGCCGCAATAATTTGGTCACGATCGGTCACACACACAATACTTCCCATGGTCTGTGACAAACTTTCCGCATACTGTCTGGCAAACGTTCCCAATTCCCCAATGGGTGAGTACTTTTTCAAAATAATCTCGCCTTCACGGTCTGTAAATATCTCAAGCGGATCTCCTTCGCGAATACGAAGTGTCCTTCTAATTTCCTTTGGGATTACCACACGTCCCAAATCATCAATTCTGCGCACAATTCCCGTTGCTTTCATATAAAATACCTCCATTTGTAATCCTTAACATTTTTGGTAATGTTAGTATGAGCCAAATAGAGGTTTTTATGTGTATCCCTTTTATTTTATTTCTTTTGTCTCAATGACAAATTTAACACTTCCATCCATTTTGGAATCTATCCCTGCAAATGATTTATAATTTTTTCCCAGTTCCATCATTTTATCCATTCTGGTTTTTACTTGTTGGAATTTCTGCATTCCATTTTGCAAAGTACCTGCTCCAGCAGCTAATGTACTTGTCCCCGTAGTCAAGTGCTCACCGCCTGCTACGAGTGCCGATGTGCCGGATAAAAGTTGTCCATTAGACTGCTGCAGTTTTGTGGCTCCGTCATTCAGTGTCTGAGCTCCATCTTGAAGCTGTCCCACACCTTCTCCCAGTGTACCAAGGCCAACGTTTATCTGCTCTCCTCCTTGTTGCAGCTTAGAAAGTCCACTTTGCAAGTCACTGGTTCCATCTGCCAATTGCACGATTCCTCCATTTAAGTCTGCCGCCCCCACTGACAACTGTTTGGTAGCACCTTCCAACGCTCCCGCTTGGTTTAGCACTTGCTGCATGGCTCCTACGGTTGCCGCCACTGCTTGTGCTCCTGCCACATCTCCCATCTGTGCCAATTCATCAATCTGCTCCTGCGTGGGCAATGGAACATTTTGCAAGCCACCTGACATTTGCTCTACTGTGCCATATAATTGGGCCGTACCGTCTTCTAACTGTTGCGCTCCCTCGGTAACTCCATTTTCATAACCTGCCACCAACTGGTCAGCCCCCGCTTTAGCCGCTTCTATTCCACTTTGCAATTCACTGGCACCCGATTGAAGCCGATTGGTTCCTTCCTGTATATTTTGAGTTCCTCCTAATAGCTGCTTGGTTCCCGAAGACAATGCTTCCTCTCCATCCGTATAAGCTTCCACTCCCTCTGCCAGCTTTTGGATTCCCGCTTTCAATTCCACCGATTTTCCATCTAGTAAATGGGTTCCTTCGGTCAGTTTATTTAGCGACGTTTCTAACTGCTCATAATTTTGAACCTCTGTGAATCCGGCTTGGTCCATCCCATCTGAAGATGCTGCTGTAAATGTTGCACCCATGGAAAAATCGGTTACATCGGCAGTGATTGTGACACAATCTGAGATAGGAATTGTCACCGGTGCCTCTTTCAAATCTAAATTTTCTTTCAGTCCTGGAAATCCTATTCCTACCACCATCACCTTATCCGCATCGGATACTATTTTTCCATGATCTACCGAAACATTTTGGAACTGATTGGTAGGCAGCATAACACCGGTAATCATTGTAAAAGGCACATACATATCCTCTTGTTTCTGCTGATTGGTATATGCGATATGCATTTCCATTTTTCCTGTTTTTCCCTTGATCTGCTTGGCTGTTACATCCTTTCCATTCAGCTTGTATGTGATGTTTACACCCACCGCCGGATTCTTTTCTGATTTCCCTTGATAATAAATATCCGTACCCTTGGTTTTCCAAGTAATCTGATGATTGGCACCTTTTGTGTAAGTCTCATTCCCTTTTACATTTTCAATATCGGTCAGTATGGTTTGATCCGAAAGTTCGGCTACCGTTCCTGCGTTTTTCATCCAATCACTGACCACGGTGTTTACCGGTGTTCCATCTGCCTTAGCTGTCACATATACGGTTTCTTCTTTAAAAAGTGTTTCCGGTTTGTCTGGGGTGGCAGCTAGCACGTTTTTCTGACCAGCGGAGCTGCACAAAGCCCCTACGGTTACTGCCACTGCGGTTATTCCTGCTATGGTTACTTTTTTCCATTTATTATTTTGATTCATATCGGAATCCTCCTTTTATTTTTTGGGTTGAAAATCCTTAGATGTTTTGCAAATCACTTTATCAAATATCATGAACATAGCCGGAAGAATAGTGATGACTACAAGGGTACTAATAATGGCACCTCTTGACAGCAATGTACAAATAGAACTAATCATATCAATTTTCGAATACAATCCTACGCCAAATGTAGCTGCAAAAAAGCTAACACCACTGATGAGAATGGATTTCATAGACAATTCATGCGCAATTCGAATTGCTTCTTGTTTGGGTTTTCCCCGGAAGCGTTCTTTCTGATAACGGCTAGTCATCAAAATAGCGTAATCCACTGTAGCACCTAACTGTATGGTTCCAATAACAATACTTGCCACAAATGGAAGAGAAGTGTTCATATAGTATGGAACAGCCATATTTACAAAAATTGCAAATTCAATCACGCTGACTAAAATCACTGGAAGCGATATGGATTTGAACACCAGCATAATAATCACGAAAATGGCAATGACCGAAGCAATATTTACATTTTTCATATCGGTGTCGGTGACTACCGCTAAATCTTTTGTCAATGGTGCTTCCCCGATTACAATGGAACCTTTGCTATATGATTTTACAATTTTATTAATATGAGCCACCTGACGATTCATCTGGTCTGTGGCTGTTTTATAATTGGAACAAATAAACTGGACCTCATACTGATCGCTTTTCAACATTTCCTCCACATCAGCCGGCACCATATCTTCCGGAATACTAGGGCCTACCATAGACTCCATTCCAAGGGTCCATTTGACTCCCTTTACCTGTTCCATTTTCTTTAATAATTCATTTTTATCTTTCCTTTGAAGTTCCTGGTTTTTTAGAAGCACCATATACACGCTATTCATCTTAAAATCTTTTTCCAGCTTTTTATTTGCAATAGAGCTTTGCAGCGTGGATGGTAATCCTTTATCGATGTTATAATACACCTTTGTGTGATTATTTCCATAAATGGCCGGAAGCAGCAAGATTGCAAATAGGACCAGCCATACGCGGTAATGCTTCGTGATAAAATCTGATATTTTTCGCAGATCCGGTACAATTGCTTTATGTTTCGTCTTCTCGATGGCTTTGTCAAAAATAAGAATGAGAGATGGCAGCAGTGTAACACAGCAAAGTACACCAATCACTACGCCCTTAGACATTACAATTCCGATATCTCGCCCCAATGCAAATGTCATAAAACATAATGCGGCAAAACCTGCAATGGTCGTCACCGAACTTCCTGTAATGGATTTAAACGTATTGGAAATAGCATGTGCCATAGCACGTTCCTTTTCCCCGGGAAATCGTTGTTGATTTTCATCATAACTGTTCAGTAAAAAAATGGAATAATCCATGGTGACACCCAGCTGTAATACTGCCGTCAATGCCTTGGTGATATAAGATATTTCTCCTAAAAACACATTGCTCCCCAAATTATATAAAATTGCCATTCCAATACTTAATAGGAACAGTACCGGTACGATCCAGGATTCCATGGTCAGCATCAATACCAAGAGACTCAGTGTGGCTGCGATTACCACATATACCGGCATTTCTTGTAAAGATAAATTCTTAATGTCCGTAACGACCCCGGACATTCCACTGACAAAACACTGTTTTTTACAAAGTGTTCTCATCTGACTCACCGCTTTCATCGTATCATCCGAGGAAGTAGTCTGCTCAAACAACGCTACCATCATCGTTGCATTCCCATGATTAAATGCCTCTTTTACCTCCGATGGTAATACTTGAATCGGTACACTGATATCTGCAAGGTCATCATACCAAAGCACATCCTTTACATGTGCTATTCCCTCCATTTGTTCTTCTAACTTTACGGTATCTTTCGGCTGCATATCTTCCACAATGACAATGGAAAATGCACCCATACCAAATTCGTCTACAAGCAGATCCTGCCCTTTTACCGTCTCCAGACTGCTTGGCAAATAACTTAAGACGTCGTAATTAATCTTTGTTTTTTTGATTCCAAATACCGATGGAATCAATAACAAAATTGCCAAACATACAATGAATTTCCTATGTCTGGCAATCCATTTTCCCGCCTTTATCATACTTTTTCCCTCTTTCAGTGACCATTGGTCATTTATTTCATTTAGTGTTATACTACAGAAATGACCATTAGTCAATACTTTTTCACTACTTTATTGACTTTTAGTCATTTTTAGCGTTATACTATCTATATGTGAAGTACACGTTAAACACTACGGGAGGGACTACCATGAGTAATATGCAGGAAAAGAAAAAAATAAAAAGGGATTCCCTTTTCAATACCGCCTATGAATTATTTACTACGAAAGGATTGCAAAAAACTGCCATATCCGACATTGTAGAAAAAGCAGGTGTAGCCAAAGGGACTTTCTATCTTTATTTTTCTGATAAATATGACCTTCGCAATAAATTAATTTCCCACAAAGCAAGTGATTTGTTTACCTCTGCAAATCAGGACTTGGAAAAAACAACTCTCACCGGTGTGGAAGCGCAATTGATTTTTGTCACCAATCATATTATTGATGCACTTGCCGCCAATCCTTCCTTACTTACTTTCATTTCCAAAAATCTGGTCTGGGGCATTTTTAAAACAGCATTGCACGTATCGGATGGAGACACCGGACTTAATTTTTATGATGCCTATCTCCGCTTACTGCAAAAGGACGACTATCGCTACGAAAAACCGGAAGTCATGCTGTTTACCATTATAGAATTAACAGGCTCTACCTGTTACAATTCCATCCTTTATGAAGAACCTTTACCAATAGAAAAATACAAGCCTTATCTGTTTCGTACCATCCATTCTATTATAGATAGTCATAAAATTAACAATTAACACTGGCTATTTTGTTTCATTTCCGTTATAATGGTATCAATATTTGATGTTTTTAGGAGGTTTCTATGAATAAAATTGAAGAAGTAAGACGCGATATGATTGCCGCCATGAAGGCCGGAGAAAAAGAGAAAAAAGAAACACTTTCCATGCTACTTTCTGCCCTTAAGAACAAAGCAATTGATAAGCGGGAAGATTTAACACAAGAAGAAGAAATTCAAGTTATTTTAAAAGAAATAAAACAGACAAAAGAAACATTAGAGACAACACCGGTGGACCGAACTGCAATTATTGAAGAATGTAACAAACGCCTTGCTGTTTTGGAACAGTATGCTCCACAGATGATGGATGAAACGGCCATCCGCGAAATAATCGCCGCCACACTTTCAGAACTTTCGTTAGACACACCCACTGCAAAAGATAAAGGAAAAATCATGAAGGCCTTAATGCCAAAGGTAAAAGGAAAATCCGATGGTAAACTAGTCAATGATATTGTTTCCACATTTATGACCGAATAAATGATTCTAAACTGCGAAAGGAAGGTGATCTTATGAAATACAAGGTTTTTCAGCGTACGCTTGTATTTTTGGTGACCTTCTTTTTATATTGTTTTTTTGTATCTGTTTCTTATCAGCAGACACAAGCGCTTCCATACATGGACTCCTCTGTGCAGACCGCCCGCGACAACGTTTCACATACCTCTGCCCACATCTCTCAGCTCTTATCCAATGACCCCTTATGCGAAAATACATTTACATCCACGTTTCAAGAAAATAATTCTGCCGTTATCCACAGGGATGCGAACGCACTCTTTTCTTGTCTTATTTTGCATATTTTATTTCTTCTTCTACGAATTTTCAGACCTCCACTTTTGATGAAGCGTCTAACGATTCTATATCAAAGTGATGGTAAGAAAGATAATCTTTTATTTTTAACCGTCTAAATACAAAATAAAGAAAGAATGGGGAATGATATTATGAGTGAAAGACAAACTCAAAAAAGTAAATTTGATCGTGTATTAGGAAAAAAAGATGTATTTGCCATTGCCTTTGGAGCGATGATCGGTTGGGGCTGGGTAGTCATGGCCGGTCAATGGATTTTAAAGGCCGGAACCATTGGTGCGGTAATTGCATTTGCAATGGGTGGAATCATGGTTATGTTCGTAGGACTGACTTATGCAGAATTAACCTCCGCTATGCCACAATGTGGTGGGGAACAGATTTTTAGTCTGCGGGCTCTTGGTCCTAACTGGTCCTTTTTATGTACTTGGGCCATTATTCTCGGATACGTAGGTGTCGTTGCTTTTGAAGCATGTGCATTACCCACTGTATTAGAATACATTGCGCCGAATTTTTTAAAAGGCTACATGTTTACCGTGCAGGGTTTTGATATCTATGCCTCCTGGGTTGCTGTAGGTGTAGTCAGTTCCATCATCATTACCATTGTAAATTATATCGGCGTAAAACCGGCCGCTTTTTTACAAAGTGTATTAACCATCGTCATTGCCGGAATCGGTATCTTATTGATTGTTGGTTCCGGTTTTAGCGGAGAAGTTGCCAATACCAAGCCTCTCTTTCACAATGGTTCTGCCGGTATCTTATCAGTAGCTGTTATGACACCTTTTATGTTTGTTGGTTTTGATGTAATTCCACAGGCTGCTGAAGAAATTGCTCTTCCTTTTAAACAAATCGGAAAAATTATTCTGATTTCCATCGCATCCGCAGTCATCTGGTATGGGATGATTATCATCGCTGTTTCTCTGATGATGACCCACAAAGAAATGCAGTCTTCTGTCCTGGTTACTGCGGATGCAATGAAAAAAGCATTTGGCAACAGTGAAATGATGGCTAAGGTATTGATTGTAGGAGGTATGGCCGGCATCTTATCCAGTTGGAACTCCTTCTTCATGGGTGGAAGCCGTGCGATTTATGCACTTGCCGATGCAAAATGCTTGCCACAATCACTTGCGAAAATACATCCCAAATATAAAACACCTACCACTGCTGTTTTACTCATTGGATTTATCTCCTGCGTGGCTCCATTTTTTGGACGTGCCATGATGGGATGGCTTACCGATGCAGGTGGTATCGGAGCAGTAACTGCATACCTAATGGTATCTATATCCTTCTTGGTACTGCGTAAAAAAGAACCAAATATGGCACGTCCATACAAAGTCGGTCCTTATAAATTCGTAGGAGTAATGGCTATTTTATTAAGCGGTTTAATGCTGATTCTTTATCTTCCTGGAATGCCTTCCGGACTTGGTTTCCCGGAATGGTCTATCATCGGCTTATGGACAATACTTGGCATCTGTTTTTATATTTATGCAAAAAGAAAATTCCCTGATTTTGGTCGGGTGCTGGATATTGAATTGAATGATTTCGAAAAGAAAGAGAAAAAATAGTGGCAAGAACAAAGGAGCTGTTGCACTAGCTGATTGATGAATATCAGTTGTGCACAGCTCCTTTGTTATACCATAATGCTACTTTGGGGATGTTGTTACGATTTTGTTGACCTCAACAAAATGGTCTGCACACTCAAATCCACTGTTTTGGCATGAGAGCATTGCTTTGTCGATAACTTTTGTAAAATTACGCCATTCAGCATAATCAAGTGCTAAGGACAGCTCACGAGCATACCAAAATTCCACACCCCATTCCAAAATCAGTTCCTGCCAGCAACTTCTGCTTTACTTTTCTTTGCAATTCATTTTGTTCTGGATATCTTGCCTTGTCCCTACTGATTTTTCCAAAGACCCGTTGTTCTATTTGTGGAAAGCTATGATCCACATCGTAGATATAAAACCGCTGTTGAAATTGATAGATATTGGAGGTTGCGTCCAATAGTTCCCCTAATTCGGGAGACAGCAACCAGGTGGTACAGACTGCGTATGGATATTCTTTTTGAAAAAACTCTTTTGCCTTTTCAAAAGAACGGTCACAAGCACTTTTTAATAGTGGCTCGCCCTCCGGAATATGTACGTTTAACACCTTCGTTCCAACGGGAATAACTGCTTCGTTCCACACCACTTCCCGGTCCAATACCGTGGGTTCAAATTGCAGTCTACCTAGACGAAATACTCGCATATCCACCGAACAACTTAACCATTCCCATTCTGAAATGCCGAAGCTTCCGCTCATTTTATAATTGTGCTCACACCATATGGCTAAATCTCGAAAGGTATCTATATACACTTGTTGCTCAATCCCTTGTTCTTGATAGCTCTGATAAGTGTTAAGCGCTAATTCTATATAAACAGCAAGTGCTGTCAAAGACCCATTGGGCATATTCCTTAACCATTCATAGAACGCTACCCGGTCATTGTAGAACTTCTGCTCCCAATATCGTTCTTTCGTCTTATTTAAACGGACTTCCCCCAGCGCCATTTGTGCCCCTTGGGAAAGTCCGATTGCTTGATAAAATTCTTCTTTTGTCATAATTCCTGCTTAATCTGTATATGGTTTATCTTCTACTTTTTTCACCGTAATTCCTTGTTTTTCAAAATCAATCTTGTTCCAATTTTTCTTATTGACACTAATGTCTGTCTTTTTCTTGAAACCTTTGTAAATCTTATCAAACTCTACCTGCTGTCTTTCCGATACGATGGCTTCTTTCTTTTTATCGGTAGCCGCCCGGTCTAATAAACTGGTTACCCTTGCCACGTAACATCCATTTTCCGTCTCTACCACACCAGTGGTCTCATTGGCTGCCAATCCATCTGCGGCTTGAACCAATGCTGCATCTGGAGATGTGGATTTTGCATCAAAGGTAGCAGTCTGTGCTTCCATTTTTTGCTCTTTCGCAAAAGCCGCAAAATCTGCCGCATCCTTGCCACCGACTGCAAATGCCTCTGCTTTTTTCTTCACTTCTGCTTTTCCGGCGTCATCTAGTGCAGTGGCTGCCCCGCTTTCATCTGCAGTGGAATATGGAAATGTTACATACTGCATGCTTTTTTGTGCTGCTTCCTTATCATCTACCTCTTTATTCACTTCTGCAGTCATTGCCTTGCTCATCTTTTGCTGAATCGTCATCAATGTCAATATCTTTCCCACCGTCTCCGGGTCTGCTGAAGTTGCTTCTTTTGCTTTTAATTCATTGTCTTTGATAAACTTGTTCGCTGTCTTTTCTATTTTTGCTTTTTCTTCATCGGAAATGGTAACTTCGTAATCTTTCATATGATCTTCCAAGATATACATCTGTTCCAAACCTTCCAGTGCCGTTTTCTTTACATCATCTTCATAGGTCTTCTTCCCATTGGTCTTCTGGCTCCACATGGTATCTGCACCACCCATCATTTGTGCATAATAAGTCTCATACTGCGCCTGCTGAAATCTGGTATAAAAATTAGCAACACTTCCTGTAATCTTACTGTCTCCTACCGTTGCTACGACATCATCCTTTTTTAATTCTCCACACCCGGTCAGCATAGTCGTGCCCATTATTGCGGCAAGTCCAAGCACTCGGATTCTTTTTCCCATTGGTTTCATAAGTACCTCCTTCATATCTCTGTTCAACAAGTATTTATTATAGCCTTTTTCCCTTATAGAATCAATGTTTTTACAGCATTTAACACTTTTTTTACCACTTCCAATGCCGATTCTTCTTTTGCTTTTTTATTTGTTCCTGGTTTATAATAGCAAAAATATGGATTCGCATCTACTTTAAATGTCAAATCTCCATGAAACTGTTTTAACATTTCCGGTATAGCCGCCACTGCTATGTTGGCATGCTCATACATCACAAATCGATACTCTTCTCCCTTTTGTTCTACAGCCGTCATGTACTCACTATGAGCAAGTCCCTTCAGATGTGCAATGGTCAGAAGCTGCTGCACTTTTTTGGGAATATCACCAAAGCGGTCGATGAGTTCTTCCACCATGTCATCCATCTCTTCTTCATTTTCCAAACTTGCAATTCGTTTATAGATATCCAATTTCTGGTATTCATTGGGAATATACGAAGATGGAATAAATGCATCCAAATTCAAATCTATGGTAGTCGTGTAGGTTTCCTCTTCTTGTGACTCTCCCTTTAAATGTTTCACCGCTTCGTTCAGCATTTTACAATAGAGATCATATCCCACAGCTTCCATATGTCCATGTTGCTCCGCTCCCAGTAGATTCCCTGCACCTCTAATCTCCAGATCCCGCATGGCAATCTTAAACCCGGATCCCAGATCGGTAAATTCCCGAATGGCCGCCAGACGTTTTTCTGCTACTTCTTTTAAAAGCTTATCTCGTTTATAAAGTAAAAATGCATATGCCATACGATTCGAACGTCCTACCCTGCCACGCAACTGGTACAGCTGGGACAAACCAAGCCGGTCTGCGTCATGAATAATCATAGTATTCACATTCGAGATATCCAACCCTGTTTCTATAATGGTAGTTGAAACCAGTACGTCAATATCTCCATTAATAAAATCAAACATAATCTTTTCTAATTGATGTTCTCGCATCTGTCCATGGGCAAATGCCACCGTTGCTTCCGGCACCAGTTTCTGTATCCGACCGGTGATTTCTACAATGTCCTGCACACGATTAAATACATAATAGACCTGCCCTTGTCTGGAGATTTCCCTCTGAATTGCTTCTCTGACCATTTCGTCATTGTATTCCATGACATAGGTCTGGATGGGCATTCTGTCCATCGGTGGTTCTTCCAGCACACTCATATCTCGAATGCCTATAAGGCTCATATGAAGGGTTCGTGGGATTGGTGTAGCCGTAAGGGTCAGTACGTCTATATTATCCCGCATTTTTTTAATAGTCTCCTTATGCTGCACACCAAAGCGCTGCTCTTCATCAATAATCAGCAGTCCCAAATTCTTGTACTTCATATCCTGGCTTAATAGGCGGTGTGTTCCAATCACAATGTCCACCAGTCCCTTTTTTAAATCTGCAATGGTTTTTTTCTGCTGTGCCACAGTACGAAACCGGCACATCAGATCCACTCTCACAGGAAAATCTTTCATCCGTTGTACAAATGTGTTGTAATGCTGCTGGGCCAAAATCGTTGTAGGAACTAAATACACCACTTGTTTATCTTCTTGTACCGCTTTAAACGCAGCGCGGATAGCAATTTCTGTTTTCCCATATCCTACATCCCCACAAATTAAGCGATCCATAATTTTGTGACTTTCCATATCTTTTTTGGTTGCTTCAATCGCCAGAATCTGATCTTCGGTTTCTTCAAAAGGAAACATTTCCTCAAATTCTTTTTGCCATACCGTATCCGGTCCGTATACATATCCTTCCTGTTCCTGTCTGGTGGCATAAAGCTCCACTAAATCTTTTGCAATTTCTTTGACTGCCCCACGGACCCTGGTCTTGGTTTTTATCCACTCCTGGCTTCCCAAACGGTTCAGTTTGGGTTTCTTCGCATCCGCTGCTGCAAATTTTTGAATCAAATCCAGCTGTGTCGCGGGAATATAAAGATTACCCCCTGCAGCATAGGATATTTTCATATAGTCTTTTGACACTTTATCTACTTCAATTTTTTCAATCCCGCGGTAGATTCCCACTCCATGATTTTCATGTACCACATAATCTCCGATACCAAGTTCGGAAAAATTCTGTATCTTCTGACCTTCATAGGTTTTTCTTTTTTTCTTCTTTTTTACTTTCCCAAAAATATCTGTTTCAGAAATTACCATGAATTTCAGCATGGGGTATTCATAGCCTTCATTTACATGTCCATAAGCTACCATGATTTCCCCGGGATTCACTTCCCGATCCAACGTTTCACTGTAAAAACTAGAAAGATCATAGTCCCTTAAATCCTCTGCCAACCGCTTGGCTCTGGTTCTGGAACCGGACAGTAAGATCACGCGGTATTCATTCCGTTTCAGCCGTTTCAAATCTTTGGTCAGCATATCAAAACTATTATGATAAGGGTTCACTCCTTTTGTTACCAAATGATAACTTTCTCGAATCTTAAATTCCTTTGGTTTTGCTTCTAACATAGAAAATCCAATACTGCTGTATTGATTGATTTTTGTAACAATCTCCTTGGTAGAAAATATTTTCATTTCTTCATTGGATACTTCCAATCCACTTTCCAGACGATTGGCCTGCGCTTTTACAAACTCTGCCTCTACATTTTCGCCTTTTTCCAAAAGCCTCACCGGTTCATCCAAATATAAAATACTTTGCTTTTTATCGAAATAATCTAAAAAAGATACTCTCTTTGCTTCTTTTTCCGGAAAATCCGTTGCCGGATAGATGGTAATCTCTTCTAAGTTTTCAATGGAGCGCTGACTCTCCACATCGAAAGTCCGAATAGAATCTACCTCATCCCCCCACAGTTCTATTCGAATAGGCACTTCTTCCGTCAATGGATAAATATCCAAAATGCCACCGCGAACTGCAAATTGCCCCGGACTTTCTATCTGTACTTCCCGGTCATAACCATATTCGGAAAGTTGTTTTTGCAATGTGCTATAATCAATTCCGGTTCCCACCTGGATGGTTATGATTTTATTTTTAAGTTCTTCCATGGGTAGCAGTGCATCCATAAAACCATCAAAGCTTGTGATAACCGTTACTTCTTTGCTTTCTATAATTGCCTGAAGTACTTCCATACGGCGGCGTATTAATTCTTTTCCACGCAAATCTGCCTGATAAAACAACAGATCCTTTGCCGGATACAAATAGACCGCTTCCTCCAAAAGCCGGTATTCCTCATAGATTGCTTTTGCTTTCGACTCACTGGAAACAGCGATGATTTTTCTGGAACAACCATCGCTAAGTGCATACATGAAATGCGTTTTCTGAGAGCCGACACAACCTGATATGTGCATCACACCCTGTTTTTCCATCTTCGTCTTACGAATGATTTCTAATTCAGCCAATTCTTCCAGAGGCTTTACAAAGGATTGCATATTATACGGACTCCTTTGGTTTCACTTTTTTATTAAACTGGTTCATTGCGGATTCTAATTCACCCGCTACAATCATTTCCACCGCTTTCGCCGCTCGTTGGTATCCTTCTTCCATCGATTCCTTTTCTCCTTTTGAAAAATGACCCAATACGTAATCTGCCAAATCATACTTTTTAGGTTTCTCTCCTACCCCAATTTTAATTCTGGGAAAAACATCACTTCCGATATGCGCAATGATATTCTTGATTCCGTTATGGCCTCCTGCACTTCCTTTTTTTCGAATACGCAGTTGTCCCACATCCAGACTCACATCATCATAGATCACAAGAAGTTCTTGTTCTGCATCTACTTTATAATATTCAATCAGCCCCCGCACACTTTCCCCACTTAAATTCATAAAGGTCTGTGGTTTTGCAAGAATGACCTTCTGTCCTGCAATGATTCCTTTTCCACAGAACGCACGGTGTTTCCTCATATCTACTTCTATATTATATTTTTCTGCAAGGGTATCTATGACATCAAATCCCACATTATGTCTCGTATGTTCGTACTGTAAGGTAGGGTTCCCAAGTCCTATAATAATAAACACGTTACCACCTCCTTTTTCATTTTACAAGAATGCCCCTTGTTTGTCACGCGAAACATACGAATAATTTTCTATTGTCCCACATATAATTATAAAAAGTAATGCACAATCCATACAGGAGGTTTCTATGAGTTCCAAGACAAAAATTATTGTACTTCACATGAAAGAAATTATTTATACCATTCTGTTTGTGGTTCTGGGGATTTTTCTGATACTTCTCCTGACCTTTATGTTTCTGGGACATAAAAAAGATGTGGTTTCCAAAAGTCAGTATACCCCTGGTATTTATACTTCCACGGTTACTCTCAACAACAATCATCTGGAAATTGAAGTTGCCGTGGATCATTCCCATATCAATTCCATCCGCTTTATCAATCTGGATGAAACCGTCACCACCATGTATCCTCTGATTCAGCCTGCACTGGAAGATATTTCTCAACAAATATATTCTTCTCAGTCTTTGGAACACATCCAGCATTCCAAAGAAAATCCCTATACCTCTCAGGTAATTGTAGATGCCATTGATGATGCATTGAAAAAAGCCGCGGTCAGTTAGCCGCGGCCTTTCTTTATGCGATTATCCCTCTACGATTAAATACTGGCCATTCGGCAGTGGAAACACTTCCGAAGCTTCCTCTATCTCATCTAACGACATTCCATCTACATCTGCACCACTTTCTTCAAAATAAGCTTTGACCTCTTCAATCGATTCCACAATCACAGCCATGCAATCCTCCAAAAACGCCTCTGCTTCTGCCAGTGTTTCTGCTACCGGCTCATCAAATAATTGTTGCTGCTTGTTTAAAAATGTCTGTAAACACTCCTCATCGTACTCATTCATCTCTCTGTTTCCTCCCTTTACCATTTTATTTCTTATTTTTATCCGTCATACATAATTCCAGTAACTTTTTCGGCTGTTCAATCGTGTATTGCGCTCCTGCATCCATCAGTATTTTTTTGGAACGGAACCCCCATTCTGCTCCAACAGTTTTTACCTTTGCTGCGTTTCCCGTCACCATATCCACATCTGAATCTCCAATGTACAAACACTCCGAGGAGACTATTTTCATTTGATTTAAAAGGAAGAAGATCCCTGCCGGGTCCGGCTTTCTTGGCACTTCATCTTTCTGTCCTAAAATATATGAAAATCGGTCTTTCCCAAATATCGTCTCCACTACATGCACCGTCTGCAGATGTGGCTTGTTCGATAACACGGCCAGTTGCACTCCCTGCCTTGTCAATTCATTCAGCATCTCCTTGATTCCCTCGTATGCTTCTACATGATATGTACAATTGGCTCCGAATATGCGTCCATATCGCTCCATTGCTTCCTCTATCCGTATCAAATCACGGTCCCCGGATACCTCTAATGCCTTCGTCATTAAATATCTGGCTCCGTTCCCTACAAATTCACGGCACTGACTACTTGTAATCTCTGTCAGCTTCATCTCTTTCAGCGTTTCATTCACCGAATACGTTAAGGATGCAAGCGTATCTGTAAGTGTTCCGTCTAAATCAAATATGCATGCCTTGTACATTGCTCTCTCCTTTTGTTTTTCTTCATCATTTACTACCTTGCTTAAAATTGTAACAGAAAAACAGCTCCATTAAAAGAGCTGTTTTACATAATTTTGATTTTTTTTACTGTTTTTACTTTTTGTCTATGGTTACCATGGATATATTTACATTCGATGCACTGGATGGAATGGACATACACAGTAAAACAAGCAAAAGTAAAAGCAGACATTTTATGGTTGATTTCCACCTCATAAACTGCCCCTTTCCGGTATTTCGCTCCCCTTTTATTTATATGCATCCCTTGTCCTTGTTATGACTATTTTAAGCCGACAGATACTGACGCATAACACGAAGTGCATTTTTTTCCAACCGGCTGACTTGTGCCTGGGAGATATCAATCTCTCCCGCTACTTCCATCTGGGTCTTTCCTTCAAAAAAACGGAGTTTGATAATATATCTTTCTCTTTCGTTTAAATGTTTCATAGCTGCCTCTAAGGACAGCTCCTCCACCCAGTTTTCCTCTTTATTTTTCTTGTCACTGATCTGGTCCATCACATAAAGTGCATCCCCGCCATCACTATATACCGGTTCTTGTAGACTCATAGGTACTTGTATGGCATCCAGTGCAAAGACAATATCCTCTTTTGAGATTCCAATTTCAGCTGCCACTTCTTGCAGGGTAGGTTCTTTAAAATATTGTTTCATAAAATTTTCTTTTGCATAAATGGCCTTATATGCCGTATCTCTCAGTGAACGACTCACTCGAATGGAATTGTTGTCACGCATGTAGCGCCTGATTTCTCCAATGATCATAGGTACTGCATAAGTGGAAAATTTCACATTTAATTCCGTGTTAAAATTATTAATTGCCTTTATCAATCCAATACATCCAATTTGAAACAAATCATCCGGATTCTCATTGCTATTTGAAAATCGTTTAATTACACTTAAAACAAGTCTTAAATTCCCTTTGATATATTCTTCCTTTGCCTGTTCATCCCCTGCCTTAATCCGTATGAATAACGCTTTCTTCTCTTCCTCTTTTAGTAAAGGAAGTGTTGCCGTATTCACTCCGCATATTTCAACTTTCGTCAGTGCCATTTTTAGTCCTCCTTAGAATCATTTCCTACTAAAAATAGTTCCACTTTACCATCGAAATATACGATTTGAGCGAAAAAATAAAAAATAAACGTCCTTGACAATCCGCCAAGGACGTTCTGCTTTTATTATTACTTATCCCATTTATCCACTAGATTTTGGATCTGGGATTCCAATCTTGCTAAATCTTTATTAGAAAGACCATCGTTCTTCATAATCACGTTCATCAAGCGTCTTCCTGCCTCTTCGGTCCGATTAAAAGCTTGATTGGCACGAATGACTGCCGGCTTCTCTTTCGCCTTCTTAGCCACCCTTACACCTTCATTTAATATTTCCCCGGTGGCAAGGTCCACACAGCCTCCCGAATAAGGTGCCAATGCAAGACAGCCTAAATGCTGCGCCACAGAAGCTGCAAATTCATCCGTGACTTGATCTTCTCCATGCACTACAAATACATGCTGTAATGGCGTTTCAAAGCCCTCCAGCCAATGAAGCAGTCCCTCTTTATCCGCATGCCCACTGATTCCTTTTAAATTTTCTATCTTTGCCTTTACTTCCACGCGTTCACCAAATAATTTTACAGAGGTCGCCCCTTCCACTAAAGACCGCCCCAGTGTTCCTACTGCTTGGTAGCCAACGAAAAGTATCGTACATTCCTTTCTCCATAAATTATGTTTTAGGTGATGGCGAATCCTTCCCGCTTCACACATGCCTGATGCAGATATGATTACTTTTGGTTTCTCATCAAAATTAATCAGTTTTGACTCGTCGCTGGTAATTGTGGTCTTTAAGCCCGGAAACAGTAAAGGATTAATGCCTTTATCTACCAGTTCCATTGCCTCTTGATCAAAGCACCCTCGAATATTCTTGTGGAAAATATTGGTGGCCTCTATGGCAAGCGGACTGTCTACATACACCTCAAAATCCGAATATGCCTTTAACAGTTTTTTTTCTTTGATTTCACGAATAAAATATAAAAGTTCCTGGGTTCTGCCTACTGCAAAGGAAGGTATAATGACGTTACCCCCTTTTGCAAAAGTTTCCCTTAAAATTCTTGTAAAATCTCCAATATAATCCGGTCGCTCCGTTCCGTGAAGACGATTTCCATAAGTGGATTCAATCACGACATAATCAGCATTTTTCACCGGTTTCGGATCCTTGATAATGGGTTGTGCAATATTGCCCACATCTCCGGAAAAAACAATTGTTTTTTCCACTGTCCCTTCTTGAAGTCGCACCTCTATGCTGGCCGACCCCAGTAAATGTCCGATGTCTCGAAAGCAAACCTGAATTCCTTCCGTTACTTCCACCAACTGTTCATAAGGAACCGGCGCTAATAATCGAATTGCCGCATCCGCATCTTCCATGGTATACATCGGTTCATAGGGTTCCTCTCCCGATCTTTTTGCTTTTCGGTTCCGCCACTCAGCTTCAAATTCCTGAATATGAGCACTGTCACGAAGCATAATATTACACAAATCCGAGGTGGCAAAAGTGGTAATAATTTGTCCCCGAAATCCTTCTTTACACAGCAGTGGAATCAAACCGGAATGATCAATGTGGGCATGAGTCAAAAGAATATAGTCGATATTGCTTGGAGCTACCGGAAGCTCTTGATTTTCATAAAGATCCGGTCCTTGTTCCATTCCACAATCCACTAAAATATTTTTCCCGCATGCTTCCAGTAAGTGGCAGCTACCAGTCACCTCATGGGCTGCACCTATAAACGTTAATTTCATGCTATCAACCCCTTTTTGTCTTATTTTCTCCATTGTATCATTTCTTGGAATTATTGTGTTGTTTTTTTCTAATTTTGTTCATAGCGGACCATTTCCCGTTTCAATCTCATCATTATTTTTTTCTCCAGTCTGGAAATGTATGATTGTGAAATCCCTAAGAGATCTGCCACTTCTTTTTGCGTTTTCTCTTCCCCATCCGGTGTTCCAATTCCAAAACGCATTTTGACAATGGTTCGTTCCCTGCTGGTCAGTCTTCCAATTGCTTTGATTAATAATTTCCGTTCCACTTCCTGCTCCAAATCTTTGTATATCGTATCCTCTTCGGTTCCCAGAATATCCGATAGCAAAAGTTCATTTCCGTCCCAATCCACATTCAGTGGTTCATCAATAGATACTTCCAATTTTGTCTTATTATTCCGTCTTAAATACATGAGGATTTCATTTTCAATGCAGCGGGATGCATACGTAGCCAACTTAATATTTTTGGTTGGATTAAACGTATTGATTGCCTTGATCAATCCTATCGTTCCAATGGAAATCAAATCTTCTACACCGATTCCCGTATTATCAAATTTTTTTGCAATATAAACAACCAAACGCAAATTATGTTCAATTAATACCTTCTTGGCGTCTTGGTCATACTCTGAACCCAAATCGCCGATGACTGCACTTTCTTCGGAACGTTCCAAAGGTGCCGGAAGCACTTCGGAACCCCCTATGTAGTGAATATCTCTTCTTTCCGGAAACAACAATGTCCGAAAATTTGGCGTTACCTTCAATTTAAATTGATTTGGAACCGCTATTTTTATTACCATTTTTTATTCCTCCTATAATATATCAGGATTTAAAATCATTTTGTACTCTTTCTCTGACGATATTTCGCTTTCACAGATTCCAATCAGCGGCTTTTCCACCCAGTATTTTGGCTCTTGATGAATACACATCCGATCCAAATAAAAAACCGGCAGTACACCTTCTTGCTTTCCAATGGAATGATAAGGAATATACCGTAACCCGGGGATATCCTCGTGGTAAAACATCGCGCTTACTTCTTGTTTATCCAGCACACAAACCGGTTTTCCGGTGATATCATCCATCAGATGATTTCCCGTATCAAGGATTGCCCCCACAGTACGCTTTGTTTGACCCAGATAAAGGTCCACCTGACAGAAATACCGGTTACGGCTCTGCATCCAGGCAATGGCCTTCCAAATGCCTTGCACAAGATAATAACTAAGTACTGCCAACCCGAAAAACAAACTTCCGGTTCGTATATACTGATGTAAAAATTCAAATACTCCTCCCAGTAAAAATCCACTGATATACAACATGACAAATGCTCTGAAAAATGTTTTTCCAAATTTGATTTTAAGTCCTATTCGAATCATAATTGTGTTTACGGCAATATGGAACCAGATGAATTTCACAATGGACGGAAATGGTAGACCGATGGCAATGCAAGTGAACAATGCTCCTAACAACGCTCCTACGCAGACACTCCCATGTGTGGCAGAACATTTTAAGATTCTGCGTTCGAGCAATAGCAACAAATAATCCATCATAAAATTTACCAGAAACAACACGTCTATATACAATTCATAATACATGCTCCCACCTCTTTTTCTTTGCACGGAAACAAGATTCATTATAGTCAAAAGAAGCGAAGATTTTTGTCAGATGCCGCTGTCTTTTGGTGAAATGCGTTCGACAGAAACACGAAAAAAAAGACATACCTCTCAGGATATGTCTTTCACTTTTTTTATTCTATTTTTATTTTTTGAAGAAATCCGGAATCTTAATCGACTGCTCTTTCACCTTACTTGCTGGTGCTTTTGGAGACTGCAGTGATGGTGCAGTACCTCCCGGTACTCTTGACATTCCATAATCAAACTGAGGACTTGCTACGTTTTCTCTTGCTGTATAACGCATTCCTGCTTGTGGAAGTACGGAAGATTTCTGACCTTCCAATCTGGATTTCAACTTGGATGCCGTTCCACCTACATTGTGAAGTCCTGTAGCAATTACAGTAATCTTAGCTTCATCTGATTTTGTATCATCATACATTGCACCAAAGATAATATTCGCTTCTTCTCCTGCAAGTTCTTGTACATATTCTGCAGCGTCACTTGCATCCATCAATGTAATATCTCCGGAAATGTTAATAATCACATGTGATGCACCTGCAATCGTTGTCTCTAACAACGGACTTGCAACTGCTTCCTTCACTGCTTCCAGTGCCTTGTCATCACCTTTTCCGTATCCAATACCAATGTGTGCAATTCCTTTATCAATCATAACAGTCTGTACATCTGCAAAGTCTAAGTTAATCAAAGACGGTACATTAATCAGATCGGTAATTCCCTGAATCCCTTGTTGTAATACTTCGTCTGCTTTTTTAAGCGCTTCTGGCATAGTAGTTCTGCGATCCACCACTTCTAACAACTTATCATTGGGAATCACGATCAACGTATCTACATTCTCTTTTAATTTCTCAATACCTGCAAGTGCATTGTTCATACGAGTCTTCGATTCAAAACGGAAAGGTTTCGTAACCACACCTACTGTAAGTGCCCCTTGTTCTTTTGCAATACGAGCCACAACAGGTGTTGCTCCCGTTCCGGTTCCACCACCCATACCACAGGTGACAAATACCATATCCGCACCTTTTAATGCTGCTGATATTTCTTCTGAACTTTCTTCTGCTGCTTTTTCCCCGATCTCCGGTTTTGCTCCGGCACCCAGGCCTTTTGTAAGCTTGTCTCCTATTTGCATAAGCGTAGGAGCTTTACAAAGTTGCAATGCCTGTTTATCTGTATTAATAGCGATAAATTCGACACCGGCAATCTGCTCGTCAATCATGCGGTTTACCGCATTGTTTCCTCCTCCGCCGACACCAATCACGATTATTTTTGCTGCTGATTCTGATTCATTTGTTTTAATTTCTAGCAAGAGTTTCTCCTCCTTTGTTATACTCAATTATATTATACATCCCTTATATGAAAATAGATTCTGCCATATAGTTATATAATATAGACTTTTCCATAAATAATCAATAGACTTTTGCTTATTTTATATTTTTTTTACTCAGTTTCTTCTTTTATTGTGTTTCTTGATCGTAATTTTGCTCTTCACCACCCGAAGAATCCACATTTTCTTCCTCACCACCAGAAGAATTCTCTTCCTGATACTGTTGGTCGTAATACTGTTCTTCCTCTGCTGCCTGCTGGGCTGCCGCTTCTTTTTCAGCCTCTGCCGCTGCCGCCGCTTCCGCTGCTGCTGCCTGTTCTGCTTCTGCCTTATGCTGCTCTGCATAAACATCCTCTGACACAAAACTAGGATTGCTGTTTTCTTTTCCAAAGTGTTCCAAATGAATAGTACCGCCTTGTCCTCCCAGCTTTTCCATAATCGGTGTAATCTGCTCTATTTTATCTTGAAAATTTTCACTTCCTAACCGAACACAGATCATTCCAAAATAAAGATCAATATCTGCTCCGGAACATACAATTCGATCGGGGGTCAGTTTCTCGTTTCGAATCGCCTCGGTAACTGCTAAAATATTTTTAAAAATATCTTTGTCTGCTACATGTAGTTTTTGATATAGCGTGGCTTCTCCAACCTGAATGCCTTCCACTCCCGGAATACCTTCTATCGCTTCCTTGCTTCTCACTACTACCAGCCCGTCTTTATCAAAATAGATCCGTTCTTCTCCCAACATCAAAAATCCTACAATTTTCTTTTCTTTCACTTCTGCTTGTACAATCCATGGAGTTTTTAGGCGAATATGCACCTCTTCCAGATAGGGCGGAATGGCTCGAGGTGACACCTTGTCCCGCAAAAGCAAATACAAAGAATTTTGCGAAAATCGGTCTTCCTGTATCCATTTCACGACTTGGGTACTGTTGGAATATTCCGTTCCCATAACCTCTATTTTTTGTACACGAAACAGCAGAAATACCACTGCTACAATGACGGCAGCGGCCATGATCAAAGCTGCCCCTGCGTAGATGCGGTATTTCATGCGGATTTTCTGCTGTTTTTCTTTGTACTCTTTTTGATGCATGACTTATCCTCCCCATCTGCAATGCCTTCCACTAGGCTTATTCTACCAGATTTGATACGCTTAGCACAAGCCCCATTTCCAGTAATAAAAATACTACTGACGTTCCCCCAAAACTAATAAACGGCAACGTAATTCCTGTATTGGGTATCGTGTTGGTTACCACCGCAATATTTAAAATGACCTGAATCATCATATGCCCCATTGCCCCCACTGCAATCAGTGCCCCGAACAAGTCTTTGACATGAGTTGCAATCACAAAAAACCTACGGATGAGAAATAGGAACAAAAGAATTATAAAGATAGCTCCTACAAGACCCAGTTCTTCACAAATAATAGAAAATATCATATCATTTTGTGCTTCCGGTACAAACCCTAATTTTTGTACACTTGCTCCTAGCCCTCTACCAAATATACCTCCCGAACCAATGGCATAGAGGCCTTGTAGCGTTTGATACCCCTTTTCAAAATTTTCCGGATGACGCCAAATGGCAATCCGTTCTAACCGATAACTTTCAATTCCTAAAAAAACAGCAATAAACCCAATACCACTGGCGCAAAGCCAAACAAACTGGGCATACTTTGGACTGGCTACAAACACCAAAATAACTGCAATTCCCAGAATAATAACTGCCGTGCTCAAATTGCTTGCACCCACCAGTCCTACAATGGGCAATACCATCATAATAATTTTCGCCAAAGTACGCATTTTACTCATTCGCTCTACATTTTTTGTGACCACGTAGGCCAAAAATAAAATAACCGCTACTTTTGCATATTCCGATGGCTGAAAGGAAAAAGGTCCGAAAGACAGCCATCTTTTGGACCCATTGTATTCATCTCCTACAAATATAACTGCAATCGATAACAACACCGCTGCAATGTATGCCAAAACAGCAAAATGCCTCCAGATGCGATAGTCAATGTTGGCTACGATGAACATGCCGGCAATTCCCAGCGTTGTAGCAAATGCCTGCTTTTTCAAATAGTAAAAAGAATCTTGAAACTTCACCTGTCCATTATAAGCACTGGTGCTGTAAAGAATTATAAGTCCCACAATTACCAGCATAAAAACAATTACCAGTAAACTATAATCATAATGTTTCTTTCCTTTAGAACGCGGCATTCGTTTATCTCACTCCTTACAAGCGATTTACAAATTCTTTGAATTTATCTCCACGTTCTTCATAACTTTTAAACATATCCCAACTTGCACATGCCGGGGACAGCAGTACCGCTTCACCTGGTTTCGCAAGAGCTGCCGCTGTATCAACCGCTTCTTCCAGCGAATCCACCATCCGAATATTTTGAAAGCCACATTTTCTGGCTGCCGTAGCAATTTGTTCTTTGGTTGCCCCAAGCAAAATCAGATAGGTGACTTTTCCCTGAAAAGCTTCTATCCATTCTTCGTATCTGGAGTTCTTATCGTATCCGCCACCAATCAGTACCGTAGGGCAGTTCATGGCCTGAATACCTTTGATTGCCGCATCCGGATTCGTTCCTTTGGAATCATTATAATAAGCCACTCCTTCTTTGGAACATACGTATTCAATCCGGTGTTCCACTCCTTGAAATGCTTTAATGGTCTCTTGAATAATATGCAAAGGTGTTCCATAAGCAACGGCCATAGCAGCTGCCGCCATCACATTTTCATAGTTGTGCATCCCTAACAACTGCAGCTCTTCCATTGCACAAATGCGTTCTTCTTTCCCATTTTTTCTAAAAATAATATCTGAATGGTCTAAATAAACTCCTGTTTCTAATTTATGCCGGCTACTGAAATATAGAACCTGAGCTGTGATTTTTTCACCCAGCTCTCTGGTTACCTGATCTTCGTAGTTCAAAACACAAGTATCTTCTTCTTTTTGGTTTTTGGTAATCGCTTCCTTGGCCTCTATATAAGCTTCCATGGTATGATGACGGTTCAAATGATCCGGTGTAATGTTTAAAACTGCACTTACCTTCGGGCGAAATGTGTCAATACTTTCCAATTGGAAACTGCTCATCTCTGCTACCACCACGCTATTTTCCGTCAGTTGTTCTACGACTGCCGTATAAGGATTTCCAATATTACCAACGACAAATGTACTTTCCTTATAATTTTTCATAATTTCACCAAGCAATGCCGTCGTAGTAGTCTTGCCATTGGTTCCGGTAATAGCCAAAACATCCCCTTTTCCATAGGCGTAGGCTAATTCTATTTCTCCCCATATGGGAATTTTTTTTTCTCTTATCCTCTTTACCAGTGGCAGATCCATTGGAATTCCCGGACTCATGACCAAACGGTCTAAGGTGTCTAAAAGTGCTTCTGGAAATTCCCCCAGCACCATACGAACATGACTGTCCGTACCCAATTGTTTTTGTATCTCTGCCCGTTCTATTTTCTCATTGCCGTCATATAGAATCACTTCTGCTCCCTTTGCCTCTAATAACCGGCAAGCTCCTATTCCACTGATTCCAGATCCAAAGACAAGCACTGTTTCTTGTTTGTTTTTCATGCTCCTTATTCCTTTCGTATCTTACTTGATTCCCACCAATGCTATCAGACACAGAATGGCCGTAATAATAGAAAATACTGCAACCACCCTGGTCTCTGACCATCCGCACAACTCAAAATGATGATGAATGGGTGCCATTTTAAAGAATCGTTTCCCTCCGGTCTTTTTAAAATAAACGACCTGAATCATGACCGATGCCACTTCCACAAGGTAAACCAATCCCACAAGGATAATAAAAAGTGGCATTTGCATCACGTAAGCCGTTGATGCTACGAAACCGCCCAATGCCAGAGAACCCGTATCTCCCATAAAAACACTAGCAGGATAAACATTAAACAACAGAAATCCTAAAAGTGCCCCCACCACCGCACAGGTAATTGGTTCGATTCCACTTTTGGTCCCGATTGCCACCACTGTAAAAAATGTGGCGATCAGTACCGTAACACTGGATGCCAATCCATCCAGCCCATCTGTAAAGTTTGCGCCATTGACCGTCCCAATCACTGCGATAAATAGCACCGGTATAGCAAACCATCCCATGTTCCAGTATTTTCCACCAGAAAATGGAATCAAAAGTGTCAGCGGTATCTGTGTGAATTTCACCAGATAAAACACAAAAATTGCCGTCACTAAAATCTGTAAAGCCATCTTTTGCATAGGCATCAATCCATCGGAACGTTTCAAAACCACCTTCAGATAATCGTCCAAAAACCCAATCAAACCAAACCCTAAAGTGACAAATAAAATGGGAATGATATTGGGATAGTCTTTGATGTAAAATGCCGAGGTAATCACTACACTGGTAAGGATGATAATTCCTCCCATCGTTGGTGTTCCCGTCTTTTTTAAGTGAGATTCCACTCCTTCCTCCCGTTCGGTCTGCCCCATTTTTAATCTTCTGAGCATGGGTATCACTACCGGTCCCATAATGACGCTTAACACGAATGCAATCAATACAGGTAAAATAATTCTATAATCCATAACACACCTCTTTATCTCTTTTGTGATTTTCTTAATGAAAACAATAACTTTTTAATTATATCTCATTTTTAGCATTTTTTCAACTTTTTTCAATGCCCATATAAGGCAGAATATTTTCGAAAATGTCTTTAATAACCGGTGCTGCAATAGTTCCACCGTAATATATTCCCTGTGGATTATAAATAACTGCCATGGCAACTACTTTCGGATCATTGGCTGGCGCGAATCCAATAAAAGAGGAAATATACTTATTCGCACTTCGCGGAAGTGTCTGGGAAGTTGCTGTTTTCCCACCGATTCGATACCCTTCTATGGCTGCATTTTTTCCAGACCCCACTGCAACTACACTTTCCAATACTTCCCGCATGGTAAGCGAGGTCTGGTCAGATATGATATTTTTTTGTGTTGGATATTGAAATGTTTTTTCAGCAGTTCCATCGGTATTTACTACCTTCACTCCAAAATGCGGAGTCACTCTTGTTCCTCCATTCACCAAAGAGCTCACCGTAGTAGCCATTTGGATGGGTGTAATCTGAAATGACTGTCCAAAGGACATGGTAGCCAATTCTACCTGCCCAATATTCTTTTTCTGATGCATAATGGTTCCCGCTTCTCCTGGCACATCCACTCCTGTCATTCCTAATAATCCGAATTTTTCAAAAGAATCATAGAACCGCTCTACTCCCAGACGTAGACCAATCTCAATAAAGACCGGATTGCAAGAATTTTGAACCCCTTCCAAAAAGGTTTCCGAACCATGTCCACCCACTTTGTGACAGCGAATCTTTCGATCCTCCACCATTTTATACCCCGGGCAGTGAAAGGTGTCTGTAAGTTTTACTGCACCTGCTTCTAAACAGGCAGAAGAGGTAATAATCTTAAATGTAGACCCCGGCTCGTAAGTGTCATTAATACAACCATTACGCCACATCTGATTCAGTTGATTTTGCTTTTCCTCATCCGTCAATCCGCTTCCCAGAGTCTCTTCATTTAAAGTAAATGGTTCATTTAAGTTGAATTCAGGCACATTGACCATGGCCATGATTTCTCCATTTTGGGGATTCATAATTAAAATGGCCACTTTGTCTGCCTGCTTTTCTTCTCTGACCTTTTCGGCTGCTTGCTGAGCGTATTTTTGTATATTATAATCCAAACTAATCTGCAATGTGTTACCCGCCACCGGCTCTACCCGATCTTCTGCTATTTTTTCCAGCTCTATCCCTCTGGCGTCTGTGGTAGTCAGAATCTTTCCATTGCTGCCCCTTAAATAATCTTCGTATCGCACTTCCAAACCAATGATTCCTTGATTATCTCCACCTGTAAAACCAAGCACTTTAGATGCTAATTCCTGAAATGGGTAATACCGCTTAAAATCTTCATCTACTTTTACACCCTCTAATTCATACTCACGAATGCGATCTCCCACCGCCTTATCCACATTCGTTTTCACCCGTTCCATAGAAGATACTTTTTCCACTTTTGTCCGCACTGCATTTTCATCCATTTGAAGTTCTTCTGAAAGAACACGAATGACCTCTTCTTTTTCTTTGGTTTGACTGTGGATGACCGAAATCGTACAGACTGTCTTATTGGTAGCCAGTACCGTCCCCGATGCATCTACAATTTCTCCTCTTGCCGCCTTAATCTCTCTTTCTCTCTCATGGAGTGCTTCTGCTTTTTCCTGATAATACTCCGCATCAAACAGCATAAGATAAATCAGTCTTCCCATGAGTCCCGCCAACACACTGCAGGCAATGAGGAATACCACCACCATCTTTTTTTTGTTATATGTTTTATTCTTCATAAAAAACCTCACAAAAGTTATTATTATAATTTATTAACACTTTTGTAAGGTTATTCATTTACTCTTGACTTTCTTCTGTATCTGCGGCAGGTTCTTCTCCTACTTTTGTAATATTCATATAAGGAAAAATATCGGACATAATTTGCTGAGATAATTCTGCTATATAGGAACTGCTAGACTGATTTCCTACATTTGGCTCATCAATTACTACGTATATAACCACTTCCGGATTCTCCTGAGGTGCATATCCAACAAAAGACAGTACGTATTTTCCATTTCCACGGGGCAGCTTTTCTGCCGTTCCGGTTTTTCCTCCAATATCATAGCCTTCCACCGCCATTCCTTTTCCTGTTCCAATAGCGACTACTTGACGCATATAATCTTTGATTTTCACACTGGTTTCTTTAGAAACCGTTTTCTTCACTAGTACCGGTTCTTTATTTTCAATGACATTTCCGCTTTCATCCTGAATTTGTTTCACTATATGAGGTTTATAATAATCTCCTCCATTCACCAGCGAACTAAAAGCAGATGCCAGCTGAATCATAGATACATTGAAACTTTGTCCGAACGAATTGGCCGCCAAATCTGTAGCCTGCATATTGTCTTTGTTATACAAAAGACCGGCAGTCAACGCCTCCCCCGGGAGATCAATTCCTGTATATTCTCCAAAGCCAAAAATATGCTGGTATTTACAAAAATCTTCAATTCCAATGGCCTCACCAATCTGCATCAAAGCCACATTACAAGAATTGGAAATCGCTTCACTAACGGTTTGCATACCATGACCACTGGTCAAATGACAGTTAATGTCATAATCCCCTACATGTAAAGAACCTCCACAATAGTAAGATTCTTCCCCTGTTATTTTTCCACTTTCCAATCCCGCTGACACGGTAAATGGCTTCGCCGTAGAACCGGGTTCAAAGGTATCACTGACACAAAAATTTTTCCACAAAGAATTCAGTGCGTTCAACTTCTCTTCATCCGTCATTGCTGCAAGCTGTTCTTCCGAATAATACTTACTTAAATCTCTGGGATTATTCAAGTCAAAATTTGGAGAACCTGCCATAGCTATAACCTCACCCGTATTGGGCTTCATCACAATGACCCCTGTATTCGCGCTTCCCTCTCCCGGATGCGCTTCCCCGCGGTGTGCGTCATTAAATGCATTCACACGGTCTTCTACCATCTTTTGCACGTTGACATCTATCGTGGATACAATTGTGTTTCCATTGGTTGCTTCTTTCACCGTTCGTTCCAAAGATGCATCGGTATCTAAATACCCATATTCACGTCCGTCCGTTCCATTTAAAATCGTATTGTAAGAATTTTCAATCCCACTGTTTCCCACGTTTCCCGATACGGTAAATCCAACAGCATCACTGGCCAGCGTATTATAAGGGTATTTTCTTATATAATCTTCTTCCAGCCACACACCCGCCAAATTGGGATATTTTTTATCATCTGCTGCCATTTTTTCAAACTTCTGTGATTGCTCATAAGAAATTCCTTTGAGCAAAATATTATAGCGACTGGATGGGCTGTTCTTAATTACCTCTTCTACCGCCTTGTTTTCAATTGCAAAGCACTCCTTTAGCACTTCCTTGGTTGGCTCTACATTTTTCTTGCTGGACAGCATCACCTTTGCATCTAATATGACATTATATACTCGCTCACTGGTAGCCATTTTAGTTCCGTTTCGATCTGTAATATCGCCACGTTTAAACGGTATGATACGGCTGTTATACTGTTGTTGATCTAATACTACTTTTGTGTAATGATCCCCTTTTGCGGCATTAATATATGTGATTTTTCCTATCAAGAAAATAAAAGCTAGTATAATAGCCACAAAGAGCATTACTAGCTTTTTTTGCATTTTTTTAGGAAATTTTTGTCTTAAAAATTTAAATGATCCTTTTCTTTTTTTTCCCGGCATTTAATCACCTTTATTTTTCTATTCTTCTGGAACTTGCAAGCACTCCACTTTTAGGAATTCCTTCATATTGCTTTACATCATCACCTGATCGATTTTGATAACTCACAATCTGTTCCGGAGTCACATGTACCATTCCCAACTCATTTATTGCCTTATTCCTTACATCTTCTAAGCTTACTGAATTCATCACCGCACTGTATTTTGTATTATTTTCTTCTTTCATACTGGAAAGTTCCTGCTGTAAAACAGTAATTTGTTTGGAATGACCTACCATCTCGGATTGTAAATGCAGATAATTGACACACACAACCAGCGCAAGTACTGCTGCCACCGTCAAAAATACTACATACCCTGAATTAATACGCATTGCCTTTTTTCGATTACGGCGCACTTGTTTGCTGACTTTTTTCGGCTGTAATGGTTCTGCTTCTTCCCATCGTCTGGGCGCAATCTCCGGCTGTGTTGCTGCATTGCCATACATATAAGTTTGTCTGTTTAATGCTGCCATACCCCTTTACCCCTTTTCTCAATCATTCCCTATTGTTATATGTGTTCAAAAATACGAAGTTTTGCACTTTTTGAACGACTATTTTGCTCTTGTTCCTCTTCGCTTGGTAAAATTGGTTTTCTTGTAACTGCTTTTCCTTTGGAAACTTTTCCGCATACACATACCGGAAAATTACTGGGGCAAGTACATGGGTTTTCGTTTTTACGAAATGCACTTTTGACTAGCCTGTCCTCTAACGAATGAAAAGTAATGATGCACAATCTTCCACCTATATTTAGTAAATCAATCATGTCATCCAATGAATCTCTCAGCACTACCAGTTCTTGGTTTAGCTCAATCCGGATTGCTTGAAAGGTTCTCTTGGCAGGATGTCCACCTGTTTTTTGAACTTTCATGGGAATGGCATGTCTTATAATCTCAATTAATTGTTCTGTAGTATCAATGGAACCTTTTTCGCGTTCTATTACGATGTGCTTTGCAATGTTCTTTGCAAACTTGTCCTCACCATAATCTCTAATAATGCGAAAAAGGTCCATCTCACTATAGTCATTGACGATGTCTCTGGCGGTCATCTCTTGACGCATGTCCATCCTCATATCCAGAGGTGCATCTACGCGATAAGAAAATCCTCGTTCTGCCGTATCCAGTTGATACGATGATACGCCCAAATCAAGCACTATCCCATCTACTTTGTCAATGCCTATCTTTTGGAGCTGCTGCTTCATATCACAATAATTGCTCCTAATTATTGTAACTCTCTCCCCGAAGCCGCTTAATCGGTCGCTTGCCGCTTCTATTGCGGCCGCATCCTGATCTATTCCTATAAAACTCCCCTTGTTGCTTAACTGCTTGCATACCTCAAAGGCATGTCCGCCTCCACCAAGCGTTCCATCTACATAAATCCCGTCCGGCTTGATATTTAGGCCATTTACTGTCTCTTCTAGTAATACTGATGTGTGTTTGAATTCCATGTCTCCTCCATTTAACTCTCAAAGACTAGATGCTAAGTCCAAGTTCTTCCATGTGACCTGCAATGTCATCCATATTGTTTTCCACAACAGCATTCGTTTCATCCCATTTTGCTTTGTTCCAGATTTCAACTTTGTCCAGTACTCCGACCAAAACAACTTCTTTATCCAGTCCTGCAAAACTGCGAAGAGCAGAAGAAATTAATACTCTTCCTTGTTTGTCGAGATCACCATCCACTGCGCTTCCCAAAAAGAAACGTTTGAATACTCTGGCGTCTTTATTCGTGAGTGGTAAGGTTCTTAGTTTTTCTTCAAAGGCTTTCCATTCGTCGGTTGGGTACACGAACAAACAACCATCCATTCCCTTCGTTATCATGAACTTCTCTCCGAGTTCTTCACGAAACTTTGATGGGATGATTAATCTGCCTTTCGTATCAATACTGTGTGTAAACTCACCGTTCAACATATGTATCACCTTTCCAAAATGGTCTGCCACTTCTCTACCATTTCGTACCACTTTTCACCACTTTCTACCACTTGCAACTATTGTACCCCACTTCCGCCCTATTTTCAATACTTATTTTAAGTTTTTTTATTTTTACCGATATTGTATCCCCTTTACATTTTCCCACATTTTCCGCTGTTTCCCAATTTTCGTGGGGAATTGTGGTGGATGCCATAATTTTATGGATTCCTACTGGAATGCAACAAAAAAGAGTATCACCAATGGCGTTTCTTCGTCCATTGTGATACTCTTTTGATTCGGTTTCCACACTTTATTTTGCTGTTGCTCCGCCAATTCCGGTTAGATATTCTTGGAATGCCGTATAATCCACATCTGCTACTTGTCTCGGTTTTTTATCTTCGTGAATGGCATATGCAGAATATCCCATCCATCCAAAAAGTCCCAACACTGCCACGCAGATAATGCACTGACGAATCAAATGTTTCCTTCTTTCTTTTTTCATAATTTCTTTTCGTCTCGCTTTTTCCTCTTTATAGCGATCTACTTTTTCCTGGCTCATTTCCTTTTCCTCCTTATCAAACCTTCCACAAAATTATATAATGAGAATAATACCCCCATCATTCGCATACATAGTACTAACACCTCGTGTTTCCACTATGACGACTCCTTTTACTTCTGTTTTTTCTTCCACCATCTGTTTCACTAGTTGTGCTCTTTCCGGACAATTGCACTGAGCGATTCCCAAATACTTTTCTCCCGGATTCACTACCTCTGCAATGGCACTATCCACCATCTTCGTTAGAGCTTTCTTCACGCCTCTGGCCTGACCCAGTTGACAAATCGTTCCCTTTTCGGTAGAACCCATTACCGGTTTAATATTCAATGCACTGGCCACCAATGCTTTTAATCCTGTCAATCTTCCATTTTTACGAAGCGTATCTAAACTTTCCAACACAAAATAAGTCTTCTGATCAGCAATATATTTTTCTACTGTATCGACTACTTCTTGAAATGTCATTCCTGCTTCTTCACAGGCAACGATTTTCATTCCAATTAAAGTTTCTCCAACCGAAGCTGTGCGGGAATTAAAGACATAAATATCCTTTTTTCCATATTCTTCTTCATATAGATTCTTTCCTAATACCGCGCTATTATAAGAGCCACTTAACTCTCCGGATAAAGTCACCGCATACACACGCTCCGCCTCACACCGATACCCCTGCATATATCTTTCAGGAGATGGGCAAGAAGACTTCGGACATTCTGGGCTTTCCGCCACTCTTTTAATAAAATCAGCTTGATTAAACGTCTCATCATCTATAATACTATGTCCCTCTACCAGAAGGGTTAATGAAGCAGTTTCGAAATTCCCGGATTGTTTCATCTCTTCTGTTAATTCTCCACAGCTATCTACAATTACTTTATAACTCATTCTCATTTCCTCCCAATGCGCAAAGGCATGTTATTTGTTTCTATAATATGTAGTTTTTGATACTACATACTTTATGATAACATATTCTTTTGAGAATGAAAAGTATTTTTTATGTTTTTAGCCATCATTGTTCGAACTTAATTGTTCGCGAAATTCCCAGTGCAATTCCGATTTCTACCATTAAAAACAGCACCGAAGTCCCTCCATAACTAACAAAGGGTAAGGTAATTCCTGTAGTCGGAATCACATTTAACACAACTGCCACATTAAATATAACTTGAAGTGCAATGTGGGTAAAAATTCCCGTTACGATCAATGAGCCATATAAATCCGGCGCATTTTGTGCAATAAATAAAAGTCGGTACAACAACATACCAAATAAAATCAATACAATCATTGCCCCAAATATCCCCAGTTCTTCACAGATAATGGAAAGGATCATATCATTTTGCACTTCCGGAATAATCATTTTTTGGACGCTGCCACCCAGACCTTTTCCAAAAAATCCCCCTGAGCCAATAGCATATAAAGCCTGCATAATCTGAAATCCTCCGGAAGAAGCATATTTTTCCGGTTCTAGCCATACAAGAATTCTTCGAAGTCGGAAGTTTTCACTGGTCGTCATCACCGCCGCCATAAATTGTATTCCAATAAACAGTAACACCGAGCCCACTGCCACCAGTTTGACAAACGGTGCGGTCTTAGGATGTACCACAAATATCATAATACAGGTAATGCCCATAACGATAATCGCTGTACTTAAGTTATCTGTCAAAAAAAACACACATCCAGCTGCAATTCCACCCCACAGAAGAATTTTCCCGATTCCCTGTAAGGTTCTGATTTCTTTCCCCATCTTGCAAATCAATACCGGAATAAATAAGATGACTGCTATTTTCGCCATCTCAGAGGGCTGAATCTGCTGCCCGGTTCCCGGAATACTAAGCCACCGCCTCGCCCCATAATTTTCAATTCCCAACGGGGTCTGCACCAATACCATCAGAACTATAGCCAGCATATAAATTGCTTTCGCATATCTTGCGTACACATGATAATCCACTTTTGAAACAATCCACATGACTCCAAAACTAAAAAAACTAATCAGTCCTTGCCTCTTTAAATAGAACATGCTATCGCCATTTTCTATCTGTGCGCTATAAGAACTGGTACTATATAGCATGACAAGTCCAAAACACACTAAAAAAATAACGATTGCCAATAGGCTATAATCAAAATATTGAATTGTCTTTCTTTTTCTTGGCCTCTTTCTGCCCCTTGCAACCTGCATTCTTATACTCCCACTGATTACTGATTATTGCTGATTCATGACCGGATGTACCGGCTTCCCATGCCCAAAGAAACGATCGTACCATAACAGGAAAATATATACCGTCCATATTTTTCGACTATTGTCATATTTTCCTTCTTTGTGCTCCTCCAACAGCTTGTTCAAATACTTGATGTCAAAAAATTCTTGGGCTGCTTTGGACACAAACTGTTCTTTCACAATCTGATAATATTTTTCTTCTCTTAACCACACCCTTATGGGTATTGGAAATCCCAATTTCTTTTTCTCTGCCGTTTTCTTTCGAATCACCTTATCCGCTGCTGCACGAAGCGCTACCTTTGTCTTGGGTGCACGCACTTTATAATGAAGTGGAAGTGTTTCTGCAAGTTCCAGTACTTTCTTGTCTAAAAATGGCACTCTTACCTCTAAAGAATTAGCCATCCCCATCTTATCACCCTTCATTAAGATATCATGTACCAGCCACAAATGTAGATCCACGTATTGCATCTTTGTAACCGGATCTTTCCCTTTTACTCTGTTGTAAAGTGGTGCTGTTACTTTGCGAATTCCCGGCTCACTTCCGGTCTTAATTAATTTGTTCGCTTCTTTTTCGGTGAAAATATTCGTTGCATTTGCAAAATATCGTTCTTCCAGTGTTTTTCCATGACGCATCAAAAATCCTCGTCCCTTCATCTCTCTAGGAAGACAATTCTCTGCAAATTTACCAAGTCCTCTCCGAAGCCACATAGGGATTTTATTAAATGCCGTATGCTCCAGTGGTTCACAATAGATATTGTAACCGCCAAACAGCTCATCAGAGCCTTCTCCCGAAAGTACCACCTTGACTTTTTTAGCAGCTTCCTGACTTAAAAAATAAAGTGCAATGGCTGCCGGATCTGCAACCGGTTCGTCCATATAATATTGAATATCCGATAATTTGTCCCAGTACTCCTCCGGTTCAATAATCTTGCTGTCATTTTCCATATGAATACTTTCGGCAAATTCTTTTGCATCTTTGATTTCACTGTACTTTTCTTCTCCAAATCCCACCGTAAAGGTGTGATCCACTTGCGCTAAATAGGTAAGATAGCTGGAATCCACGCCACTTGACAGGTAGGATGCAACTTCTACATCACTAATCTTGTGCTTTTCCACAGATTCTTTCATGGTCTGTTCGATTTCATCTACAATTTCTTCAAAGGGCTTCTTCGTATCTCCTGTAAAATGAGGTTCGAAATATCGTCTAATGCTCATCTTGCCATTCTCATACGCAAAACTGTGTCCCGGTTGCAAGCAGTATACGCCTTTAAAAAACGTTTCATTCGTTGGTACAAATTGAAAAGACAGATAATTGCCCAATGCTTCTTTTCGAAATTCTTTGTTAAAATGTGGGTGTTCCATAAATGTCTTAATCTCCGAGCCAAACAAAAAACTTCCATTCATTTTTGCAAAGTAAAATGGTTTGATACCAAAAATATCTCTGGCACCAAATAATTTTTTCGCTTTTTGGTCCCAGATTACAAATGCAAACATACCGCGAAGACGTTCTACCAATTTTTCGCCCCACTCTTCGTATCCATGAAGAAGAGTTTCGGAATCGGTATTGGACGCAAATACGTGCCCTGCAGCAATCAGTTCTTCTCTCAGTTCCTGATAATTATAAATCTCTCCGTTAAATGTAAGGACTTTGGAACGATCCTCATTATATAGTGGTTGATCCCCGGTAGCTGATATATCTATAATACTAAGACGGCGAAACCCAAGTGCTGCCTCTTCGTCTAAAAATTTCCCCTCACTATCCGGTCCACGGTGCACGATGGTATTCATCATGTTCTCAAGCACTTGCTCCGGATGGTCGACTTTTCCGACAAATCCTGTAAATCCACACATAATCTTGTTCTCCTTTAAGTTGCAATATCACTTTAGTATACCATATGTTCATGCAAAAACAAACGATATTTTATCCAAAATGTGCCCCCGTTATTTGTGTAATGGATACTTGTTTCAGACTCAGAAATAATAGTACAATCGCAACCGTTAAAATGATGTGAGTCATTCCTGCCATACCGGAAATAGCTGCATTCATTCCTTTTGTTAAAGGAGTTTCCAACACCTGCAAAATTCCCCGGACGAAAAACATCACCACCATCAACGGCAGTCCAATGTTGTATGTCGCAAAAAACATGCGGAACTTTTTTTGTTCCAGTATGTCTGTCTGCATACTAAATAATGCAAGAATCAGAAAGACTCCCGTGCCTAATACAAATAGGTGCAAATGTGTGAACGCCAAGGTGGTACGTCCCGTAAAAGACATAAATTTTGTAAATTCCCTGTAAAACACGCCGCAGACAATAGCTGCAATGGCATACATAAAAGCGGTATTAATTAATTTCTTCATAATCATTAGTCCCCTTTCCAGTTGAACTTTATCTAACTATTTGCTTCATAAATAGAACGCTTAATCATTTCTATTAATATTTTGCAGGAACTTTCCTGATTCATCAGCAACGAAATCAAGCTGGTGAAAACAAATCCCACAAACTCAGATTGTGTAAACTCTGTTGAAAATGCATTTTCCCTCACCTTTTTATCGTTTTGCAACGTTTTCAAAAGTCCTACTTTCATATGGGTAACATACTCTTCCATCACTTGCTTGGCTTTTCCTTTTTCCGCATTTGCAAAACTCAAAGAGTGGGATGTAAAAAAAGTAGGGTATCTGGCTGCACCCTCTTGCACATTTCGAAAGATTTCCTCCACATATTCCGAAAACGGAGTTCCTTCTTTACACACTTTACCCATATGAAAAATTTCGTGCCACACCTCTTGTATCGTGGCGGCAATCAACTCCTCTTTCGATGGGAAATAGTTATAAATTGATCCAATGGAAACATGACTTTTTTGTGCTACCGCCCGCATATTCAGAGACTGCAGTCCTTGCTCCGCTGCCAATTCCCTGCACGTTTTTAAAATTGCTTCCCTAGACGTGACGATTTTATTAATTTTCTTCACCTTCTTTCCTATATTGAACAACGTTCATTATAGTATAAAGCAACCCTCTTGTCAATCTTTGAAAATCCTATTTCTTTAACAACTGAATAGGATTTTCACTTTCTCTATGGTATAATCAACCTATCAAAGTAAGATAAAAGGAGGTGTTTTCCATGCTGCTTCGGAAAAAGTACACTTGTCCATTGGAACTCACTCATGACATGATTAAAGGAAAATGGAAAACCATTATTTTATGGAGGCTTCGGCTGGGACATACCTCCCTTGCCAAGCTGGAAAAAGATATCGAGGGTATCACGCAAAAGATGCTGCTTGAGCAGCTGAAAGAATTGATTATGTTCGGTCTCGTGGACAAAAAAACCCACGAAGGCTTTCCTCTGCACGTAGAGTATTTCCTCACGGAGGAACGCGGGCGGAAGATGCTCGAGGCATTGGAAATCATGCAGTCTGTGGGCATTGATTATATGTTGGAGAATAATATGGAAGATGTTCTGCGGGAAAAAGGTGTTATCTTATGATCAGCCCCTTTTTCTATTTCACAGTACCCACAAAAAAGTGGGTAATTTACAAGTGAACCCTACAGTTATATACTAAAATCATCAAATACAAGGATAGGAGGATTTTTTATGAAAGTTTATAGTAGTGGAATCGTGGACGGTGTATTCAACGATAAGTACGGAAAACGTGGAACAAATTTTAGCGAGGGCGGAATCCCCACCTGTTCCATTCCGGTTCGGATTGAAGATGCACCTGTGGGAACCGTTTGTTATGCATTGGTATTAGAGGATAAGGATGCCTATCCCGTCAGTGGCGGATTTGCGTGGATTCACTGGCTAGCAGCCAACATCACCCGCACTGAGCTTTTGGAAAATGAGAGCCAAACCGCAACTGACTTCGTGCAAGGTGCAAACAGTTGGACAAGTATGCAAGGTGGCGGACAGAGCGTAGAGCTTTCCAGCTTCTATGGTGGCATGTGTCCCCCTGATGCACCGCACCTGTATGAGCTTCACGTATATGCACTGGACAGTCTGCTTGATTTGAACAACGGCTTCTTATTTAATGAACTGCACCGCAAAATGGACGGACATATTCTGTCCCAGTATACCCTAAAAGGCTTATATCTTCATGAGGAGGTGTCCAAATGATTCGTAAGGTTGACCACATGGTCATCACCACTTCCAACCTGCCCGCCTGCATTGCTTTTTATGAGGCACTTGGCTTTCAAGCACAGGATGCAGGAGGGCGTTGGGAGCTGTTTTCTGGGGATTTCAAAATCAATGTCCATTTGAAAGGGCATGAGCTTGAACCTAAGGCTTTCCATGTACAGACTGGGAGCGCCGATTTTTGCTTCGAGATTGATGATACTCTTGCGTTGTGCAGAGAAAAACTGATGGAGTGCGGAATCAGCATAGAACTTGGTGTTGTGACACGACACGGTGTAAAGGGTGAGATGCGCTCCATTTATCTGCGTGATCCAGATGGAAATTTAATTGAGCTGTGCAGCTATGAATAGCTTTTCACTGGCATTTTCAGTAGTTTGTCCTCTATTTTTGATGATGGCACTTGGTTATTTTTTGCGCAAAATCGGACTATTTACCGAAGATTTCCTACGCCAGCTCAACAAACTTTGTTTTAGCGTATTTCTTCCAACCATTTTGTTTATGAATGTGTATGATAGCGACTTCTCTGTCTCCTTTCAGCCACGTCTTGTCATTTTTGCAGTCCTATGCGTATTGACAATGTTTGCTGTACTCCTACTTCTGGTTCCACACTTTGAAAAAAGCAATCTACGGCGTGGCGTAATGATACAGGGAATTTTTCGCAGCAATTATATTCTGTTCGGGCTACCCATGGCGGCCTCGTTATTTGGTGCATCCAAGACCGGAACAACCGCTGTCCTGATTGCGTTTGTTATTCCCCTGTTTAATCTGCTCTCGGTAGTTGCTCTGGAAATTTTCCAGGGTAGCAAGGTAGATATCAAGCGGATTCTGATAGGTATCATTAAAAATCCATTGATTTTAGGTGCGGCAGCTGCCTTTGCTTTTTTACTCAGCGGCATCCGATTGCCCCTCATTCTTGAGCAGACCGTGCGCGACATTTCCAAGATTGCTACCCCTTTAGCACTGATTATTTTGGGTGGGTCCTTTACATTTTCTCGTTTGCAGCCAAATCTTAAGCACATTTTTGCTGCGGTCAGCGGTCGATTGGTTCTAATCCCTCTGTGCTTTGTTTCGCTGTCCATCGCTTTGGGTTTTCGTGGCGTGGAGTTGGGCGCACTGCTTGCCATGTTTGCCAGTCCTACGGCAGTGAGCAGTTTTACAATGGCACAGCAGATGCAAGCAGATGATGAATTGGCAGGACAGATTGTAGTGGTTGGCTCGCTATGCTCTATTGTTACGCTCTTTTTTTGGATTTCTCTCTTATCCCATTTTTGTCTTTTACTGCCTGTTATTTGATGCGGTAGGAATGACTGCGGAGCTGTCTTTGGCTGAACTTATATTTATGTGATACAATATGTAAATGATGACAAGAATGGAGGACACAAGAATGAGCAAAAAAGGAAAAGTTTTATTAAGTATAATTACAATGATATTTGGTATTGCTACAGCCTGTATCGGTTTTGGGTTAATAGACTCTATCGCTTCGTTTTCGGTAAGGTTTATCTGTGGCCTATTTTTTATCGGTACACCTATCATGATCATAGCACTGATCAACCTCTTATTTAGAAAATAATCCGGTTTTTATATTGATTATCAATAGTTTTATAACTCTTTGGAAAGATAGATCATATCCACAACTCTGATAGAATGGAATGGTCAGCATGGTGGCGTATTTTGAAGCATAGTGGCTGCAGATAAAATCTACCAGCTACTTTCCGTAACCTTTGCCTGCAATACAAAGAAAGCCACTTTATAAAGGGCTTGCATGTGGATGGTGTCAAAGGCAAATTTATTTTTTCTGCAAGATCATTGCGATAAAGCTAAGATACTTCCCAGCACCGGCTTCCATTGACTTTCTGTCATTTATGGCGTATTCATTGTCTTGCTCTAGCCAATCACTCCAGACCTCGTCATTGCTTTCCATTTCATGAACTGAAAGAATATGAATCCCCTCCGTTTGTTCCATCATGTTTGTCCAGTAAATCACATCGTGCATATAGTCGAGTTGCTCCGGAGTCCATGAAAGCAGTAACGCTGGTGGTAAATTATCATGGCAATCTTTTTCAAAGGGCAGATTGTGGCATCTGCCTTTACGGGAACAATTTGCGTAGAATCAAGACCCATTTCCTCGAAAAACTTTTGGTTTTCCTCTGGATTGCTCCAAAGGTCAGTAGCATATACACAAAATCCATACTCTTTTGCTAAAAATACACTTGTAAGTCCTTGACCACTACCAAGGTCACACACGGTGGATTTGTTTGGAATTTTGTGATTCTTTAGCAATTCCTCCTGTAGTTTTAATGGGTTTGGCCCCATGATTTTCGCCTGTAATTTGGGGGTATTATATTTTTCACTGCGTAGATATTTCATAATATTATCCTCCTTGATTCATCTTTTCGATATGTTTTTGTAGTATAGCAAAAATAGGCTCTTTGTCGATTGCGCCATCATAAAGACTATACAGAGTAAAAACAGGTGCATAAAAATGCAGAGCAAGCAGCCTTGCATTTTCAGAGCTATTCGCTATTCTGTCAAACAAATCCTCCAGATATTGTAGGGGACCTGCTACAAAGTATTGCTGATACAACTGAGACATCTCTGAATTTCGATATTGCTCCAAGGTCAGCATCTTACGGAAACCAGATGAGAATTCCTCCTCCGTCCAATAGCGGAACTGAGCTTCGGTATATACTTTAATGTTTTCAATCGCCGTACGATCATATACTTCTCCCATTTCTTCCACGGTTCCTTCAGGCATATCATATTCCTTTGCACGTTCAACATCCATTTGACTCATTCGCTCCAAAATATGATCGAAAATATCTCTTTTGTTCTTGTAATGCTTGTATAAAGCACTTTTTGTCATTCCAAGTTCATTTGCAATTGTACTTACTGACACTGCTTCATAGC